>CAMDLH010000327.1 GCA_945901405.1 Bordetella parapertussis | reverse complement strand
GAATCGGCCTTCACCGAAATCGCTGTTGCTGCCGCGAGCAAGGTTGCCAGGGGTGTGACATCTGCGTGGCTCACCACCGCGCGGCCCATGATGTGATTGGTTACTAATAAGGGATTCGCGATCTGCAAATAGTGCGCGTCGCCTGCGTGCTGATTGAGAAATGTCCAGCCAATTGCGCCGCCGCCGCCGGGCTTGTTGAGCACGGTAATCGGCGATTCAACGATCTTGCGTTCGGTCATCATGCGCTGCATGGCGCGCGCCGCGGCATCCTGCCCGCCGCCAGCGCCGGTGCCCACCACGATGGTTATTTCGCGCGAGGGCTTCCACGCTTGCGCGTATACGGCTTCACTGACGGCGCTCATGGCGAGTAGAGTGGCGGCGGCCCATGCCGCGAGTTTTCTCGTGCAACGAATCATGTTCTGACGCCTCCATTCAATTCAACCGCCTTGCGTGTGCGCAGCGATTGTTCTATCGCAATCGTGATTTCAACAACCTTGCGCGCATCCAGCGCCGTCGCCAGATGGCAGGTGCGGCCCATCGACAAATGGTCGAGCCAGGCACGCGTTTCGGTGGCGACCGGCCCCCAAAATTCGCCCAGCGCCCAATCGCCCGGCGTGCCGCTGCCGAGGAACACCATGTTGGCGCGGTGCTCCGGGATATAAACATGATCCGCGCCCTGTTCGCTGTACATTATCTGATCGGTGTGATCGTCATCCAGCAGCATCACGCCTTCGCTGCCCAGCACTTCAACACGCGCGGCGTGGCCGAGTGACGGGTAGAGCCGCGGCAGCGCATAGCTCACGCCGAGGCTCGCCACCGCGCCGTCGGCGTAGGTGATCAACACCCACGCCACATCGACCGCGTTGTGCCCCATCGACTTCAGCACGCTGCGTTGCCCGCGCGCGACGATTTCGACCGGCTCGTTGCCCGCGAGCAGCCAGTTCATGAGATCGATGTAGTAAGTCAGGCCCGACACCGGATTGTTCTCGGGGCGCATGCGCGCGAGTGTCTGCATCGCTTGCGAGCGCGAGTTGTAGACACGCGCCGCCGTGCCGGTGATCTGGCCGATGCGGCCCTGCACGATCTGTTCTTTCGCCAGCAGGTAACGCTTCTTGAAACGGCGGCTGTAGCCGATATGCAAACTCGAACCGCCTTTCGCGGCTGCATCGATGATGCGGTCGGCGACATCGAGATCGACCGCGATGGGTTTTTCCAGCAGCACGGGCTTGCCCAGTGCCAGCGCCTGCAACACCGGCTCGGTATGCTCCATCTCGATGGTGGAGACGACGATCGCATTGACCTCTGGGTGCGACATCGCGGCAAGGTTATCGCCAGTGTGAAACTGCGCGCCAACTTTTTTGGCCAGCGCTTCGGCGCGCAACGGGTCGCGGTCAGAGATCGAGATAAATTTGACGGCGGGATGCGCCGCGGCAAGTGTCGCGCGCAGCGTGCCGATGCGGCCGGCGCCGATGATGGCGATGCCCAGATCCTTGCGTTGCATGGTGCGGATTCTCCAGGGGTTGTCGCGCCCGTCGGGACGCAAATTCAGCACGTGAGTATACTTCACGGAAATATCATGAATACACGCACGCACGTAACACCGCTGTTGTTGATTGCGCTATCTGCCGCATTGCCCGCGGCGCACGGCGCAGCCCAGGATTACCCGACAAAACCCGTGCGCCTCTTGGTAGGTTCGTCCGCCGGTGGCGGCGGCGACATCCTCGCGCGCAGCGTGATCCAGCGCCTGAATGACGCGCTGGGCCAGCCGGTGATCATCGACAATCGCGGCGGCGCGGGAGGCGCGATTGCCTGCGAGATCGCGGCGCGCGCCGCACCCGACGGTTACACGCTGCTCATCGCGTCGGTGGGCATGCTGGCGATCAACCCGGCGCTGTTTCCCAAGCTCGCTTACAAGCCGATGCAGGATTTTGCGCCGGTCACGCTGCTCGCCGAGACGCCTTATGCGCTGGTGGTGCATCCTTCGCTGCCGGTGCGCTCGGTGAAGGAACTCGTGGCGCATCTGAAGGAGCGGCCGGGCCAGCTTAACTTTGCGTCGGGCGGCGCGGGCACGGGGAACCATTTCTCGGGAGAGCTATTCAAGCTGACCGCGGGTGTAAACATCACGCATGTGCCGTTCAAGGGTACGGGGCCGGCTCTTGCTGATGTGATCGCGGGGCGCGTGCAAATCATGTTCGGCAACCTGATCGCCGCCATGCCGCAGGTGAAATCCGGGCGGCTGCGCGTACTGGCGGTCACCAGTGCGAAACGTTCCGCTTCCGCGCCGGACGTGCCCACTGTTGCCGAATCCGGCTACGCGGATTTTCAGACGACGACTTGGCATGGTCTGCTCGCGCCAACGGGAACATCGAAGGCCATAGTCACCAAGCTCGGCGCAAACATGGTGAAAATTTTGCGTCAGCCTGAAATCGCGGAACGCCTCGCCGGTCAGGGCACTGAAACCATTGCAAGCACACCCGACGTGTTCGCTGCGCACATCAAGACAGAAACCGTGAAGTGGGCGCGCGTGGTACAGCAGGCCGGCATCAAGGCTGAGTAAGTTGCCAGTTCGGGCAAGCAACCGTTAAATGTAACTTGTTGTTTTTATTGATATTTTTATAATAGGCGCTTGCGGATATAAGTGACCGCCAGTTCAGCCGCCACCACCACCGCGAATATCGCCACCAGCATCAGTGCCACGCGCTCCCACTGAAAAAGATTCATTGCGGAGTCGATCGCCATGCCGATGCCGCCCGCGCCGACCAACCCCAGCACGGCAGATTCGCGCACGCTGATATCCCATCGGAATAGCGCGATGCCCCAGAACGCCGGTTCGACTTGCGGCCAATAGCCTTTCAGATAAATGCTCGACCACGGCGCGCCGGCGGCCTTCAATGCCTCGATCGGGCCGGGGCGCGCTTCTTCCAGTGCCTCGCCGAATAATTTGCCGACGAAGCCGATGGAGCGAAACGCGATGGCCATGGTGCCCGCGAGCGCGCCGGGGCCAAAGATCGCCACGAACAGCA
>CAMDLH010000326.1 GCA_945901405.1 Bordetella parapertussis | reverse complement strand
CGAGGCGCACTGTTGCAAATTCGACCACTGCGCCACTTGCGTGCCCTCAAAAAGCGGTCCGGCGCTCCCCGCTTTGAGCCATGACCGCTCGATCTAGACGGGAAATTGTGATTACGGGAGCATCAGATCAACTCGTGCGTCGGCGCTGGTAAAATGCCCGCTTTCCTTGCGGCAAACTCCCATGAACATTATCTCTCGTGTCAGTCTTTGCATCGGTTTGTGCGCATTGGCAAGCGGCGCCGCCACTCAGGCAATCGCGCAAACCTTCCCCTCGAAGTCCGTGCGCGTAATTGTGGCGTTCCCACCCGGCGGTGGCACCGACATCGTGGCGCGCGTGGTCGGGCAAAAAGTATCCGAAACGCTGGGCCAGCAAATCGTCATCGACAACCGCGCGGGTGCGGCCGGCATCATCGGCACCGAGCTTGCCGCAAAATCGCCGCCCGACGGCCACACACTATTCATGGGCACCATGGGCAATCTTGCGGTGAATCCATCGCTCTACACGAAGCTGCCGTTCAACGTGCAGCGCGATTTTGTGCCGTTGACGCAGGTGGTGTCGGTGCTGTTCGTGCTCTATGCGCACCCGTCGTTTCCGGCACGCACGGTGAAGGATTTCATCACGCTGGTGCGCGCCCAACCCGGCCAGATTCAATACGGCCATAGCGGCAACGGCGGCGCGCCGCACTTGGCCGGTGCATTGTTCGAGTCGATGACAAAAACAAAATTGATCGCCGTCGCCTACAAGGGCAGCGGCCCCTCGTTCGGCGATCTCATGGGCGGGCACATCCCCATCGCGTTCGACAGCGGCTTGCAGGGCATCAATAGTGTCAAGGCCGGCAAGCTGCGCGCGCTCGCCGTGTTGGGCCTGAAACGCTCGCCACTGCTGCCCGATGTGCACGCCATGGCCGAGACGTTGCCCGGCTACGAAGTCGTCAACTGGTTCGCGCTTGCCGCGCCCGCCGGCACGCCGCGCGAAATCATCACGCGCTGGCACAGCGAAGTCGCGCGCGCGTTGAAGCACCCGGACGTGCGCGACAAGCTAGTGGCGCAAGGCGCAGACCCGGTGGGCAGCTCGCCCGACGAATTCGCGGCATTCATGAAAGCGGAAACCGCGAAGTGGGCGCGCCTGATCAAGGAAGCGGACATACGCGCGGACTGAGGTAAAAACCATGAAACTTCTTAATTTCCTTGTAACTGGAATGCTGCTGCTTGCGGCATCGGTCGCATGCGCGCAAACGCAGTCATCACAGGAACACAGCTTTCGCGTCGTCACCATGACCGAGGGGCTGAATCACCCATGGTCGATCGCCTTCCTGCCCGATGGACGCATGCTCGTCACCGAGCGCGCGGGCAAATTACGACTCGTCGGCAAGGATTTCAAACTGGATCCGCGTCCGGTCGAGGGCCATCCCGAAGTCACGCCATCCGGCCAGGGCGGCTTGATGGACGTGGTGCTGCACCCGAAATTTGCCGAGAATCAACTCGTCTATCTATCCTATTCCGGGCGTGGCGACGGCGGCATCGGCACCGAAGTCGCGCGCGGCGTGTTCAAGAATAATCGCATCGAAAACGCGCAGGTGATTTTCAGAATGCAGCCCAAGCTGCGCACGGGCTATCACTTCGGCTCGCGCATTGTGTTCGACCGCGAGGGTTATTTGTTCATCACACTCGGCGACCGCGGCGAGATGGAGCGCGCGCAAAACCCCGGCGACCACAACGGCTCGGTGATACGGCTGCACGACGATGGCCGCGTACCGAAGGACAATCCTTTCGTAGGCAAACCCGGCTGGCTGCCGGAGAAATTCACGCTAGGCAACCGCAACATGCAGGGCGCCGCGCTGCATCCGCAAAGCGGTTTGTTATGGACGCACGAACACGGCCCGCAAGGCGGCGACGAAATCAACGTGATACGCGCAGGCGTGAACTACGGCTGGCCGGTTATTACGTATGGCGCAAATTACGGCACCGGCACCAAGATCGGCGAAGGCACGGAGAAGCCCGGCATGGCGCAGCCCCTGCACAAATGGGTGCCTTCGATAGCGCCCTCGGGCATGGCGTTCTACACCGGCAGCAAATTCCCCAAGTGGCGCGGCGATCTTTTCGTCGGCGCGCTGCGGGATCAGATGCTCGTGCGCCTCAAACTCGACGGCGAAAAAGTCGTGCGCGAAGAACGTCTGATCAAGAATACCGTCGGCCGCATACGCGACGTGCGGCAAGGGCCGGATGGGTTTATCTATGTGCTGACCGATTCACCTAACGGCGTGCTGGCGCGGCTGGAGCCTGCGGAATAAGCGGCAAACGCTTCCCGGAATACGCTACGCTTTTTCCGGGCTACACATCGGGATTTAATGGAACTCGCCTGGATCTGGATACCGATCTCGGTATTCGCCGCGCTGATGCAGGCGGTGCGCACGGCCGCGCAGAAGACGCTCAATCAAAGCCTCTCGACCATGGGCACGACCTACGTGCGTTCGCTGTTCGGCATGCCGGTGCTCATTGTTTTTCTCGTCGCGGCCATGGCCTATACCGGGCTGGGCATTCCAAAATTCAGCGCGGCCTATCTGTGGTACAGCGCCTCCGCCGCGCTGACGCAGGTGCTGGCCACCGCATTGCTAATCTACATGTTCCGTCTGAAAAACTTCGTCGTCGGCACCATGCTGACCAAGACAGACGTGATCATGACCGCGATCATCGGCAGTCTGCTTTTCTCCGAACAACTCACGCCGCTGGGCTGGACGGCGCTCATCATCGTGTTCTGCGGCGTTGTTCTCATGCTTGTCGGCAAGACAGGTACCGCCGCCTTTCGCGCCAGCGGCGATACCTTGTCGAACCTCATTTTCGGACGTGCCGCCGTGGTTGCGCTGGCGTGCGCATTGCTGTTCACGCTGTCGTACCTTTTTCTGCGCGAAGCGATGCGTGATCTCGGCGAACATCATCATTTTCTCTGGCGCGCCGGATGGACGGTGGTGCTGGT
Organism: Bordetella parapertussis; assembly: GCA_945901405.1. GTDB lineage: Bacteria > Pseudomonadota > Gammaproteobacteria > Burkholderiales > SG8-41 > CAMDLH01. Next base: position 54 of record CAMDLH010000326.1, on the reverse strand, counting down.
GACCGGCCTGCAAACCCTGGGCCTCGGCATCTGGCTCGCGGCAAAAGAGCCGGC
>CAMDLH010000325.1 GCA_945901405.1 Bordetella parapertussis | reverse complement strand
AGGCGGCGCTGAAGGCCGCCGGTGTAGAGCCGCAGTGAACACTCACGTTTAAAACAACCATCAAGGAGAAAGACATGGCCGGCAACGCACAAATGATCATCGATCTCGATAAAAAACGCATGACCGCGACAGGGCAATCGGACGTCGCGACGCTGAAAGAATTGTTGTCCGACGACCTGGTATACACGCACTCCTCGGCGCGGCAGGATACCAAGCAGAGCTTGATCGCGGCGATGGAGTCAGGCGCGACCGTCTATACCTCGGTGGTGCCCTCCGAGGTCAAGGCGCGGGATTGCGGCGATGCGGTGGTGCTGACGGGTATCGCGCGCATCAGCGTCAATTCCAATGGCAAACCGAACAGCTTCGGCGTGCGTTTCACCGACGTCTACGCCAACAAGGGCGGCAGGTGGCAGATGGTGGTCTGGCAGTCGACGAAGCTGCCCGACTGATTGATCACGCGTGCGTGGGCGCGCCTACATATTGCGCCGGTACTGCCCGCCCACCTCGAACAGCGCGTTGGTGATCTGCCCCAGCGAACACACACGCACAGCGTCCACCAGCACCTCGAACACGTTCTGGTTATCGATCACCGCCTGCTTTAGGCGTTGCAGCATCGCCGGCGCCGCGGCCGCGTGCCGTTGATGAAAATCGTGCAGGCGCGTGAGCTGGCTCTGTTTTTCCTCGGGGGTTGAGCGCGCCAGTTCAAGGTGCGCCGGCGCCGTATCGCCGTTCGGATTGCGGAAGGTGTTCACACCGACGAGCGGATGGCTCCCGTCGTGTTTGAGCATCTCGTAGTGCATGCTCTCTTCCTGAATCTTGCCGCGCTGGTAGCCGGTTTCCATCGCGCCCAGCACGCCGCCGCGCTCGGCGATTTTTTCAAACTCCGCGAGCACGGCTTCCTCCACCAGTTCGGTGAGTTCGTCGATAATGAACGCGCCCTGATTCGGATTTTCGTTTTTCGCCAGGCCCCATTCGCGGTTGATGATCAACTGGATCGCCATCGCGCGGCGCACACTCTCGTCGGTGGGCGTGGTGATTGCTTCGTCGTAGGCGTTGGTGTGCAGGCTGTTGCAGTTGTCGTATATCGCGGTCAGCGCCTGCAGCGTGGTGCGAATGTCGTTGAACGAAATCTCCTGCGCGTGCAGGCTGCGGCCCGAGGTTTGCGCGTGATACTTGAGCTTCTGCGAACGCTCGTTGGCGCCGTAGCGTTCGCGCATCGCCACCGCCCAGATGCGCCGCGCGACACGGCCGAGCACCGTGTATTCCGGGTCCATGCCGCTGCTGAAAAAAAACGACAGATTGGGCGCGAAGTCGTCGATGTGCATGGCGCGCGCGAGATACGCCTCGACAAAGGTAAAACCGTTGGCCAGCGTGAACGCAAGCTGGCTCACCGGATTGGCGCCGGCCTCGGCGATGTGATAACCGCTGATCGACACCGAGTAAAAATTGCGCACCTCGCGCGCGACAAAATATTCGGCGATATCGCCCATCACCTTGAGACTGAACTCAGTGGAGAAAATGCAGGTGTTCTGGCCCTGGTCTTCTTTCAGAATATCGGCCTGCACCGTGCCGCGCACGTTGGCGAATGTCCAGGCGCGTATTTTCGCCGCCTCGTCACTGGTGGGTTGGCGCCCGTGGGCGGAGGCGAATTTCTCCAACTGCTGATCGATGGCGGTGTTCATGAACATCGCCAGTATCGCCGGCGCAGGGCCGTTGATGGTCATGCTCACCGAAGTTGCGGGGTCGCACAGATCAAAGCCCGCGTAGAGCGCCTTGATGTCATCCAACGTGGCGATGCTCACCCCCGAGTTGCCTACCTTGCCGTAAATATCGGGGCGAAGATCGGGATCGTTGCCATACAGCGTCACGCTGTCGAACGCGGTGGACAGCCGCTTGGCCGGCAGGCCTTCGCTCAACAGCTTGAAGCGGCGGTTGGTGCGAAACGCATCGCCTTCGCCGGCGAACATGCGCGTGGGGTCTTCGTTCTCGCGCTTGAAGGCGAAGCAGCCCGCCGTGAACGGGAACGCGCCCGGCACGTTCTCCAGCATCAGCCACTGGAGCAGTTCGCCGTGGCACTCGTATTGCGGCAACGACACCTTGCGTATCTTGCTGCCCGACAGCGTAGTGTGCGTGAGTGCTATGCGGATTTCCTTGTCGCGGCTATGCGTTACGTATTCGTCACCGGCATAGGCCTTTTTCAACTCCGGCCACTGTTGCAGCAGTTTGCGTGCGGCGGAGTCCAGCAAAGCCTCGCGTGTCTTTGCCTGTTCGTCGAGCGCCGCAACGGCAGTGGATATCATTCGTTGTGCTTCGCGCAGTTGCTGAATCTCGCGTGCGAGCGCGGATTGTTTGCGCGCACGTTGCTTGTAGCCGCGCACCGTTTCGCTGATCTCGGCAAGGTAGCGCACGCGCGCGCCGGGCACGATGGGTGTGAGTTGCGTGCTGTGCCGAGTCTGCACACGCGGCAGGTTGCCCTCGGCGGCGGGCAGGCCGAGTTGCGCGAGGCGCGGCTTTAATGCCTGGTAGAGCGCGCTCACGCCGTCGTCGTTAAAGCGGCTGGCGATGGTGCCGAACACCGGCATGGCGGCGGGCGCTTTGCCGAAGGCCTGCCGGTTGCGCTGCACCTGCTTGGCGACATCGTGCAAGGCATCGGCCGCACCCCTGCGGTCGAATTTGTTGATGGCGACGAACTCGGCGAAATCCAGCATGTCGATTTTTTCGAGCTGGCTGGCGGCGCCGAATTCAGGCGTCATCACATACAGCGGCACATCCACCAGCGGCACGATGGCGGCATCCCCCTGGCCGATGCCGGAGGTTTCCACGATCACCAGGTCGAAGCCGGCGACCTTGCATGCGCCGATCACATCGGGCAGCGCGGCTGAAATCTCGCTGCCGGTGTCGCGCGTGGCGAGGCTGCGCATGTAGACGAGCGCGCCCTTGCTCCACGGCGTCAGCGCGTTCATGCGGATGCGGTCGCCGAGCAGCGCGCCGCCGCTTTTACGGCGCGACGGGTCAATGCTGATCACCGCGATGCGCAGCGTGTCATCCAGATCGAGGCGC
>CAMDLH010000324.1 GCA_945901405.1 Bordetella parapertussis | reverse complement strand
AGACGCGTCACGTCGTAACGGCTTGCCGCGCCCAGATCCGCGCGGGTGGACACCAGCTTGCGCAGGCGCGTCAGTTCATCGAGTGCGCTGCCGAGTTGTGTGGCTTTTTCCTGGGCGGCAAGCAGCGCAATGAAAGCGGCGCCGGCCTCCGCAGCCAGTGTACTCGCGCCCGCAGCAACGCGCGCGCGCGCGGCGTCGATTTCGCGGTCGGTCTTTTCGATGCGCGCAGCACGCTGGCCGTTCAGCAGCAACGGCAATTCGAGTGTGGCTTGCTCCTGCCGGTTGCCATCGAACAGTGTGCGCTGTCCGCTTTGCGGCCGGTATTGCCCGTAATTGAGGGTGGGATTGGGATGCGCGCCCGCGGTAATGCGATTGGCCTCGGCGCCGCCGATATTGAGGCGTTCCAGCGCCAGACGCGGACTTACCTCACGTACCAGTCGCAGCACCTCCTGCAGGCTCACCACTATCGCAGGCGGCGTGCGATCTTGCGCGCTCTGCTGCGCGCCGGCGGGCGCAATGCCGGCGAGCAACAAAGCAAGCAGCCCGAAAACCTGTGATAAACACAGGCGGTTCATCGCGCATCCCCGATATGCGCGTCTTCTTCTTCGGGCGTCGCCAACCGGCTGGGCGTGATGTAGCTATACAGCACCGGCAACAGCGCCATCGTAACAATCAGCGCGGTGATCATGCCGCCCACCACCACCAGCGCGAATGGGCGCTGGGTTTCGCTGCCCACCCCCGACGACAGCGCCATCGGCAGCAATCCCACCAGCGCCAGCATCGCCGCCATCAACACCGCGCGCAGCCGGTCGGCGGCGCCCGCGATCAGCGCGGGGAGCACTGCTTCGCCATCGTGCCTGCGCGCTTCGGTGGCGCTCAACACCAGCAGGCCCATCAGCGACACTTGTCCAATCAGCGCGATAAAGCCTACCGCCGCGCTTACCGATAACGGCACATCGGCAACCAGCAAGGCGAATGCGCCGCCGGTGAGTGCAAACGGCACGGTGAGCAAAATCGATAGCGCGCTGCGCCCGGAATTCATTGCCGCATAAAGCAGGCCAAGTACCGCGAGCAATGCCAGCGGCACCGCCAGTTTGAGCCGCGCGATGGCCCGCGCCTGATTCTCGAACTCGCCGCCCCACACAAAATAATGGCCCTCAGGCGCCTTGACGCTTTTCGCCACGTTGGCGATGGCGTCGTTTACCACCGAGCCCATGTCGCGCCCTTCGATATTGAACTTAAGCGCGAGAAAGCGGCTGTTGCCCTCGCGATTGATGGTGGCCAGCGCATTGGCCATGCGGATGACCGCGAGTTCGCGTATGGGTATGCGTGCGCCGGATTCGCCCACCACAGTGACTGCGCCGACTTTATCGGCATCATCACGCACTTCCAGCGGCAGCAGTATGCGCACCGGCACCGGGCGTTCGCCTTCCCACAGGGTGGTGGCCACGCGCCCCGCCAGTGCGGTTTCCAGCGCGCGTTGCGCGTCGTCCATACTCACGCCGGCGCGCGCCAGCGCCTGACGATCAAAGATCACCTGCAACTGCGGTTTCAGTGCGTCGCGATACAAATCCAGATCGACGATGCCGGGAACACTTTTCAGGGATTCCTTGGCGTGCTCCAGCGTCGCGCGCATTTGAGCAAGGTCCGGACCGAATATTTTCAGCACCACCTTGCCCCGCACGCCGCTCACCGCTTCTTCAACATTGTCCTTCATCGGTTGCGAGAAGTTGTAACGCACGCCGGGAATTTCGCTGAGTGAAACGCGCATTTCGTCGATCAGGCGGCGCTTATCCAGGCCTGGCCGCCATTCTTTCTTCGGCTTCAGACGAATAAAGGTCTCACTCATGTTGACGTCTTCGTTGTCGGTGCCATCTTCCGGCCGGCCCTGCTCGCTCATGGTTTTGCTGACTTCGGGAAACTTGAGTAACCGTTTGCGTACTTCGAGCAGAATGTCCTGACCCCTGGCGAGCGCAATGCTGGGCGGCATTTCGACGAAAAGCTGGATATCGCCTTCATCCAGTTCGGGCAAGAACTCGGTGCCCAGCCGCGTCAAGGTCAGTCCGCCCAGCGCCAGCATGACAAACGCCGCGAGTACGATGAGTGGTCGGCGGTTTAACATCCATGTCAGCGCGCGCCGGTAACCATCACGCAGCTTTTCGATCCATACCGGCTCTTGCAGTTGCGCATGCTTGGGCCGGAACAGCGCCGCGCACAATGCGGGCACCAGCGTCAGTGCGAACACCAGCGCACCCGCCAGCGCGAATGAATAGGTCAGCGCGAGCGGGCGGAAAATGCGCCCTTCCACCGATTGCAGGGTAAACACCGGCACCAGCGCGGCGATGATGATCAGCATGGCGTAGAGCGTGGGCCGTCCGATATCAACGGCGGAGCGCACCACCAGATTCAACACCCCGCGCCGGTGCGTGGGGCGTTCATGGCGCAGCGAATGAATCACGTTTTCCACCAGCACCACCGCGCCGTCCACCAGTATGCCGAAATCGATGGCGCCCATCGAAATCAGATTCGCTGGCAGCCCCAGCATGTGCAAGCCCAAAAACGCCACCAGCAGCGACAGCGGAATCACCGCCGCGACAATGGCGGAGCACACCAGGCTGCGCAGGAACAGCCACACCACGCCCACCACCAGCAAAAAGCCGCTCAGCAGATTTTTGTGCACCGTTGAAAGTGTCAGACCCACCAGATCGCTGCGATCGTAATAGGTTTCGATTTTCATGCCCGCGGGCAGAAGTTTCTCGTTGAGTTCCTTCACCTTGGCATGAATGCCGTCGAGCACCCGCGACGGATTTTGTCCGCGCCGCATCCAGATAAAACTTTCCACGCCTTCCAGTTCGAGACCAACACCGACCGCGCCGCGCCTTGGCGTATACGATTGAATCACGTTGGCGATGTCGCCCACGTTCACCGGCGTGCCGTCCTTGGCTTTAAGCACAATGCGCTTGATGTCTTCGGCGGTGGTCAAAAAGCCGATGCCGCGCACGGTGAGTTCCTGATCGCCGTGACGCAAAAATCCCGCCCCGACGTTGATATTGGATTTGCCGATGGCCTGTTCGATGTCCGCCAGCGTGACACCTGTTGCAAACAGGCGCGATGGATCGGCCTGCA
>CAMDLH010000323.1 GCA_945901405.1 Bordetella parapertussis | reverse complement strand
CTGGTGAAGAATCACGGCTTGAAGGTTGAGGAAATCGCGGTATCCGAAAGCGCGATTCGCGACATCGTGCGTTTCTACACGCGTGAAGCAGGTGTGCGTGCGCTCGAACGTGAGCTTTCCAAGATCTGCCGCAAGGTCGTCAAGGAACTGGTGAAGGCGGGAGCCGCGGGCGACAAGGGCCGCAAGATTGCCGTATCCGCGCGCAACCTCGACAAGTATCTGGGTGTGCGCCGCTACAGCTTCGGCATGGCCGAGAAAAAGAATCAGATCGGCCAGGTCAACGGATTAGCCTGGACTGAAGTCGGCGGCGAGTTGCTGACCATCGAAGCGGCCACCATGCCGGGCAAAGGCAAGATGACCATCACCGGCAAGCTTGGCGAAGTGATGCAGGAGTCGGTGCAGGCGGCGATGTCGGTGGTGCGCGCGCGCTCACAGCGGCTCGGCATACAGGCCGAGTTCTATCAGAAGAACGATATACACATCCACTTGCCCGAAGGCGCCACGCCGAAAGACGGCCCGAGTGCCGGCATCGGCATGTGCACGGCGATGGTGTCCGTGCTCACCGGTATTCCGGTGCGCGCCGACGTCGCGATGACTGGTGAGATCACGTTGCGTGGTGAAGTGCTGCCCATCGGCGGGCTGAAAGAAAAACTGCTGGCGGCGCATCGCGGCGGCATCAAGCGCGTGTTGATCCCGGAAGAAAACGTGAAAGACCTGGTAGAGATTCCCGACAACATCAAGAACCGTCTGGATATTCATCCGGTGAAGTGGATCGATAACGTGCTGGAGCTGGCGCTCGAACGCGTGCCGCAGGCGCTGCCTGAACAACCCGTGGCGGCGCCGGTACCTCCGGTGGAACCAGCCACGCCGGTTGCTATTCAGCACTGACGCGTTGCAGGGCTTGGGTTGTTCCTGGAATAATCGCCAGGTTAAATTTGGCGGTTTACCCGGAAATACGTTAGAATCCGCGCCTTTGCGGCGCTGTGGTTCCGCTCTGGTTCTTCGGGTGCTTAGCTCAGTTGGTAGAGCGTCGCCCTTACAAGGCGAATGTCGGCGGTTCGAACCCGTCAGCACCCACCAATGTTTGCAGTGAGTAGTTAGCAGGTTCGCAGGTGTATTGTTATCTGGAGTGGTAGTTCAGTTGGTTAGAATACCGGCCTGTCACGCCGGGGGTCGCGGGTTCGAGTCCCGTCCACTCCGCCAATAAATGATTGTTTTTGTTAAACATTTTTCCATCGAATTGTTGTGCTCCGCACCAAAAGCGGCATCATCTTCCAAAAATTGGAAGATGATGGATTTTTGTCAGGTGTGCCCACAGCCGTCCAGACCTGATATCGCGTACCGTTCGTTCATTGACGCCGTGTGTTTTCGCGGTGCTCCGATGGGATGCTTCGCTGCCGACGATGCTCAAAACCTTGTCAGGATCAAGTTTCGCCCGGCCGTTTTTCGTGCCGATCGCGTTGCGCAGCCGTTTGACGCGGCTTTCAGCAGGGTCGAGTTGGTAGCCGGCTGATAGGTGTTGAGGGTTACAGCATTTTTTGTTCCCGCATTCGTGGCGCACGACGACAAAGGGCTTGAGCGATGTTCCATTGAACAACTCCCAGGCAATGCGGTGCGCCCTTTCACCGTGTAGATAGCCGTATCCGTATCGATCAAGCGCCCCTGTCCAATCCCAACATTCATCGTCGCGAGCGAGGTTTATACTGCCTCACAGATAGTGATGGGCGCCGCGATCGCGGATTTTCTTGATTGTCCAGGCGTTCATCTTGCCGCCTTCGATTTTCTGATACGACGACGGTCATAAACCTTGGCGACCATACGCCCATCCGTGTGCAACGTGCCATCCGTAGTGTCTTGATCTCCGCGCTCTTGTTTGGCCGTAACTCCACCCGGGCGACAATCCTGCAAGCTGAAACGAACCCAGACTAAACCCTCTTGTTCTGACAGCGCTTTCGCCTTGACCATAAGTTTGCTTAGCGCCATGAGTCCGGTAACCATGATCATTCTTATCGAACGAGCGTCTCATGCCGCTTTAATCGATAATGCGATTGTGCGGCAGCCGGAGGGAACACACCCTACTGGGCGATTGAGCTGCAAGCCTCGTTTCGAGCAGTGGGCGGCCGGGCATCCGGGTGCGCGCTTGGTGTTTGCGTCCCGTTGGCGGCGGCTGTATCCGGAGGATTTCCTGAAAGCTACTTCTTTGCTGAGACCGACGCGCGAGTCATGGGCGTGACGCAGCGCCTGTATGCCGACCTCACGCAACATTCGGCAAGGGATTTCCCCGAAGGATATCCGCAACTTCTCAGTTGCGTGCCAGAGCGCGGCTTCGACGACGAGGTCGCGGACGAGATAGATTGCCGGCTTGCGAACGTGGCTGAATGCAACGCAAATAATCGGCGTCACTGAGCATGATTGTGCCGCGCATCCATTGCACGAGTCCGCGCGGCTTTGGCCTAGTTGACCGATCTCGCGGACACTCTTGCATCAGTAACAATTGATTGACTCGAAAGGAGAAACGATATGAAAAAGGCACTGAAGGTAGTAGGCAGTGCACTACTGCTGCTGGTGGTTTTTCCGCTGGCAGCGTGGATAGGCTGGAACGTGTTCGACGACAAGCTTGATCCCAGGGCGGCAGCATATGGCGCGCCGCGCGCGGTCAGTGTTCCAGAGGCCGAAAACGGCTATTACGCGGCGATAGCCATGAACGCGCCGGATGGCGCCGATGGTATCGAATATGCCAAAGCTTGGGTCGCGGAGCGCCGTGCTGCCGCGAAGAAAAATCGCGCGGAAAAATTGCCAGCGGCAAAGCGCGCGAAACGTCCCATCATGTGCGATGCCACGCAGGTTTCTTGCGTAGCGGAAGTGCGCGACAAGCAGGAAGAGGTTACCGCGCAATTGGATGCTTAGTCCGTGTAAATAAATAAAGGTATCAACTATGAGGCTATTGTAGTATGCTTTTCGAGCATGAGTTCTGTATCCGAATTGAAGCGGAAATTTCGTTCGGCATGGCCGCATTTGGACGAGCGCACGCGGCGCATCATGGCTGCGAGTGAAGCGATGAGTTTGGGCTATGGAGGCGTGTCGGTAGTAGGCCGCGCCTGTGGCTTGTCGCGCAAGGCGATCAGCA
>CAMDLH010000322.1 GCA_945901405.1 Bordetella parapertussis | reverse complement strand
TTATGCCGACCATCAATCAATTGGTACGCAAGGGCCGTCAGGCCCCGGTTACGAAAAGCAAGGTTCCGGCGCTAGGCCAATCGCCGCAGCGCCGCGGCGTGTGCACCCGTGTTTACACCACGACCCCCAAGAAGCCGAACTCAGCGCTGCGTAAAGTCGCCAAGGTGCGGTTGACCAACGGCTTCGAGGTCATCGGTTATATCGGCGGCGAAGGTCACAATTTGCAGGAGCACTCGGTGGTGCTGATTCGCGGTGGCCGGGTTAAAGATCTTCCGGGCGTGCGTTACCACGTGGTGCGCGGCAGTCTGGATACCGCCGGCGTTAAAGATCGCAAACAGAGCCGTTCCAAATACGGCGCCAAGAAACCCAAGGCGGCGTAGCCCCAAGCTGCGTAGTAAAGGAATTCAGATATGCCACGTCGTAGAGAAATACCCAAGCGCGAGATTCTTCCCGATCCGAAGTTCGCCAATCAGGAAGTTGCGAAATTCATTAACGTACTGATGACGCGCGGCAAGAAATCAGTCGCGGAACGTATCATTTACGGCGCGCTTGATCAGATCAAGAAAAAGTCCGCTAAAGACCCGCTCGAAGTTTTCACGCTGGCGGTCAATAACGTGAAGCCTATGGTCGAGGTGAAGAGCCGGCGCGTGGGAGGGGCTAACTATCAGGTGCCGGTGGAAGTGCGTCAAGTGCGGCGCGCGGCTCTGGCGATGCGCTGGATACGCGATGCGGCGCGCGGACGTGGTGAGAAATCCATGCAAGGCCGCCTCGCGAGCGAATTGACGGAAGCAGCGGAAGGCCGCGGCGGCGCGATGAAAAAGCGTGAAGAAGTGCACCGCATGGCGGAAGCGAATAAAGCGTTCTCGCATTATAGATTTTAGATTTATTCAATAAAAACAAGTTCTTACAGGTTAATTACAGGTATTATCGTGGCCCGCAAAACTCCTATCGAACGGTATCGCAATATCGGCATCTCGGCGCACATCGACGCCGGTAAGACTACGACCACCGAGCGCATCCTGTTCTATACCGGCGTGAATCACAAAATCGGCGAGGTTCACGATGGCGCCGCGACCATGGACTGGATGGAGCAAGAGCAAGAGCGCGGTATCACGATCACATCCGCTGCGACGACCTGCTTCTGGAAAGGCATGGGCAATTCTTTCCCGGAACATCGCATCAATATCATCGACACGCCGGGACACGTGGACTTCACCATTGAAGTCGAGCGTTCGATGCGAGTGCTCGACGGCGCGTGCATGGTGTATTGCGCCGTCGGCGGTGTGCAGCCGCAGTCCGAGACCGTTTGGCGTCAGGCCAACAAATACAAGGTGCCGCGTCTGGCGTTCGTCAACAAGATGGATCGCACGGGCGCCGATTATTTCCGTGTCTACACGCAGATGCGCGAGCGTCTGCGCGCGAACCCGATTCCGATTCAGGTACCCATCGGCGCGGAAGAAGGTTTTTCCGGCGTGGTTGATCTCGTCAAGATGAAGGCCATTGTTTGGGACGAAGCGAATCAGGGTACGAAGTTTGAGTACCGCGAAATTCCCCCTGAGCTGCAAGCGACCGCGGACGAGTGGCACGAGAAAATGGTTGAAGCGGCCGCCGAAGCCGACGAAGAATTGATGAACAAGTACCTCGAGGAAGGTGGTCTGTCCGAGGACGAAATCAAGCGCGGTTTGCGTAAACGCGTGCTTGCTTGCGAAATCGTGCCGATGCTGTGTGGCTCCGCATTCAAGAACAAAGGCGTGCAGGCGATGCTTGACGCCGTTATCGAGTTGCTGCCCTCGCCGGTGGATATTCCCCCGGTCAAGGGCATGGATGACCGCGACGCGGAAGTCTACCGCAAGGCCGAGGACGGCGAGAAGTTTTCCGCCTTGGCGTTCAAATTGATGACGGATCCTTTCGTCGGTCAATTGACGTTTATACGTGTGTATTCGGGCGTGTTGAAATCCGGCGATTCGGTCTATAACCCGATCAAAGGCAAGAAAGACCGCATTGGCCGCTTGTTGCAGATGCATGCCAACGAACGCGAAGAAATCGCGGAAGTTCACGCGGGCGACATTGCCGCGTGCGTAGGGTTGAAAGAAGTGATTACCGGCGAGACGCTGTGCGATCCGGATCACACCATCATTCTCGAGCGCATGATATTCCCGGAGCCGGTGATTTCGCAGGCGGTTGAACCCAAGACCAAGGCCGATCAGGAAAAGATGGGCATCGCGCTGCAACGGCTCGCGCGCGAAGACCCGTCGTTCCGTGTGCGTTCGGATGAAGAATCCGGCCAGACCATTATTTCCGGCATGGGCGAGCTCCATCTGGAAATCATTGTTGACCGCATGAAGCGCGAGTTCGGCGTTGAGGCGTCTGTCGGCAAGCCGCAGGTGGCTTACCGCGAAACCATCCGCAAGATTTGCGAGCGCGTCGAGGGCAAGTTCGTCAAGCAGTCCGGCGGGCGCGGCCAGTACGGCCACGTGTGGCTCAAGGTCGAGCCCAGCGGCGCCGGCAAGGGCTTTGAATTTGTCGACGCCATCAAGGGCGGATCGGTGCCGCGCGAGTACATTCCGGCGGTGCAAAAAGGCATTAACGAAGCGATTCCGTCCGGCGTGTTGGCGGGCTTTCCCGTGGTGGACGTAAAAGTCACGCTGTTTGACGGCTCGTTCCACGAAGTCGATTCAAATGAAAACGCATTCAAGATGGCGGGCTCCCTGGCTTTCAAGGAAGGTTTGCGCCGCGCGAATCCGGCATTGCTTGAGCCGATCATGTTTGTCGAAGTGGAGACGCCCGAAGATTTCATGGGCAATGTCGTCGGCGATCTGAATTCGCGGCGTGGTGTGATTTTGGGCATGGACGACATTCCGGGCGGCGGTAAGGCCGTCAAGGCCGAGGTGCCGCTGGAAATGATGTTCGGCTACTCAACGACGCTGCGTTCCCTGACGCAAGGGCGCGCAACATACACGATGGAGTTCAAGCACTACGCCGAAGCTCCAAGGCATGTGACGGAAGCGATTATCAATAAGACCGGTAAAGACGAAAAGTAAGCGAGGACATTATGGCCAAAGGCAAATTTGAGCGGACGAAACCGCACGTGAACGTGGGTACGATAGGCCACGTTGATCACGGCAAGACCACGTTGACGGCGGCGCTGACGCATGTGCTGTCGAAGAAATACGGCGGCGAAGCCAAGAACTACGACCAGA
>CAMDLH010000321.1 GCA_945901405.1 Bordetella parapertussis | reverse complement strand
ATTGCGGCGCTGGTCACGGATCTTGGCGAGCGAGCCACCCGGCTGCGCCAGTCCACGCCATTCGCTGGCGTGCTAAGCAAAAGCGAGCGTGACCGGATATATGCGGCGTTTCGAGCTTGAACACCTGATCCGCGCCGCCGGACGCATCGCTGGCGAACGTGAACTGGTAATCATCGGCAATCAATCCGTGCTGGGACAATTTCCAAATGCGCCTGTCGCGCTGCTGATGTCGATGGAGGTTGATCTCTATCCACGCGCACATCCCGAACTCGCCGACAAGGTCGATGTCGCCATCGGCGAAGGCTCTGCGTTTTATGAAACGCACGGCTATTACGCACAAGGCGTGGGGCCGGACACCGCTACGCTGCCCTTGGGCTGGCAACGGCGTTTGGTGCGCGTGGAGAACCCCAACACCAGCGGCTATGCGGGGCTATGCACTCGAAGTGCATGACCTCGCGATTTCCAAGTATGTCGCGGGCCGTGAAAAGGATCGTGAATTTACGCGTGAACTCGCGCGTCACGGCATGACAACCAAGAAGACGCTCGTGACGCGCCTCGCGCAAACGAAAATCGATCCTGCCGTTGCGAAAGTGGTAGCGGGCCGGATAGCGCGCGATTTTCCCAAGCCAATTCGAAAATGAATTGCCTTGCTACAATCGCCACACATAACCACACACCACACGCGCCCCAATGACCGACAACAAAAGCCGCTACCGCTTCCTGCTGATCGAAGCCTTCCATCTCAAATCCACCGCCAAGCACAGCACACGTAACTTTCTCGGCCCGAAGGAAGAAACGCTGATGAATTACAAAACGCTGGCGCCGCTGCTCGACACCATCGATTGGGAGCGCGATCCGGGACCTGAGGCCTCCTACGGCGACTGGCCAGTGGAGACGCGCGAGGAGTTCGATATTGTCGCCGCCGCGCGCCTGCCCATCGTGCGCAAGGCTTGCGAGAGCGGCAAATACAACGGTATCGTGCTGCTGGGCGGCGGCGAGCCGGGGTTTCTTGCCTCGCGCGAGATCGGGCACCATTTCGGCATTCCGGTCACCTCGTGCGCGTATTCGCAGATGCATATTGCATCAACGCTCGGCCATAAATTCAGCGTGGTCGATCTGGCAGAGAATCACAATATGTATTACTACGATCTGGTGCTGCGCCATCAGTTCGCCGACCGTTGCGCGTCGATACGCAACATCAACTTTCCGCTGCCGCGCCCGCCCCACGTAGGCGAAACCACACGCGCCGAGCAGATGGCGAAAATGGCGCGCGGCGAAAAATCCGAGATGGTTGAGGCCGCCGTCGTCGAAGCCGTCGCCGCCATCGAGCAGGAGGGCGCGGACGTGATCACACTGGGTTGCTCCGGCACGTTCTGGCTGCAACCGTATTTGCAAACGCGGCTCAAGGAAATGGGCTGGGACGTGCCGGTGCTTGAAGGTTATCGCTGCGCAATTACGCTGTGCAAACTGCTCGTCGATCTCGGTGTCACCGCCAGCAGCACGGTGTTTCCAGCGGACAGGCCCAAGAAAATACGCCGCGCAAAATACTTTTAAAAACAATAACTTACGTAATCATGCCTGAATCAGAAAAATCCGCTCGGCGTAGCGCATTGGTCACCGGCGCGTCATACGGCATCGGCGCCGCCATCGCCGAAGTTCTCGCGCGCGACGGCTACGATGTCGCGGTATCCGAACTCAAAACCGATGCACTCGACGACACACTTGCAAAAATTAAATCGCACGGCGCGCGCGGCGTGCCCGTCGCTCTCGACGTACGCGATCAAGCCAGCGTCGAAGCCGCGATGCAAAAAATGGTTGTTGAATTCGGTAAGCTCGATCTCCTGGTTAACAACGCCGGCGTGCTGCTGCGCAAGCCGGTCGTGGACTTGACACGCGAGGAATGGAGCACGGTGATGGATGTCAACCTCACCGGCACGTTTTTCATGAGCCAGCAGATGGGCCGTCATCTCATCGGAGCCAAGCGCAAAGGCAGCATCATCAGCATCGCCTCCACCCACGGCATCGTCGGCATCGGCGGCATTTCCGCTTATGGCATCAGCAAGGCCGGCATCACGCAAATGACGCGCATGCTCGCCATCGAGTGGGCCGAACACGGCATCCGTGTGAATGCCATCGCCCCCGGCACCACCGAAACGCCCACGCGCAAAAAGTCTCTTGGCGCGGACCCCGCGCGGCGGCAGATGATGATCGACCGCATTCCGTTCAAGCGCTTTTGCACCGAAGCCGATGTCGCGGGGCTGGCAAGCTATCTCGCGAGCCCTGCCGCGGATTATGTTACCGGGCAGACGATATTGGTGGATGGCGGATTGACGTCGTACTGATTAGACTGAAGTTCCCCCGCCCAAAACCGCGCTTGCATAGGGATTTCACGAGGGAGAACGCAGCAAAGAGGGCGTAAACCGGCGCGCAAAATGTAGCCATGTACGGGCTTGTACTTCCGGGGCGGGTGCGCTACGATGCGCGTCCATGCACATCGACATCGTTCCGAACCGCGGCGCCCGCCCCACGTATTTGCTGCGCGAATCCTACCGTGACGGGGCGCGCGTCAGAAAGCGCACCCTGGCCAATCTGTCCACGTTCAGCGACGCGCAGATCGCCTCGATGCGCGCCGTGCTGCGCGGCGAGACGCTGCGGCCCGTGGGCGACCTGCTCGAAATCACCCAGTCCCTGCCGCACGGCCATGTTCATGCCGTGTCGATGGCCATGCACCGGCTGGGCTTTGCCCAACTGCTGAGCACGCGGGCACAGCCAGAGCGTGATCTGGTGTGCGCGATGGTCGCCGCGCGCATCCTGGCCCCGCACACCAAGCTTGCCACCACCCGCTGGTGGCACACCAGCAGCAGCGGCGCTGCGCAAGGCCTCGACGCATCAGCTTGACGATGGCACGCCGGCGCACAGCTTTCGCACATTGCTCGATGAGTTATCGACCGTGACGCGCAACACCTGCCGCTCGCGCGGCAGCGGTGACACCACACCCAGCTTCGAGATCGTGACTACCGCAAACTCCAAACAGGCGCATGCCTTGGCGTTGATACAGACAATTACTTTGTAGCCAGCAAACCAGCACCCCAACACGCATACAAGTTTATGATGCTAAAGGATAATTTCGTGTTTCTGGGGATGGAACTTCAGCCTAGCAGCCTGTCGGACTTAGCCTGAACCGGCCAAGAAAGGATGAATTTTTCAATGCAAAAGTATCCGACAAAGGTGCTCAAACGTACCAGAATGTCCGGTGTGCGCCGCATTAAACAGCGAGCAAACGGACGTGTGGAAATTCATTGC
>CAMDLH010000320.1 GCA_945901405.1 Bordetella parapertussis | reverse complement strand
CGGCAACACCATGGCGCAGGCGGCCCCTGACGGCTATACGTTTTACCTCGGCGGCGTGGGCATCGCGGCCACCGACCGCTATATGTTCAAGTCACTGCCCTACGACCCCGAGCGTGATTTCGCGCCGGTCGCGGTGCTCTACGACAGCACCACATTTGGTCTTGCGATCAGCCCGGATCTGCCGGTCAAAACCGTGGCGGATCTGATCGCCATGGCAAAAGCACAGCCCGGCAAATTGAGCTACGGCTCGGAGGCCGCGGGCGTTCAAGCAATCACCGGGCAGTATTTCAATTTGCGCGCCGGCATCGACATGGTGTGGGTGCCCTACAAGGCGCCGCCGCAGATGCTGGCGGACGCCGTCGCGGGACGCCTGCCCGTGATCTGGGCTTCGATGCTGCAACTGGAGCAGTTTCTCAGTTCGGGCAAGCTGCGGGTGATCGCCATCAGCCGGGAGAAGCGCCTGCCTGCCAAGGACAACATTCCAGCCATCGCGGAAACCTTTCCGGGATTCCGTGTGGTCGGCATCGGCATTGTGTTCGCGCCATCGCGCACGCCCGCGGACATCATTCAAAAACTCAATAGCGAAATGGATATCATCGTGAGGGATGCCGAGTATCAAAAACGACTGCAAACCTTCGGCTTCACCAGCTTCGCGGGCGCCGGCAGTGCTACTGAGATCGCGCAATTCATGAAAAGCGAACGCGACAACTGGGCCAACGTGTTCAAGAGCGTCAAGATCGAACCGCAATAGTCCGAGGGGAAAAACCATGAGATCCAATCGATTTCGCTTCTCAACATGCGCCACGCTCGCTTGCGTTGGCGCGGCGTTGAGCGTGTCAATCGGCGCGCAAAGCTATCCTGTCAAACCGATACGTCTGGTGGCCGGTACTTCCCCCGGCGGCATTACCGACTTTCTCGCGCGTTCCTCGGCCGAGGGCGCGGCGGCCTTGCTCGGACAACAGATCGTGGTCGAGAACCGGCCCGGCGCAACCGGAAACGTGGCTTCCGAGATGGTCGCCAGATCCGCGCCGGATGGCTACACGCTTTTGATGGTCGCGGGTGGTGACATCGTCATTGCACCGTGGCTGTACCGTTCGCTCTCAATCAAACCCGTAGATGAGCTCGCGCCTATTTTCAATGTCGCCGAAGCGCCGCAGTTACTGCTGATACCCGCCTCCTTGCCGGTGAAAACCGTGCAGGAGTTCATCGCCTATATCAAGGCCAATCCCGGCAAAATGAACTACGCCTCCGCCGGCATCGGCAGCACCACCCACCTGGCCGCCGACCGCTTCACGCGGATTGCCGGGGTGCAAATGACGCACATTCCCTACAAAGGCACCTCCACCGTGCTCGGAGATCTGGTGGCGGGCCGGGTGCAGATGATCTCGATGGGATTGCAACCGGTGCGCGGGCAAATCACCAACGGCCAATTGCGGCCGCTTGCCACCGCCGCGAAAAAGCGCTTACCTGCGCTACCCGATGTGCCGACGGCCGCCGAAGCCGGCCTGCCCGGATATGAGATGACCACCTGGTTCGGCATCCTGGGGCCGAAGTCTGTTAATCCCGATGTAGTGCGCGTGCTCAATTCGCGCTATCAGAGCGTGATCGACGAGCCGAAATACAAAGCGCGTTTGGTCGAATCTGGCATCGAACCCCTGGGCGGCTCCGCTGAGTCGTTTGCCGAGCGTGTGCGTGCCGACTATCGAATGTGGGGTGAGTTGATCAAGGACGCGGGGCTGAAGGCGGAGTAGATATCCCGTTCCATCCATTACTAACAGTTACTGTCAACAATTGCTTATTTATTTCACGCCATAATTATATAAAATAATATGTTATGTTATTGTATTTAATATATTATTAAATATATATTTGTGTCATAATTCGAGGCATAACTATCGGCGCCTCGTGTTTATGCGACCTTCTAATCAAGCTGCCCGTGACCAACTATTATCAGTATTGGGTCGAATGCCTCGGGCCAGCGCTCCAGTACTTGCCAAGGCTTTAAACGTAAGCGTTCGTTCGCTGCACCGCTTGTTGGCGGAACTCCCGGTCGAACGTTGGGTATGCGCCGGTGAAACGCGTCGCACCCGTTACGCGCGCCGTCGAGCGTTACGCGGTTTCTCCACAGATATCCCACTTTATGAAGTGAATCCGGTGGGCGAGGTGAAACTCTTGTCACAGTTAGCCCTCTTGCACCCAGAGGGCTCGCTCATGCCACTGGATGCTTCGCCTTGGCCGGTCCCGCCTGAGTCTCGCGACGGTTGGTGGGATGGGTTGCCCTATCCGCTCTACGACATTCGTCCGCAAGGTTTTATCGGACGCCAACTCGCGCACGCGCAACATCAACGGCTCGGCGTGTCGTCGAACCCAAACGAATGGAATGACGACGATATCGTTTTCGTATTAAGCCATTCGGGGTCGGATGTCAGCGGAAATTTGCTGCTCGGCAATGACGCGTACAAGCTTTGGCTTGATACCAAGCTCGCGCCGCTAGCGCCGGCGTCCGAAGCCCGACTCGGCGAGCATTACACCGAGCTTGCCGAGGAAGCATTGATGGGCGGCTTGGCCGCGTCCAGCGCGGCGGGTGAATTCCCCAAATTCACCGCATTGCGTCAACACGGGCATGCAACACCGCATGTGTTGGTGAAATTCTCAGGCGGTGGCGAATCGGCCGCGGAGCGGCGCTGGGCCGATCTTCTGGTCTGCGAGCACCTTGCCCTGGAATGCGCCGCCACCCTCCCCGGTCTGGCAAGCGCGCGTAGCCGCGTCGTGCAACATGGCGCCCGTACCTTTTTCGAAGCCGAACGCTTTGACCGTATCGGCCTTCACGGACGCCTGCCCTTATGCTCACTGGATTCGCTCAGCCACGCGTTGCTGGGTTCCGGTTCGACCGATTGGACTTTGCTCGCGGCGCAACTACAGGGACTGGGCCTGGTCGATAACGGCACGGTACATGCGGTTGAGTTGCTCTGGTGGTTCGGGCGTCTGATCGGCAATACCGACATGCATCCTGGAAACTTGAGCTTTCATATTGCGCGCGTGCTGCAACTCGCGCCCGCCTACGACATGTTGCCGATGATGTACGCGCCGCTGCCCGGCGGCGAAGTCCCGCCACGGGAATTTATACCGGCTCTGCCGCTACCCGCGCAACGAGGGGTCTGGGATATTGCCTGCGCTGCCGGATTGCTGTTCTGGCATCAAGCCAGTACTGACCCGCGCATCAGCGAAGCGTTTCAGTCGGTATGCGACACCAACCACCGTCGGCTCAATGAGATTTTGACGAGGATGTAGGTCGCCACCGCGAGCAGCCGCATCCTGACGGCGTCAAAGAGCACGCGCCGCCGTGCTTGGTGATGCGCATCGAAGGATGCGCATTTTTCAATTTACAGTTTTCACGGCGCCAACACATTGCTCGCCGCCGCC
>CAMDLH010000319.1 GCA_945901405.1 Bordetella parapertussis | reverse complement strand
TTGCCGGTTTTGCCTAGCTTGGCGATCTCGTTGGAATAGAACGAGCGGTCAGGGTGTCCAAACAGCAGGCCTAAAACCTTTTGCTGGACACCCGAGAACAAGACGTCGCTGAGTGAAATGGAATTACTTTTCCCCATATTGGGGATTATCACCCCTAATGTTGGGATTTTCAACCTGCGATTAGCCCTATTTTTGGGGGCGATCGAACCCGATCTTGGGGTTAAGTGCACCGGTATGGCTGCGTTTCTCCGCTATTGGGTATCCGGCGTTTCCCCAAATCGGAAGGGTGGTGAGAATGAAACTGTCAGGTGAGATCTCGCCTGACTCGAAAACCAGCAGGAAGGAAGTCCCTGTATCTCAGGTAAAAATTTTACTTCAGATGGTTGCATCCGCTAAAACTGGGAGGCATATCATCGCAGGTTAGTATCGTGCGCCACGCCTCGCAGCCTTCGGGTTGCGAGGCTTTTTTTTACCCCGCGTGCGCCCAAAATGCGTATTCCGGTGATCGTGACCGGTGATTCCGTTTGATCGTGACCGGTCGAAACGCCCGGTCGGCGCTGTTAGGTTTTTTTACACTGTTCGGTCACGATCAGTCAATGTTCTTCGATTTTGAGATCGCATTTTGTCGCTCGGCAGCGGCACGCTTTCGCATGGTTTCACCTTCGAGGTGGATCTTGTGCGCGCTGTGCACCAAGCGATCCAGAATGGCGTCGGCGAGCGTCGGGTCGCCGATATAGTCGTGCCAGTTGTCGATGGGAAGCTGACTGGTGATCAGCGTGGCGCGAGTGCCGACACGGTCATCAAGGAGTTCGAGCAAATCCGTGCGCTCGCGCGCCCCCATGGGCGAGATCGCGAAGTCGTCGATGACCAGCAGACTCACCTTGGCGATGGCGGCCAGCCGTTTGGGGAAGCTGCCGTCGGCGTGACACAGGTTAAGCTCGTCGAAGAGTCTGGGCGCACGCACGTAGAGCGCCGAGAGTCCCTGCCGGCACGCCTGGTTGGCCAGCGCGCACGCCATGAAGGTCTTGCCGCATCCGGTGGCGCCGTGAATCAGAAGATTCTGTGCCGAGCGTATCCAATCGCAGGATCCAAGGCTCGCGATCTGCGCGCGATCCAGGCCGCGTCGGGCGCGGAAGTCGAGGTCTTCCAAGCTGGCGCGCACTTTGAGTTGAGCCAACTGCAGCAGCCGGGCGAGTCTGCGGTTGTCGCGGTAAACGGTTTCGCGTTCCACGAGCAGCCCGAAGCGATCTTCGAAGGCGAGTTCGGAGGCAGCGCTCTGGGTCATCTGCTCGGTGAACGCGGCGGCCATGCCGTGCAGTTTCAGACGGTTCAGTGTATCAACGGTGGGTTGGATGAACATGGTTCGATTTCTCCTGTGCTGGTGGGGTTGGTGGTAATGACGCTACGGAAGAAGTCGGCCCCACGCACGTTGGCATGCGGGGCAGACGCAGATGAAACGGGGTTTCCAGAGATGGGCGTTACAAACAGTTCCGGATGCTGATCGAGCTTTGTATCGAGGATCGACTTGATGCGCTTGCGAGTGGGTGAGCCGATGGCCAATGCACGCCGACAGGCCGCTTCCAAGCGTCCAGGGCCGTAGTGCTTGGCGAGATTCAAGAGACCCAGGCACGCGCGGTAACCCTGCTCGGGATGCGGGCGGTTCTCAAGCTGCCACTTCACCACGTCGCGGGTTCCCGTGCCGATGCCCAGTGCCCAGTTGAGCAGACGACCGGGCGACCATTCGCTGTGCCTGCGGTGGGATTCGGGCATGTGCTCGGCCAGCGTGGTGTGACGGCCACGGCGGTGAGATCGCGCATGCGCGGCCACCCGTTTGCCCTTGAAGAAGCATTCAACCGTGGTAGCGCTATAGCTCACCTCGAGCTTCAAGCGTACCAGGCTGTGCGGGACGCTGTAATAGTGGCCGTCGATCTCGACGTGATAGTCGATGTTGACGATGGCCGCCTTCCATTCGGCATATTCGTAACGCGTCGCCGGCAGCGGCGCCATGGCGGGGCGGTCGATTGAGGCAAAGGCGCTCGCCCGCGAGCCTTGGAGTTTCTTGAATGGGCGGTTGTTCAGATCGATGAGCAGTTCCCGGATCGCCGCATTCAATTCGGCGAGCGTGAAGAACTGACGGTTTCTGAGCCGTGCGAGTATCCAGCGCTGCACCAGTAGCACGCCCGCCTCGACGGCGGCTTTATCACGGGGATGAAACGGCCGTGCCGGCAGAATGGCCGTACCGTAATGGCGCGCCATGTCCGCATACGTGGAAGTCGCCTCGGGTTCATAGCGGCACGCGCGCTTGATTGCGCTCTTAAGGTTATCGGGCACTAGCAGTGCCGGCACTGCGCCGATGAACTCGAAGGTATGAAGATGCGAGCCGATCCAGTCGGGCAGCGACTGCGTCCAACTTGCCTCGGCATAGGTGTAGTTCGATGCGCCGAGCACGGCGACGAAGATCTGGGCTGTGCGCAACTCCCCGGTGGCCGCATCGATGATCGGCACGGTCTTGCCGCTATAGTCGAGAAAGAGTTTCTCGCCGGCACGGTGTACCTGGCGCATGGAGCGCTTGAGGCGATTGCGAAAGCGCCCGTAGTGCAAGCAGAATTGGCTGTAGCGGTAGGCGCCCTCGGTGTGTGCGGCGCTGTATTCCTCCCACAGCAGTTGCAGAGTGACACCCTTGCGTTTGAGTTCCTGATGGATGCGGGCAAAGTCGGGGACGGCGTGGCCTGCTGCCGGACCGCCCGCAGTGCGGAACAGCCGCGCCTCCAACGCGGCATCGTCAAGCAGAGGAACCAGCGGCCAGCCAATACCCGCCTCAACGGCGCGTTTCAGGTAGCTGGTGACCGCCCCCTTGGACAGACCGGTGGCGGCGGCAATACGCTCATGGCTGAGCTTGGCATCGAATTTGAGCCGCAGAACTTCTTTGATCTGGCGCATTGCTTTCCTCTTGGTGGGCATCCTCGACTCCGAAAAAATTCGGCGAGGATAGCCCGCAATAGTTGAAAACCAGCACCTACCAGGCATTCATTCCGTTTGATCGTGACCGCGGATTCCGCATCGTGACCGGTGATTCCGGGCCAAGCCTAAAATCGGTCACGATCAAACGGAATGGCCGGTCACGATCAAACGGAATCGTCGGTCACGTTCCTCCGGAATTCGCGGTCACGATGGTCCGGAATACGCATTGAGCTTGGCATATTCATGAAATGCCAAAACTAACATCACCAAGAATTCAATTCGCCCCAATTTCTTGCGCCGTGATTCAGGCCATCCGCAATGTGGGTGATCAGTTTTTTGAAGAGCTGGGGTTTGGCAAGTCATGAGCCGGCGTCAACTTATGCGCTGTCTGCCTTGCCCACAGGCACCGCAAAGGGATTGTCCGAATTGTATTCCGCAGTCGTCATGGGCAAGCCAATAACCAGCGACGTCCTCGCATTGAAGATGCGCGGCGAGAGAACCAAAAACGGGTGCACATCGCGCATTTCGCGCCCGATCTG
>CAMDLH010000318.1 GCA_945901405.1 Bordetella parapertussis | reverse complement strand
GCTGGGCCACAAAACGCTGGCGGTGAATTTGTCGGACATGGCGGCGATGGGCGCGACCCCGCGCTGGGCGACGCTGGCACTGGCGCTGCCCCGCGCCGATGCGCGCTGGCTGGCGGCGTTTACACGCGGCTTTATGCGACTGGCGCGCGTGCACAACGTTGATCTCATCGGTGGTGACACCACGCGCGGGCCGCTCAATCTGTGCGTGCAGATCATGGGCGAAGTGCCAGCCGCGACAGCGCTGCGGCGTGACGGCGCACGCGTCGGTGATGAGGTGTGGGTTTCAGGCAACCTTGGTGACGCCGCGCTGGCGGTGGCCGCGCGCAATAAAAAAATAGCCTTGACCAAACAACAACTGGCGTTAGCATCATTGCGGCTCGATAAACCCACACCCCGCGTCGCGCTGGGCGCCGCGCTGCGCGGCATTGCGCACAGCGCGATTGATATATCCGATGGATTGCTGGGGGACCTGGGCCACATTTGCGAGCGCTCGCGCGTGGCAGCAGTGGTTGAAATCGACCTGCTGCCGCGCTCTACGTTGATGCGCGCCGTGGCGGGCTCTGCGGTGGCGCAGGGCGCGCTGCTGGCGGGCGGTGACGATTATGAATTGTGTTTTACTGCACCGGCTGCGAAGCGTGCCGCAGTGTTGCGCGCCGGTGTGCGCGCGCGCACACCAGTCACCCACGTCGGGCGCATACTGCAGGCACCCGCAGGTGCTATCGGTGTTGCGGTGATGGATGCTGATGGACTGCCGGTGCGTATTGCGCAGCGCGGGTTCGATCACTTTGGCTGAGTCCGCGCAGCCTGCGCCTACGCTGATGCATCCTTCGCTGCACTTTGTGTACACACACCCGGCGCATGGCATCGCGTTCGCTGGCGGCGTGGGGTTGGCGCCGTTTGCGCCAGGGACGTTCGGCACGCTGCTGTCATTCCCGCTGTTCGCGTTGCTCGCGGCGTATAGCGATGTCGTAACGCAACTCATTGTTTTTATTATACTATTTGGAGTGGGTGTATGGGCCTGTCAGGTTACCGGTCGTGCGCTCGGTGTTGCCGACCATGGCGGCATGGTGTGGGATGAAACGGTGGCGTTTCTGCTGGTGTTGATTTTCACGCCGGCGGGATGGGCGTGGCAGATCGCGGCGTTTGCGCTGTTCCGGTTTTTTGATATCGTGAAGCCACCGCCGATACGCCACTATGATCGAACGCTGAAAAACGGTTTCGGTGTAATGTTTGATGACTTGCTTGCCGCAGGCTACACGCTGTTTATGCTGGCGCTGGCGAAAACCCTGATCGCGTGAAACCATGACCGACGAAAAACTATACGAATTGGCCGAACGTGTCGGCAAAGCGCTTAAGGCCAAAGGTATGATGATGGCAGCCGCCGAATCCTGCACCGGCGGCTGGATCGCGCAGGCCGTCACCGCAGTGCCCGGCAGCTCGGAATGGTTCGAGCGCGGCTTTGTGACTTACACCTACATTTCCAAACGCGAAATGCTCGGCGTCAAGGCCGAGACGCTGGAGGCGCACGGCGCAGTATCTGAACAGACGGTACGTGAAATGACCGCCGGCGCGCTCGAACGCAGCCACGCGCAAGTGGCGGTGTCGGTCAGTGGTACCGCAGGTCCCTCGGGCGGCACACCGCAAAAACCCGTCGGCACGGTGTGTTTTGGCTGGGGGTTAAAGGGTGGGGCGGTGCAAACGGCGATTCAGTGCTATGACGGCGATCGCGAGGCCGTGCGGCGGCAGGCGGTGATGTTTGCGCTGGAGCGGGTGCTGGCGGCGTTGGCGTGATCGCTGCTTTGGGCAACCGGCAGGACGCCTGCGCGCGACTGGTGAAATGTTATTTAAAACAAAACGTTATGTTTCTATTCGTGTCTGACCCCATTTTTTATGAGAAGAGGATGTTATGAAGCGCTGTGTGGTGGCGGGCTTGGCGGGCTTGGCGGGCTTGGCGGGCTTGGCGGGATTTGGTATAGGCCCGGCGGCCGCCCAGGATTACCCGGCGAGGCCGATACGCATCATCACTTCTCCTGCTGGCGGCGGCAACGATTTTCCGGCGCGCCTGATCGCGCGCGCGATTAGCGGCCCGCTCGGCCAGCAGGTGATCGTGGACAATCGTCCGACCATCCTGATCGCGGATCTGGTGGCTAAGGCGCCCGCCGATGGTTATACGCTGCTGGTCACCGGCAGCGCCCACTGGATCGGTCCGCTGCTCGAAAAGGCGAACTATGACGCGATAAAGGATTTCGCCGCCATAACGCTGGTGGACCGGGCGCCCAATATTCTGGTGGTTCATCCTTCGCTGCCGGTGAAGTCGGTCAGGGAATTGATCGCGCTGGCCAAAGCAAAGCCGGGCGAGCTTAACGTCGCGGTGGGTGGCTTGGGGAGTTCGAATTTCATGGGTGCGGTGTTGTTCGACTACATGGCGGGGGTGAAGATCGTGCGCGTGCCGTATAAGGGCAGCGGGCCGGCAACGACTGCGGTGATCAGCGGTGAAATCCACACCATGTTCGGCTCGGCGGGGGGCGCGGCGACGCACGTAAAATCGGGAAGACTGCGCGCCCTCGCGGTGGGCAGCGCGCTGCCTTCACCGTTAGCGCCCGGTGTGCCGACCATCGCCGCCTCGGGCGTGCCGGGATATCTCTCGGAAACCCTGCATGCGCTTTTGGCTCCGGCGAAAACGCCGCCGGCAATCGTCTCCCGGCTGCATCAGGAAGTATCACGCTATCTGCTGTCGGCAGAGGCGAGGGAGTTGTTCCTGAGAGTGGGAATAGATCCGGTGCCGACCGCGCCTGAGGAACTGGTGGCGATCATGGCCGCCGAGATCGCGCGCATGGGCAAGGTGTTACGTGCCGCGGGTATGGGGATCAAGTAACCTGCGCGCGCCGGATGCGGCGGTGTCGATTGCGTGCCGCCGCGACAGGTGCGTGATCATTCAGTAAGTATTTGTTTTTAAATAATAATTTAATTCGACATAAAGAAAATACCCAACAACTATATTTTTATACAGTATTACGGAAATCTGTGCCATAATGAATTTTGTTGAATAAAAACGCGAGAGATGCAAATGGCCAAAGATACGAAAGACACGATCAGGGAGACGACCATGGACGATAACAAAGGTAAAGCGCTGGCCGCAGCGCTGTCTCAAATCGAGAAGCAGTTCGGCAAGGGCTCCATCATGCGCCTGGGCACATCCGACATTGCAAAGGACATACAGGTGGTTTCCACCGGCTCGCTGGGGCTGGATATCGCGCTCGGCATCGGCGGCTTGCCGCGCGGGCGCGTGGTTGAAATTTATGGCCCCGAGTCTTCGGGCAAAACCACGCTCACCTTATCTGTGATCGCGCAGATGCAAAAGCTCGGCGGCACTGCGGCGTTTATCGATGCCGAACATGCGCTTGATCCGCAATACGCGGCCAAGCTCGGGGTCAAGGTTGAGGACTTATTGATCTCCCAGCCCGACAACGGCGAACAGGCGCTGGAAATCGCCGACATGCTGGTGCGCTCAGGCTCGGTG
>CAMDLH010000317.1 GCA_945901405.1 Bordetella parapertussis | reverse complement strand
CGCACTCGCGCGCGCGTATGGGCTGCATGGTGAAATCGTAGAGAAGACCGCGGATTTTGAAGCCGCGTTCGAGCGCGCGTGGAGCGCCAAGACCGCGGCGTTGATCGAGGTGCGAATTGATCCTGATGCGATATCGCCGCGCGCGTCGTTGACGGCGATTCGTGACGAAGCCCTCAAAAACCAAGCGTAGGATGGGTGAAGCGCAGCGCAACCCATCACAAACGCATCATCCTTAACAACAAATTTGTTGATGGGTTGCACCCATCCTACTTTACACAAATCATGATTCACTACCTCAATGAAAAAGACGTTCAGCAAGTGCTGAACATGGAAATATTGCTTGAAACCACCGAGCGTTCTCTCAAAGACCGCGCGCTGCATCGGGCCATCGATATCCCGCGCCAGCGCATTTACACTCCCGAGGGCACGCAGCATGTGTTGCAGGCGTCATCCAAGGCGATTGGTTACACGGGTTTCAAGTTTTATTACACACGGCCCACCGGCAAGAGTTTCTATGTGAATCTGATCAACATTCAGACCGGCAAGCTAGAAGCCATGGTCGAGGCGATCTGGATGAGCATGGTGCGCACGGGTGCTGCGAGTGGTGCTGCAACGAAATACCTCGCGAATGAGGATGCTTCCATTGTCGGGCAGATCGGCAGCGGCTATCAATCGATCGGCCAACTCGAAGCTGTTTGCGCGGTGCGCAAGATCAAGGAAGCACGTGTGTTCTCGCGCACGCGCGAGAAGCTCGAAGCGTATTGCAAGAAGATGACGGAGAAACTCGGCGTGTCCGTGGTTCCCGTAGCTTCGGCAGAAGCGGCAGTGCGCGGCGCGCACATCCTGAATGTCATCACCAAGTCCGCGCGGCCAACCATCAATGGCGACTGGCTCACGCCGGGCGTGCACATTAACGCCGCCGGCTCGAACGCGCTGTCGCGCGCGGAGATCGATGACGCCACGGTCAAACGCTGCGACTACATCACGGTTGATTCACGCGGCACGGCGCAAAAGGAGTGCGGCGATTTGATTTCGTCATTCGAAAAAGGCGTGATTCAGTGGGACAACCTCACCGAGATCGGCGACATCTACGCCGGCAAGGTGCCCGGCCGCACCTCGCCCGCGCAAATCACGCTATACGAATCGCACGGCATGGGCATACAGGATTTATACGGCGCCGCGAAGGCGCTCGAACTCGCCAAGGCACGCGGGCTGGGTACGCAGTTGCCGGTGGGGTTGTAACGAAAGCCCAAGTTCTTTTTTTGACGCGGATTTACGCGGATGAACGCAGATTAAAAACCACCACTTTGTCATTCCCGCGCGGGCGGGAATCCATGTAATGCTGCAAGTGGTGCTGAGTTATGGGTTCCCGCCTGCGCGGGAACGACAGTAATTAGAATCTGCGTAAATCCGCGTCTACGGTTTTTTGGTTTCTTCAAATAGAGGAATAAACATGACAAGCACGCTAGGAAAAATCGGTTTCGCCGGCATCGGTGCCATGGGCACGCCGATGTCCATCAATCTCATCAAGGCCGGCCACAAGCTGGTGCTGTTCGACATCGACCGCAAGAAAGCCGAAGCCGTCGCCGCGACCAATGAATGCGAAATCGCAGACAGCCTCGCCGATCTCGCTGGCAAGTGCAACACCGTCATCACCATGCTGCCCGACGGAAAGCTGGTGCGCAAAGCCTTGCTCGGTGACAACGATGGCGGCAAAAACTGCATCACCGAAACGCTGAAGCCCGGCAGTCTCATCATCGACATGAGTTCCAGCTCGCCGATGGGCACGCGCGAACTGGGCGCGCTACTGGAGAAAAAAGGTTTTCAATTCATCGACGCGCCGGTGTCCAACGGCGTGAAGGGCGCGGTCGCCGCTACGCTGTCGATCATGGTTGGCGGCGACAAGGCGATCTTCGAGCGCGTGAAGCCCGCGCTGGAAAAAATGGGCAACCAGATTTATTACGCCGGCCCGCTGGGCGCTGGGCATGCGATCAAGGCGTTGAACAACTATGTGTCAGCCGCCGGACTCATCGCCGCATGCGAGGCGATGCACGCGGGGCAGGCATTTGGCCTTGATCCAAACGTGGTGGTGGACATCATCAACACTTCGAGCGGCATGAACAACACCACCAAAAATAAATGCAAGCAGTACATGATTTCCGGCACGTTCAACGCGGGTTTTTCAACGGGCCTGATGGCGAAGGACGTGCGCACCGCGCTCGAAATCGCGCAGGCGATGGGCACCTCGACTATTCTCGCCAAGCCCACCGCCGACATCTGGGATGACATGAAAGACAAACTTGGTTTCTTGTCCGACCATACCGAGATGCACAAATTTACCAATAAAAACAAATAGTTACATGAAACCCTGGCACGGCAAAGACATCGACTTCGACAGCGGGCAAGAAGCGCTCGCGGCAACTTATCTGACCGACGGTTTGCCGGTAATTCCGCCGACGCAAGCGCGCATCGCGACTATGCTCGCTGCTAACAACTACGCAGCCGATGAAGATTTCGCCATGCTGCCGCCAGGTTTCGAATCGGCAACAGCACAAGATATCGCCATCTGCGCGGTGATGGCAGGCTGCAAACTCGAATACATGCCGGTGCTGGTAGCGGCGGTCGAAGCGCTATCCGACATGAGTTTCAACCTGGTGGGCATAGGCACCACCACCGGTTCGGCCGCGCCGGTCTACATCGTCAACGGCCCCATCGTCGAAAAAATCGGTTTGAACGGCAAGAACAACGCACTCGGTTCGGGCAACCGCGCCAACGCCACCATTGGCCGCGCGATGACGCTGATACTGCAAAACATCGGCAACGCAAAACCCGGCGAGGTCGATATGGCAACCCTCGGCCAGCCCGCGAAGTACTCGTGCTGCTTCGCCGAAAATATCGATGAAAGCCCGTGGGCGCCGCTGCATGTGGAGCGCGGTTTCGCACAAGACGCGAGCGTGCTCACCGTGGTCGGCATATCGGGCACCGGCGAAGTCAACGACTCCAACAGTCAGGATGCCGCCGGCCTCGCGCAAACCTTCGCGCAGTCGATGCTGATGGCGGGCATCTCCGGCGGATCAGGCCTGCTGGGCGGCGGCGAACCGCTGTGTTTGTTTCCGCCCGAATGGGCGGCAATGTTTCACCGCGATGGGTTCACCAAGCAGCAAGCCAAACAAATGATCTGGGAACAAGCCGTGCTGCCAATCGAAAAACTCGCGCCCGCGCAACGCAAACACCGCATGGCCGCGGCCTCCGATCCCTCGGCAAAAGTTATTCGTGTCGCCGAGAAAGCCGACGACCTTATGATCGTCGTTGCCGGCGGCGTGGGGCGCAAGGCGGCTTATTTGCCGACGTGGGGCGGCACCACCAAGGCGATCAGCCGCGAGATCAAGATCAGAACGTAACCGCACGCGCACCACCGCCGTCATTCCAGCGCAGGCTGGAATCCAGTACGTAATATGCGCCGCAGGCGCTGAATTTGGATGCTTCGCATCGGGGTTACAAACTGATATCTCCACGCGCAATACGGCCAGTGGCTCGTAACTCCCCGCCTTCAACGACGCTTCCAGTTCTCCAAGATACTGTTCCGCCTTTGCCGCAAACTGCTCGACGCTCTGCCGGTCTACCCCCGCCGCTCCCGCGTTCGCGGCCACTTTGC
>CAMDLH010000316.1 GCA_945901405.1 Bordetella parapertussis | reverse complement strand
CCTCCTTCGTCAATCGGAAGGAGAAGATAACGTCCTGCCGGAATCTCCGGTCAGCGTTCATAACGATGCCTTAGGGCAACATTACACGCTCAGCAGGTGGGGGCTTTTGAGGTGGCCAAAGCTGGGGGCTTTTGACCGGCCAACGGGGGGCGCAAGATCCGCCAGCAGCAATTCGTGGTCTTGTACCCGTGAATCGATGAAAACAAATGAAGACATAATTTCCCCTTGTTTCTTGATCACTCTCCTCCGCATGCGATTCGCGTCTTGTGGCGCCGCGCGAGTGGGTAGCTGTCATGCGTTTTGGATAGTAGCAAACTGGGCAGGGCTACGTACGTTTAATCGGGATATCTGTCCCTCGGCATTGGTACGGGTGCCGCGCGTTACGATTTACCTTATACGTGGCTCATGAAGGATGGGTTGCAGGGGCAGGGCAAACTGCCGCTTTGCGTTCATTTGGCCTATTACAAAAATCGCAATAAAAACAATTACTTACGATAAACTCATGCACTTGAACGATACGGCACGTGCCGGAATCCGGTTCGTCACTTGCTGCGAAGCATGTGAATTCAGGCCCTGCGGGCCGGGTGACAACCTGGGTTCCGGGTCAAGCCCGGAACGACGGGGGTGGTGTTTTGGGTATGCCGCCGCCGCTATTCGCAGTGGCGCAAACACGGGCGTCACACGATACCTGCTTACGTTGTCAGTCTGTCATCGTCGATCTTGCAAACCAGATGCTTTGTCGGCACCATCGGGCTTTCAGTGGTTGAACTTTCTGGAGCAGGCTTATGGATACGTCCAGGGTTTCAAGCAAGTGGCAAGTTGTGATTCCTCATGAACTTCGAGCAGCGGGGCAGATTCGCGTCGGCAGCGAGGTGGCATTCGAATGCACGGCGGGAGGGATACTGCTTCGCCCCGTCGGGCCCGGCAAACATAGCACGCCGGAAGAAGTTTACGGCATCCTCAAAACACGCCGCCGCGCGGCGACGGAAGCGGATATTGCCCGTGCCGTACGATCTGCCGCCGCACGCAAGGAGCACAAGCGCAGAGCTACACGATGATCAGTATTGACACCAATATCCTTTTGCGTTTTCTGATGAAGGATGATCCGGTGCTTTCTCCGCAGCCGCTGGAAATTATCGCCGCGAACGATTGCTTCGTGTCGCACGCCGCACTGACCGAAGTGGTCTACACACTGGAAAGTTACTATCGTAGTTCGCGTGCCGACATTGGACATGCGCTCGATGCCCTGTTCAGTCTGCATCACCTTACGGTCGAGGATCGTGCTGTGACTGAACGGGCTGTAGCCTGGTACAAGAGCGGTATGGATTTGGGCGATGCGATGATTGCCGCTTCGTCACATGGGGCTGAACATGTGGCAACCTTTGATCGCGACTTTGCACGCCTCGCGCGCAAGCTGCGCACAACACCCCCAGTGGAATTCAGAATCAAGTAATCGGCTACGTAAAACCAGTTGGAATACCGGGCTGATAATGCAATGCTATCCTTCCCAATTCGGCTGTATGCTGGATACAATGCCAACTGCAACGGGCAACCACCACACCATTACGCAAATGCAGCAATCCTACATCGTCGATTCGGCCAACGCCCCGTGGAAGCGCAGTTCTTCCGAGGGCATTTCGTTCGCCTGCCAGGTACTGCTGTCGGGCGAAGATGGCGGGCCGGAGGCGCTGCGCTTTCGCTTTGATGATTGCCCGTCGGTGTATGCGCACATGCATCTGACCGCGCAGTTTCAGTTGCTGTTGACCGGCGCGATGGATTTTCCGCGCGGGGTCAAACACCTTGAGGGGCTGGCCATCCACTACACCGATCACAACATGCCGTATGGGCCGTTTGCGGTGTCCAACAGCCACGACATGCTGGTACTGCATCCGCGCGCGGGCGGCATCATCCCAATGGCGAATCTCGATGCGCGGCGCAAGATCAATTTGCAGGGGCGCTTGTTCGCGGCGCTGGCTGCCGACTCAGAATGGCATCCGCTGCCCGGTGTGGAAGACACCACATACAAATACCTGATGCCGCCTGATTTCGGCCCGGCGGCCGTGGTGGTTAAAGCGCCAGCGCATGCCGCGCTGGCAATGCCCGCACCGCAATTCGGGCGTTATGAAGTGGTGCTCGACGGCTCGGTGATCGTCGAGGGCCGCGAAATCAGCGCGCCGGGGTTTCGCTATAGCCACGGCGAGACCGCCTTCGAGCCGCTGATGACCGGCGGCAACGGCGCCAGCGTTGCGTTTTTGACGTTTGACAAGGATGCCCAGGAAGGCGGGATAATAGGCGGTGAATTGGGCGCCGAGGCAGCCGAGATGATGGCCAGGGCGATTTAGGGTGGTACACACACTCAACCATAAGGAGTGCGAGCATGACTGAAAATCAAACCTCAACGGAAAAATTTCGCGTGGCGGTGTTCGCTGATTTCACCTGCCCTTACAGTTTTTTGGCGGTCGAACAAATCGACCGCATCGCGCGCGAGTACGACGTGAAACCGTTGTGGCGGCCGCACTGGCTGCACCCGGACACGCCGCCCGAAGGCTGTCCGCGCGAACAAGGCGCCGACGCCGCGGCCAAGACCGCGCGGCGCGACGCATGGATGAAGGAAATGGCGCCCGATCAATACGCGCGCATGCGTTATCCCGACCGGCGGCAATACAGTTTTCGCGCCTTCGAGGCGCTTGAGTTCGCCTACGACTACGAGCTTGATTTCCATTATAAAACAGCAGTTTACGATTTGATGTGGACGGAAGAGCGCGACATAGGCGATATCGAAACGCTGTTGCTCGCGGCCGAACGCGTGGGTCTGGATGCGGATGAGTTGCGAGTTGCGCTCGATGAACATCACTACACCGAGCGCGCGCTTGACGCCGTCAAGCAGGCGCATCAAATCGGCGTCACCAACACGCCGACGATTTTCCTTGGCAGAACGCGCATCAACGGCTGGCACTACTACGAAGTGCTGCAATCGGTGATGGAAAAACAAGGCATGCTGCCAAAAGTAGCGCTAGCTGATCTGCGCGGCGTGAAGCGCGCAATCACCGGCTCACTGTTGTGCGCGCTGGCTCTCGCTGGCGCATGCGTACACGCGCAAGGCTGGAAGCCTGAAAAAAACATCGACATATTTATCGGCCTGACGGCGGGCAGTTCGCAGGATCGCACCGGACGCGCGCTGCAAAAAGTCTGGCAGGAATCAAAATCCATTAGCGTGCCGGTCAATGTGATCAACCGGCCCGGTGGCGGCGGCCAGGTTGCGCTGACAGCACTCGCGCAACACGCGGGCGATGCGCATTATCTATACGTTACCTCGCCGACGCTGCTGGCGCGACATATCACCGGCCTGGGTTCGTTTCGCTTCACTGACTTCACGCCGTTGGCGCTATTCGGCAATCAATATCTCGCGGCGGCGGTGCGCACGGAATCCTCCATCAAATCCGCGCGTGATCTGATGGAGCGGCTAAAGCGCGATCCGTACACATTTAGCATCGGCATCAACAGCGCCGGCGGCACGCTGCACATCATGGCCGGGCTGCTGGTGCGGGGCGCCGGCGGCGACCCAAAGAAGGCGCGCATCACCGCGTTTCAAGGCGCGGAGCTGATGACCGCGGGCATCGGCGGGCACGTTGATACCATCGTCACCGTGGCATCGAACATATTGCCGC
>CAMDLH010000315.1 GCA_945901405.1 Bordetella parapertussis | reverse complement strand
CGCCTATGGCGTGCTACGACGACCCAGGCGAAGGATCGCAAGCGCATACTGCGGCTTCTTATCCGTGATATTACCGTGGAGAAATTATCTGCCCAGCGACAGGTCATTCTGCACATTCGCTGGCAGGGACCTTTCGGCGGCAATCCCTGAGCACTCACAACGCATTACGCGAGAAACACGGCGCTGCGCCGCTCGCGCTGGATGGTGCGCTGAACGATCTTGCACAAGATTGGGCGCAGCAACTGGCGGGCACGGGGCGTATGGCGCATCGCCCCAACAACAAGGCCGGCGAAAACGTTTTTATGGCGTGGAGTTCGCAGCGGCAGTTCGATGTGGATGGCGCGCAGCCCGTGCAATCCTGGTACGACGAAGTAAAGCTCTACAATTTCAGCAACCCCGGCTTTTCCATGCAGACGGGCCACTTCACGCAGGTGGTGTGGAAAAACAGCAGCAAGCTCGGTTGCGGCAAGGCCAAGGCGGCTGACAGCAAGGTATTCGTGGTCTGCAACTACGATCCGCCCGGCAATTTTCAGGGGCGCTTTCCGCAGAACGTCGAGCCTGCGCGTTGAATAGCTATTGGCTCTTGATGCCCGCGGCCTTGGTGAGCTTCAGCCACTTCGCCACTTCGGCCTTGATGATGGCGTCGAATTCCTTGCTTGGGTTGCCGGCGGATTCCAGCCCTTCGCGCAGCAGCAGGGCTTTTACATCCTGCAACTGAACGATACGCGCGATCTCGCTGTTGAGCCGCTCGATGATGACGGGTGGCGTTTTCGCGGGGGCGAGCACGCCCACCCATGAGTTGTGTTCGTAGCCCGCGACACCCGCCTCGGACACTGAAGGAAACTCCGGCGCGGCGATCGAGCGTTTGACGCTAGTGACGGCAAGGCCGCGCAACTTGCCCGCGCGGGCGTGCGGCAGCGCTGTCGAGATGGTGGCGAAGTTGACCTGGCATTCGCCCGACAGCATCGCGATCATCGCCGGCGCGCCGCCCTTGTATGGCACGTTTATCATGCGCGTGCCGGTCATGTACATGAATAGCTCTGCCGCGAGATGCGTGCTGGTGGCGATGCCGCTGGAGGCGTAATTGATTTCGCCGGGTTTGGATTTCGCCACCGCGATCAATTCCTTGACTGATTTAACCGGCATCGACGGATGCACCACCAGCAGGTGTGGCAGGCCTGCGAGTTGCGTCACCGCCGCGAAATCGCGCACCGGGTCGAACGGCAGTTTGGCGTGCAGACTCGGATTGATGGTGAACGACGCCGCCACCGCCAGCAGCGTGTAGCCATCGGGCGGCGCTTTTGCCACGGCATCGGTGCCGTTGATGCTGCCCGCGCCGGGGCGGTTATCGACGAGAAAATTTTCCTTCAGCGACTCGGTGAGCTTCTGCGCCACCGCGCGCGCGGCGAAATCGGTGGAGCCGCCCGCGCTTTGCGGCACGATGATGCGCACGGATTTCGCGGGGTAATTTTGCGCGGCGGCATCGCGCTGACTCAGCAGCGGGCTGGACAGCAGCGCGATGCACGTCAGTGCGCGTAGCGTGCTGTTGGTAAAAACTGGCATGTTAATTTGCCGCACACGCCTATAAGCCATACACCTGCGCCAGCAATTCATACGAACGCATGCGCGGCGCTTGATCGTACGTCCATGTGACTACCACCAATTCGTCAAGATCAAGGCGCGTGGCGAGTTCATCCAGCCGCACCTTCACTTGCCCGGCCGTGCCCACCACGGCGTGACGCAACAGCTTTTGCGAAAACGCCTGTTCGTGCGGCGTCAGGGTGCGCGCCGCGGCTTCTTCGGGCGACATCAGCGGCTGGCGTATGCCCGATTCACGCTCGATCAACGCACGTTCGCGCGACTTGAACTGATACAGCGCCTCGGCTTCGGTGTCGGCCGCCAGCGCCCACACGCAAATCGTGGTCTGCGGCTTGGGATGCAGTGCGCTGGGGCGGTAGTTCTTGCGGTACAACTCCAGCGCCTGATCCACGTCAAAGCCGTAGCTGAAAAAATACGCGAACGCATACGGCATGCCGAAGTAAGCCGCGAGCTGCGCGCCGTAATCCGAGCTGCCGAGTATCCACATCTCGGGGAAGGTAGGCCCGGTCGGGTGCGCGACGACGCGTCTGAACGGATGATCATCCGGCAGCGGCGTGTTGGTGAGCCAGTGTTGCAGTTCCTGAATCTGCTGCGGAAACTGGTCAAGCACGTTCTGCGGATTCGGGTTCAACGCGTGCGAGGTCAATTGATCCGAACCGGGCGCGCGGCCCACGCCGAGATCGATGCGCCCCGGCGCAATCGCTTCGAGCACGCGAAACTGCTCCGCCACCTTGAACGCCGAATAGTGCGGCAGCATCACGCCCGCGCTGCCGATGCGGATGCGCGGCGTGGTGGCGGCTATCGCGGCCATCAACACCTCCGGCGCGGTGCCGACGATGTTGCCGGAGTTGTGATGCTCGGACACCCAGTAGCGGTTGTAACCCAGCGCGTCGCAATGTTTGGCGAGTGCGAGCGTTTCGCGAATCGCGGTGTCCTGGGTCTTGCCCTTGGATGCGGTTGATTGATCGAGTACGGATAGTTTCATGACTGGCCTGATTGCAATAAGTTCGTTATGGCGTTTACTCCACCTTCGCGCCGGAGTTCTTCACCGCCTTGCCCATTTTCTGAATTTCGGATTGCACGTAGGCGCGCAGCCCTTCGGGCGTGGTGGTCTCGACATTAACACCGGCGGCGGTAAGGCGCTCGCGTGAATCGGGGTTGTTCAGTATGGCGATGATTTCGCTGTTGAGCCGCGCGACGATGGGTTTGGAAATGCCCGCCGGGCCGACGATGCAAAACCATGAGCTGGCATCAAAGCCTGGCAAGCCAGACTCCGCAATGGTCGGCACATCGGGCAGCGCCGCCGAGCGTTTGCTGGTGGACACCGCCAGCGCGCGGATTCGGTTGGCCTTCACCATGCCTGCGAGTGTGGGCACGGTGCCGATGTACAACTGAATCTGATTGGCGAGCAGCGATGCCATCGCCGGCGCGCCGCCCTGAAACGGCACGTGCGCCATGTCGATGCCGGCCTCGGTCTTGAGCATTTCACCGACGATGTGGTTCGAGCTGCCCACGCCCGCCGAGCCGTAATTGATCGAGCCCGGTTTCGCTTTCGCCAGCGCCACGAATTCCTTGAGGTTCTTCGCGGGCGACGCCGGCAGCACGCCCAGCGCCAGCGGCACCGTGCCGGTGAGTGTGACGTGCGTGAAATCCTTCAGCGGGTCGTAATTGATTTTGCCAGCGCGCAGCGTGACGTTGATCGCCATCAGGCTCACTGATGCAAGCAGCAGCGTGTAACCGTCGGGCGCGGCCTGCGCGGTGATCTCGGCGCTCACCGTGCCCGCCGCGCCGCCGCGGTTGTCGGCGATTACCGGCTGGCCGAGACGCTCGCTCAATTTTTGCGCGATCAGGCGCGCGATGAAATCCGCGGTGCCGCCGGCGGGGGATTGAATGATGAGGCGGATGGGTTTGGTGGGGTAGGGTTGGGCGGCTGCTGCCGGTGCAGCTAGTGCAATGGCTATCGCCGCTATCGTAGTCGTGGCGCATTTGAAAGAAAACACGGAACCGCCACCGGTGTCGTTCCCGCGCAGGCGGGAACCGTGCGCCCGTGATGGCGCCAAATCAGCACGGTGCAAGTCCGTGTCGGAGTGTGCCACAGCTCCGTAGCCGAAGGTAACTGCGCCGTTGCGTGTCAAAGCGAAACGGGGTGGGGAGCAACCGGAG
>CAMDLH010000314.1 GCA_945901405.1 Bordetella parapertussis | reverse complement strand
TCGACCAATTCATCGCCACCCCATGGGCCGACCCCCACGCCAAACGCCTCATCAAACGCTTGCGTCGCCACCGTCACGAGATGCTCACCTTCCTCGATCACGAGTCCGTCAGCCCCTACAACAACCATGCCGAGCAGCAAATGCGGGTTCGAGCGGCAGCGCTGGCTGGATCTGTTGCAGCATTTCATCGTGTTTGAGGAAGACGCCGACAGCGGCGCGCTGCACAAGATTATCGCGGGCTACCATCAGTTTCATGCGGTGAATGCGGCGGTGGAAGAAACGCTGCGCGCGAGTGGCGTATTGGACGAGAGCGTAGCGCGTCAGGACGGAGGCCGCTACTGGGCCGGCCGCATGCACGGCGGCAAAGCCGGCGACCGCCGCGCGGGCGTGGTGTGGCATACCCAAGGCAGTGGCAAAAGCTTCACCATGTTGTTTTTTGCCGCGCGCATTATCCGCGAACCGGGGATGCAAAACCCCACGCTGGTGGTGCTGACCGACCGCAACGATCTGGACGATCAGTTGTTCGGGCAGTTTCAGCGCTGCCATGACATCCTCGGCCAGATGCCGGTGCAGGCCGAGAATCGCGAGCAACTGCGTGAACTGCTGGCGGTGGCGAGCGGGGGTGTGGTGTTCACTACCATTCAAAAATTTCTTCCTGAAAAGGGTGAAAAGATGCCCGCGCTCAGTGAGCGGCGCAACATTATCGTCATCGCCGACGAAGCGCACCGCAGCCAGTATGACGTGATCGACGGCCTTGCGCGCCACATGCGGGATGCGCTGCCGCAGGCGTCGTTTATCGGTTTTACCGGCACGCCGATCGAGAAAACCGACGCCAACACGCGCGCGGTGTTCGGTGACTACATTTCGATTTACGACATTCAGCGCGCGGTGGCCGACAAGGCCACGGTGCCGATTTATTACGAAAGCCGCATCGCCAAGCTGGGCCTGAACGCCGCTGCCCTGCCCGAGATTGATGCGGAGTTTGACGAGATCACCGAAGGCGAAGAACAAACCAGAAAGGAAAAACTCAAAACCAAGTGGGCCGCGCTGGAAGCGCTGGTGGGCGACCCGAAACGCATCGCGCTGATTGCCGCCGATCTGGTGACGCATTTCGAAAAGCGCATCGAAGCGATGGACGGCAAAGCGATGATCGTGTGCATGAGCCGCCGCATTTGTGTAGACCTATACGACGCGCTGATCAAGCTGCGGCCCGCCTGGGCCAGCGCCAAGGACGACGACGCTGAAGCCGAGAAAGGCAGAGATTGCGTGGTGAAGGTGGTCATGACCGGGAGCGCCGACGACGGCCCCGCGTGGCAGCCGCATATCCGCAACAAGGACAAGCGCCGCAAGCTGGCGAACCGCTTCAAGGATGCGCGCGACCCGTTTCGTATCGTCATCGTGCGCGATATGTGGCTCACCGGCTTTGATGCGCCGTGCCTGCACACGATGTACGCAGATAAGCCCATGCAGGGCCATGGGCTGATGCAGGCCATCGCGCGCGTCAACCGCGTTTTCCGCGACAAGCCCGGCGGCCTGGTGGTGGATTACCTCGGACTTGCCGATCAACTGAAGCACGCACTGGCGAACTACACCGAGAGCGGCGGCAAGGGCGACCCCACGTACGACACGCGGCAGGCCATTGCGATAATGCTGGAGAAGCATGGCATTGCCAGCGACATGCTGCATGGCTTCAATTGGGGGAAATGGACTACGGGCAAACCGGCCGAGCGCCTGGCGCTGATCCCCGCAGGGCAGCAACACATCCTCGAACAGGAAGACGGCAAGAAACGATTTGTGCAGGTGGTGATGGAACTCTCACGCGCGTTCGCGCTGTGCGCCGCGAGTGATGAAGCGACAGCGATACGCGATGATGTGTCGTTCTTTCAGGCGTTACAGGCAGCGCTGAACAAGCAAACCACCAATACCAGAAAATCGCCAGAACAGATTGACGCCGCCGTGCGCCAACTGGTGTCAAAGGCGATTGTCGCCGATGGGCAGATCATCGATGTGTTCACCGCTGCGGGATTGCCGAAGCCGGATATAGGCATTCTGTCCGAGCAGTTTCTGGCCGAGGTGCGCGGACTGAAGTACAAGAACGTCGCCGCCGAGCTGCTGGAGAAGCTGCTCAAGGACGAACTCAAGGTGCGCTCAAAGAAGAACCTTGTGCAGAGCCAACTCTTCAGCGACAAGCTCAAAAAGACGTTGAACGCCTATCACAACCGTGCCATCTCAACCATGCAGGTGCTGGAAGAATTGATCAACCTGGCCAAAGAAATGGACGCCGCCACCAAGCGCGGCGAAAGCCTCGGCCTCACTAATGACGAAATCGCCTTTTATGATGCGCTTGCGGCGAATGAGAGTGCGGTGCAGGCGATGGGCGACGACAAACTCAAGGTCATCGCCGCCGAACTCATAACGCAAGTGCGAAAAAGCGTCAGCATTGACTGGACACTGCGCGAAAGCGCGCGCGCCAAGATACGTGTGATGGTGCGGCGCATTCTCAACAAGTACGGCTATCCGCCGGATTTACAGGAGGATGCGGTTAAGACGGTGCTGGCGCAGGCGGAGTTGCTTTGTGCTGAGTGGGCGCCGGCTTGAGGCTGTGATACGGCATTGTGTATGTAAGTATTTGTTTTTAAAAGTTTTAAAATTTAAAACAGCGTAAAAAATAATCTATAACGCGCCATTAAAGGCTTATATAAATAGTTTAAACAAGTAAAACGTCTTTATTGGCGTTTTATGATAAATTATAGTCTCAATACACTGATTGAGACATGCATGAGCCTGGAACCCACCCTCACGGATGAAGCGCTGCTCAGGCTGCTGGGCGAGCGCTTTGCGCAGTTGCGCCTGAGCAAAAACCTCACACAAGCACAACTCGCGGAGCAGGCCGGCCTCGGTTTGCGCACGGTGCAGCGGCTTGAACGTGGCGAAGCTGCCACGCAGTTGTCGGGCTTTGTGCGCGTGTGCCGCGTGCTGGGCATTGTGGATCGCTTCGATGCGCTGCTACCGGCACAGGCTGCGAGTCCCATCGCGCAACTGGCGCAACAAAAACAACTCAAGCGCTACGGCCAGCAGCGCAAACGCGCCACCGGCCGCAAAGTGATAGCGCGCGAACCAAGAAAATGGACTTGGGGTGAGTCGTCGTGATAGCGCAGGTACTGCTGTGGGGGCGCGCCATCGGCGCGGTGTCGATGGATGAAGGCCGCGATGTTGCCGCCTTTCAATACGACCCCGAATTTGCCCGCAGCGGCATTGAAATTTCGCCGCTGGTGATGCCACTGAGTGATCAGGTGTACGAGTTTCCCGCACTGCCGCGCAACACCTTTCACGGTCTGCCGGGCCTGCTGGCCGATTCGCTGCCCGATAGATTCGGCAATGCGCTGATCGATGCGTGGCTCGCCACGCAAGGACGCACGGCAGAAAATTTCAGCGCCATCGAGCGGCTGTGCTACACCGGCTCGCGCGGCATGGGCGCGCTGGAATTCAAACCGGTCATCGGCCCTCGCCCGCGCACCGCCGGCAAAATCGAGATCGACGCGCTGGTGCGGCTGGTCTCCGACGTGCTGACGCATCGCAATGATTTGCAGGCGAACTTTGCCGGTGCGAAGCGGGCCAAGGCGCTGAACGATATTCTGCAGGTGGGCACGTCCGCCGGCGGCGCGCGTGCCAAGGCGGTGATCGCATGGAATCGCGAAACCAACGAAGTGCGTTCAGGACAGGTTGCGGCGGGCTCAGGCTTCGAATACTGGCTGCTGAAGTTTGACGGCGTGACCGGTAACAAAGACAAAGAACTGGAAGACCCGAAGGG
>CAMDLH010000313.1 GCA_945901405.1 Bordetella parapertussis | reverse complement strand
ATCCTTCTTCGGATCGAAACCCACTTTCTTGTAGAGGATCGGATTGATGGTCATCATGCCCACCGCGCTGAACAGCAGCGTATAGCCATCGGGTATGGCTTTCGCGGCAAGCTCGGTGCCGATGTTGCCGCTGGCGCCAGGGCGATTGTCGACCACGATGACTTGCCCCCACGCTTCGGTGAGTTTCGCGCTGATCAAGCGCGCGATGACATCCATCGCGGCGCCGGGGCTTTGCGGCAGGATCAGCCGGATTTGCTTTTTGGGATAACCAGCGGCGGCATCCTGCGCAAAACATTGGGGCGCGGCAAATTGCGTGATCAACACCGCAAATATCGGCAACACGCGTGATTGAAACGAACTCATTCGTCGCCTGCTAGCGCGGATTCTTGACGAGGCTCTGCGGCAAGCCGGTGCGATGCCATAGCTCGACCATGCTGATCTGCGCGGCGATGCCGTCAATGCACGGAAGGCCGCTTGCCTCGAACAATTCCTTCGCCCTGAACTCCGTGGGGCAGATGGACCCCATGAGAAAACCCATGAGTTCCGCGCCGCTTTGCCGCGCGTCAATCGCGCATTGTTCGAAACGCTCCAGCACTTCGCCGCGGCGTTGCGGATATTGTGAATTCGGTATGCCGATGTTGGTTTCGGCGACGTGCAGGTGACCGACACCCAACGATTTATAAAGCTCGCGATAACGATCCTTGTCGCCGTCGTTTTCGTTGCGCGGCATGTAGCTGCACGATGCAAACGGGCGCCCGATCATGCCGCACAACAACACGCTCGCCTCGGCCGGTCCGGACATGGGGATTTTCACGCCCAGCGCGCGCGCTGCTTCGACGCCGGTATCGACGCCGCCAAACGGACAGAACGCGTCGTAGCCTTCCTTCTCGGCCTGCGCCGCGCGCCTAGCCCCCAGCTCGTGCGTGCGGCGCACGTTTTCCAGCGTGCGGTGATTCGATTCGCTGCCGCCGCCCCACGGCAGAAAACCCGAAGGCTCGGGCAGGTAATCCACGTCGATCCGTATCGACGGCGTGGCATAGGATTGGATGACGTTGATGCGGCTTTGCGCGGCCTCGGGCGAGTAAACGCCTCGCGCGGCGGGCAACATGAATAGAATTCGCATGGGCTTTGTTATTGATTCAAGGTATTTTCGTTAGAATACATCAACAAGAATGGCAGTGATTCACGGGAGAAAACAATGATGCGTTTGTTATTGACGTTTCTGGCCTTCTCCGTGCCGGCATTCTGACCGTTTTAACCACTTGTTATCTACACACCGCCACACCGTAGTAATATTGTTAATTCGCAAACAATAAGGGCCGCGCGGCGCTTGCCGAAAAGTGCCGGCTGCCCCAGAAGATGAATCAGTCCGGGCAATTCTGCCCGCCAACACAGAGAATAACTTCATGTCGGGTTTGAACGAAGAGCAGGGTCGCGCCTATATGCACAAGCTGCTGGCGACGATGAGCGCGCAGAGCGGATCGGATCTTTTTATCTCGGCGGATTTTCCGCCCAGCATGAAGGCGCACGGCACCATGCAGCCGCTGGCGCAGCAGAAACTCACCGGCGACATCACGCGAATCCTCGCGCATTCGATGATGAACGGCGAGCAGCGCGCGGAATTCCAGAAGGAAATGGAATGTAACTTCGCGATTTTCATCCCCGGCCTGTCTCGTTTCAGGGTGAACGTGTTCGTGCAGCAGCGGCAAGTCGGCATGGTGATCCGCACCATCGCGGCCGAGATTCCAAACTTTGAAAAGCTCGGCCTGCCGGTGATTCTGAAAGAAGTCATCATGAATAAGCGCGGCCTGGTGCTGGTGGTGGGCGGCACCGGCTCGGGCAAATCTACCACGCTGGCGGCGATGATTGATCAGCGCAACAGCACTTCGGCGGGCCACATCATCACCGTCGAAGATCCGGTGGAATACGTGCATCAGTCGAAGTTGTCGCTGATCACGCACCGCGAAGTGGGCATCGACACGCATTCGTGGCATCACGCGCTGAAGAACACGCTGCGTCAGGCGCCAGACGTGATTCTCATCGGCGAGATACGCGACGCGGAAACCATGGAGCACGCAATCGCTTTCGCCGAGACCGGGCATCTGTGCCTGGGCACGCTGCATGCGAACAGTGCGAACCAGACCATAGAACGCGTGATCAACTTTTTCCCCGAGGAGCGGCGCACACAGTTGCTGATGGATCTGTCGGCCAACCTGCGCTCCATCGTGGCGCAACGTCTGGTGCGCACCCAGGACGGCAAGGGCCGCAAGGCCGCCATCGAGA
This sequence comes from Bordetella parapertussis, assembly GCA_945901405.1. Taxonomy (GTDB): domain Bacteria; phylum Pseudomonadota; class Gammaproteobacteria; order Burkholderiales; family SG8-41; genus CAMDLH01. The sequence continues at coordinate 1,556 of CAMDLH010000313.1, read as the reverse complement.
TATTGATCAACACGCCGACCATCGCCGAGCGCATTTTCAAGGGCGACTTCAGCGAGATCAAGTCGATCATGACCAAGTCGCGCGAGCTCGGCATGCGCACCTTCGACTGGGCGTTGTTCGAGCTTTACGACGAGGGTCACATCGCCTATGAAGAAGCGATACGCAATTCCGATTCCGCCAACGAATTGCGTTTGAACATCAAGCTGAAAAGCAAGCGCGGCGAACCGGCATCCACCATTGCATCGTCGCTGTCCATGCAGAAGAAAGACGACGAGCCCGCGCCCAAGGAAGAAAAGAAGTAACGCAATTTTTTGGCATTCACACTCAACCAATCAAGAGGTAACGATATGAGCGAAGCCCCCGTAGTGCGATTCGAAGTTGAAGACGGCATCGGTGTAATCACCGTGGACTATCCCCCGGTTAATGCGTTGGGGCCGGGCGTGCGCGAGGGCATCATCGCCTCGGTCGATCAAGGCGTGGCCGATCCGAACGTGAAGGCGATGGTGCTGATCGGCGCGGGCCGCAGCTTTATCGCGGGCGCTGATATCCGCCAGTTCGGCAAGCCGCGCCCGGTGTTGCCGCGCGTGAGCCACGACGTGCTCGACGCATCCACCAAGCCCATCGTTTCCGCCATACACGGGTTTGCGCTGGGCGGCGGCTTGGAGCACGCTTTGTCGAGTCACTACCGCATCGCAGTGGCGAGTGCGAAGGTGGGCCTGCCCGAAGTGCTGATCGGCATACTGCCGGGTGGAGGCGGCACGCAACGCCTGCCGCGATTGATCGGTCCGAAAGCGGCAATGGAGATGATCGTCAGCGGGCGCCATGTGCCCGCCGAGGAAGCGAAGTCGATGGGCATCATTGATGCCATCGTACCGGGCAAGGATTTGCGCGCGGAGGCAATTGCTTACGCGAAGAGCGTCGCCGACAAGCGTCCGTTGCCGCGCGTGCGCGACCGCAAGGCCGACGCCAGTGCAGAGCCTGGCATGTTCGAGGCGATGCGCAAATCGATTGCACGCAAGGCGCGCAACCAAAAAGCGCCGTATCACTGCATCGCCTGCGTCGAGGCCGCGACCACGCAGCCGTTTGACGAAGGCATCGCCACCGAACAGCGTTTGTTCAAGGAACTGGAAAACGCCGATGAAGCGAAAGCGCTGCGCTACGCGTTTTTTGCCGAACGTGAAGTGGCGAAGATTCCCGGCGCGCCGAAAGAATTCAAACCCCAAAAGGTGAAAACCGCCGCGGTCATTGGCGCGGGCACCATGGGCGGCGGCATCGCCATGAGCTTTGCCGATTTCGGCATCCCGGTGAAGGTGCTGGAAGTTGCGCGCGATGCGCTTGATCGCGGCATGCAGCGCGTGCGCGACAACTACGCGACGAGTGTCAAGCGCGGCAGTCTTAAACAAGAGGGCTTCGTCAGCAGAATCTGTGGGTGAGTTTCACCCATTTTAGGAAGCTGGGTGTTTACCTGGTTGAACAATCTGATGAGCGAAGTTATCCACGGGCGCGCGTGCGGCTCCCTCCATAGAGCCAGAGCGCGCGCGCCGGTGGGTAACTTT
>CAMDLH010000312.1 GCA_945901405.1 Bordetella parapertussis | reverse complement strand
GGAGCCGGCGAAGTCGTGAAAGTCTTCACCGGTCGTGGCCTTGATCCAGGCTTGCACGCCATACTTGTTGTTCCACGCAATACCCTCGAAGAACGGATAAATGACGGCCACGATAACCGCAGTCGCGATCAATTGCGTGTTGAACTTGGAACGTTCGGCGATGCCGCCGGAAATAATCGCGGGCACCGCGGCGGCAAAGGTAAGCAGGAAGAAGAACTTGGTCAGATCGTAGCCGCTTTTCGCGGCAAGCTTGTCGGCGCCGGTCAGGAAGTCGATGCCATACGCGACGCCGTAGCCGACGAAAAAGTAGGCGATCGTCGAAACCGCGAAATCGCAGATAATTTTGACCAGTGCGTTGACCTGGTTTTTCTTGCGCACGGTGCCGAGTTCGAGAAACGCGAACCCCGAATGCATCGCAAGCACCATGATGGCACCGAGCAAAATGAATAAGGTATCGTTGCTTATTTTTAGAGCTTCCACTGCCTTGCACTCCCTTGTTAAGTGATTGCACCAAAAGAAAGCAATTATTATTCCATGAAACTAAGTATTTGTTTTTATTAATATTAATATCTTGGCGGTAGCTAAATTTGCACCATGTTAGCGCTAACAATGCAGTTTTGCACCAAAATAATGCAGCCTGCGCTTGCATGACTTTTTTAGCCGTTATCCATTTGCGTTCGCCAAATAACAGAAAATCGATGTGTTAGTCTTACGTTTAACTCCACGACAGACGAATAATGTCCACGCCCGCGCCCACCACGCCCCCTGCGCCCCCTACACCCCCTACATCACTCACGCCTGCCTTGCATGCCGCCAAGGCGGCACGCGGTCCTGACCGGCCGCTTACCCTGCAACAGATAGTCGCTGATCTGGTTGCGGACAAACTGGTGGCTAAGGAAATCGCGGATCAATTTTTGTCGGACCGCCGCTCGTTCCGCTCGAACCAGCATCCGCTGGCCGTGGTCGCCGATCAAAAATGGAAAGACCCGCGCGAACCGAAAAAGACGCTGCATCTTGAATCGTTGACGCAATGGCTCGCCGAAAAATGCGGCCTGCCCTATCTGCATGTCGATCCGTTCAAGGTGGAATTCGGCGCGGTCACCAAGATCATGTCGAACGCGTATGCGGAGCGCTTCAAGATATTACCGGTGGCGGTGAACACGCGTGAGGTCACCATCGCCACCGCCGAGCCCTACGTGCGCGAATGGGAGGATCAGTTGCGCCAGGTCATGCGGCTGGACATCAAGCGCGTGATCGCCAACCCGCTGGACATTCAATCCTACATCGTCGAGTTCTACAACATCGCGCGCTCGGTCAAGAGCGCCTCTGAGCAGGACAAGGGCGGCGTCAGCTCGGTCACCAACTTCGAGCAACTGGTGCAGTTGGGCCGCAGCGGCAAGCTCGATGCCAACGACCAGCATATCGTGCACATCTGCGACTGGTTGTTCACCTACGCCTTCGAGCAGCGCGCCAGCGACATTCATATCGAACCCAGGCGCGACACTGGCAACGTGCGTTTTCGCATCGACGGCGTATTGCATCAGGTCTACCAGATTCCGACTCCGGTGATGGTGGCGATGACCTCGCGCATCAAGATACTCGGCCGCATGGATGTGGTCGAGAAACGCCGCCCGCAGGATGGGCGTTTGAAAACCGTGTCGCCCGACGGCGGCGAAGTCGAGCTGCGGCTATCCACCATGCCCACGGCCTTCGGCGAAAAACTGGTGATGCGGATTTTCGATCCGGAAACGCTGATCAAGGATTACAAGGAGCTTGGCTTCACCGAGGACGATGAGCGCAAGTGGAACGGCATGACCAGCCAGCCGCACGGCATCATACTCGTCACCGGGCCCACGGGCTCGGGCAAGACCACCACGCTGTATTCGACGTTAAAGCAGCTCGCCGTGCCGGAAGTCAATGTATGCTCGGTGGAAGACCCCATCGAGATGGTCGAACCAGCGTTCAACCAGATGCAGGTGCAAAGCGGCATCGGCGTCACTTTCGCCAGCGGCATCCGCACGCTGATGCGGCAAGACCCGGACATAATCATGGTGGGCGAAATACGCGATCTTGAAACCGCGGAGATGGCGATACAGGCGGCGCTCACCGGCCATCTTGTGCTGTCCACCTTGCACACCAACGATGCGCCCTCGGCGATCACGCGGCTGCTTGATCTGGGCGTGCCGGCGTATCTGCTGCAATCGACGATACTCGGCGTGATGGCGCAGCGGTTGATCCGCACTTTGTGCCCGCACTGCAAGGAACAAACCGACATCGACGATGAAGCCTGGAACATGCTCGTCGCCCCGTGGAAAGCGCCCAACCCGAAGGGAACCACCGCCATCGGCAAGGGCTGCCTCGAATGCCGATTCACGGGCCACAAGGGCCGCATCGGCATTTACGAAACCATGGTGCTGACACCCGAAATCAAAAAACATATCGCCGACGAAACCGACCTCGAAGCGCTGCGCGAATTCGCCTACAAGGACGGCCTGAAACCGCTGCGCATCAACGGCGCAATGAAGGTAGCGCAAGGCGTCACCACGCTCGACGAAATCATGAAAGTCGCACCGCCGCCGGGCGGCGACCGCAGGCATCATTCGCGCTGACTACGATTTGTTTGTGAGCACCCTGGTAACTTCACGCGCCTTTCCGGGCGCGGTTTTATTTGCGGTGCTGGCGACTTTGGTTGCCAATGAACGATATCGCACTGCGTTCTGGGCATTTGTAGCTTACCATTTGCGCCTGCCAGGCGATATTCGTCGGCTCGCGTGGCGGCAATCCGCAAGTCATCTGGCCCATTTACTACCTCGAACCCGTCAGTAGCGCGCTCGCCTTCAGTTGGGCCGGGCGATGGCCGCTGACGATCGGGCAAAACACCACGTTCACGATCTCGTTGATGGCCTACGCGACTGCGCTGCCAGTGCAGCGCGGGTATTCGCCGGTATCGCTGGATAGGAAGCGCAGGGACGATGTATTCGTTACGACGTTGCGAGCATGTTGCAAGGGGTCGCGCTAAGGACTGGATTTACCCGAAGGGTGGGCCGCGATGAAGCTCAAGTCAATTACGGCACGAGTTTGGCAAATGTTTCAGCTCAACACCGAGGGGCGCGGCGGATGGACCACAGCGCCACTCTTTTATACCGGTTCCAAAATTGAGCGCAACGGTCGCCGGAACTCCATTTATGTACGGCACCAACCGTATACTCCGGGCGTTCACGGAAGGGTTGATATTTGCTACAGTTACCGTCACCACACCATTGTCATCCGTTGCAACGGCACTTACGTACCGCGACGTATTGCTCTCACATTGCCAATTGCCGCCACCTGGAGCAGTATTAGCACCTTGGTAAATCTCGGAAATGGAAGTGCGGCAACCACTCGCAAACAGAATGACCTCAGACATTTTGGTCCGGATACTATAGTCGCCATAAGTGGGGATCGCTATTGCGGCTAATATTCCTATGATGGCAACAACAATCATGAGTTCGACTAGTGTAAATCCGCGCTGCACAAGCAAGCTATAAACGCCTGCCTGATTCATGGCTCGGGAGCACCCTGGTTCGCGACACGAACCAAGCGCATCGCAACACATTGCGCCGCGTACATTTGCCGAATGGCATTTACCAATAATTGTCATTAAGTGACGCTCCTCGTCGCAATCTTGCTCGCTTGCAGCCTATCCACCGAACCAAGCAATTAACATACCAAATAAGCTATTTATAGAATCTGACACAAAATTACAAGTCTGTCCATTACGCAGCCTGATCTCCAGCCCCGACGCACGTATAAAAAAGTGCTTAGTTTTCAAGGGGAAGGGTCCGAGTTGAAAATATTGATGTCGAAATAGGGCTAGACAACGGAAAAACGTTCATAGATAATCGAGCGTGGGTCATTTCATGTTGAGGTATTGCGCTCGA
>CAMDLH010000311.1 GCA_945901405.1 Bordetella parapertussis | reverse complement strand
GGTGAAGGCGCGCGTGCCGGTGGTGGTCTACACCAGCCGCACGCATTTCAACAACGAGTGGCAGAACCAGTCGCTCAATCAGGATCGGCTGGTCGGCGCAACCGGCGCGGGCTATATCGAGGTGCTGACACCCGCGTTCGCCGAAGACGCCGTGCGCCAGGCGTTTTTCCAGGCGCGCGTGCAAAAGCGCCCGGTGGTACTGGCGTATCCGATGAACGTGCAATCGATGAACATCGACAGCGATGGCGACGATTACCAGCCGTCCTCGACACTCTACGCCGGACAACAGCGCATCAAGCCCGCCGACGAACAGCTTGCGCAGGCGGTGAAGATCATCGCCGCGAGCAAGCGGCCGGTGGTGGTGGTGGGCGAGGGCGCGGTGCAATCGGGCGCGGTTGAACTTGCAGGGCAGCTCGCGCAGCGCATCGGTGCGCTCACCGCGACATCGCTGGTGGCCAAGGGCGCGCTGCATGGCGAGTTTCACGCCGGCATTTCCGGCATGTTCTCCACGCGCGTGGTGATGGGTTTGTTTGAAGAAGCCGATTGCGTGATCGCGGTAGGTGCGAGTCTGAATCCGCACACCATCGAAGGCGGCTTGCTGTATCCAAACGCGCGCATCGTGCACATCAACAGCGAGCCGGTGGTGCTGATGGGCAACGACAAGCTTGCCGATTGTTATGTGCAGGGTGATGCCTTGGCGACGCTGCGAGCCATTGATGAGGAATTATCGCAAGTTATTGTTTTTAAAGAGAATTTTAGAACGCCTACGGTAAAGAAAATTCTGCTCAATGCCGATCGCGATCCCGCCGAATACGAAATCGAAGCCGGCACGGTTGATCCACGCGAGGCTTCGCGCGTGATCGACGACAAGCTGCCATCCGATGTGGGCATCGCCATCGGCGTCGGCCATTCGTTCGCGTTCCCGGTGATGATCATGAACAAGCCGCGCGTGCTGCACGAGTTCGTCAACGGCTTCGGCAGCATCGGCCAAACGTTGCCCACGGCAATCGGCATGGCGGTCGCGCTCGGCAAACCATTCGCGTTGATCGAAGGCGATGGCGCCGCGATGCAAAACATTCAGGAACTCGACACCGCGTCACGCCTCGGCATCAAGCTCTTGTTCATCATCCTCAATGACGAAGGGCTGGGCGCTGAGTATCACAAGCTGAAGGCGACTGGCTTTGACCCCATGCTCTCCACGCTGCGCTCGCCGGACTTCGGCGGGGTGGCGCGCGCCTTCGGCTGCCGCGGACGCGTGGCGCGCACGCTGGATGAACTGGCCAGCGGTATTGATGAATTCATGGCGGGCGATGGCCCGATGGTGCTCGACGTGCGCATCTCGCGCAACGTGGTGAACATCACGTACCGGCGGATGTATTACGGTGAGAACGCGTAGCGCTTTATCTCGATGCCACGGGCAGGCGCCGATTCACTCCGGCTTCATTCCCGCCGCCTGCGCCATTTTGCGATAGAGCGCGATTTCCTTGGGCAGCAGATCCGCGAGTTGCGCGACGCTCATCGGCGCCGCGCCCGCGCCTTCACGGTCGAGCATCTGTTTCATCTCCGTGCTCACCAGTACCTTGTTTACCGCCGCGTTGATGGTGTTGACAATGCCCGCAGGCGTTTTCGCCGGAGCGAACATGCCCCACCAGTTTTCATAGGCGAATCCGGGTACGCCTGATTGCGCTATCGACGGTAGGCCGGGGATGAGCGGCGAAGGTTCCGCGCTGCTCACCGCGATGGCGCGCACGCGGCCTGCCTTCACCTGCGACATGACGCCGGGGGAACTCGCCAGAATCGCATCGACATTGCCGCCGATCAACCCAACCACGGCGGGCGCAATGCCTTTATACGGGATATGCGTCATCCTGAAGCCTGCAAGTTGGGCGAGAAGCTCGGTCGCGAAATGATTGCTGCCGCCCGCGCCCGAGGACGAATAAGTGAGCGAGCGTTGTTTCGCCGCCGCGATGAATTCCTTCACCGTCCTTGCCGGCACGGATGGATGTACCGCCAGCACGAACGGCGCGCGCGCGATCATCGCCACCGGCACAAATGCCGCGGCCGGATCAAACGGCAGCTTGAGACGCGTGGCGACCGCCCCCGGATACGATGAGGTCGCGTGCAGCAAGCGGTAGCCATCCGGCTCGGAGTTGGCCACGTACTCCGCGCCGATCATGCTCGCCGCACCGGGCCGGTTCTCCACGATGATGCTACGGCTCCACATTTCGCCGAGGCCGCGCGCGGCGCCGCGCGAGAGGATGTCCGCCGAACCACCAGCCGCGAACGGCACCACGATGGTGACGTTGCGCGCGGGATAGGGCGCATCGGCCGCGTGGCCTTGCGCGCATGCGCAGAGTGCTGCCGCGGCTGCCAATGTTTTCGTTGTGACCATTTTTGATGGCATGGATTTTCTCGTTTGTTTTGCGGCGCGGTGGGCCTGGTGAAATTGTACCCGGAATACGCTGCGTTACTTCCGGGCTACGTTTGGGAGATTTCCGCGCGAGCGGATCACTTCGCCTTCAGCCCCGCCTCCTTGACGATGCGCGTAAACACTTCGATGTCGGTGCGCAGATTCTTCTCGTGCTCTTCGGGTGTCGTTGGGGCGATATGAAATCCGAGATTCTGCAAGCGCTCCCGGACTTCGGGCAGGGCAAGATTGCGCGCGATTTCCCTGCTGATCTGCTGCCTTATGGCGCGCGGCGTACCCGCGGGCGCGAACCATGCCTGCGAACCGTCCCTGCCCCAGCCGGGCAGCACTTCCGCCGCCGAAGGAACATCCGGCAGCACCGGTGAGCGTTGCGGCGTTGCAACGACCAGCGGCACCAGCTTGCCATCCTTGATCAGCGGCATCGCCACCATCAATCCAGGGCTGCCGAACTGCACGCGGTCGGCGGCGATTTCGATCAGAAACTCGGGCTGGCCCTTGAACCCCACATGCTGCGCCTTGATGCCCGCGGCATGCCTGAAGCGCTCCGAGCTCAGGTGCGTCGAGGTAAATGCGCCGGTGGAACCGAACAACAGCCTGCCGGGCCGCGTGTTGGCGAGGGCGATAAATTCCTTCACCGTCTTGACGCCTAGCGACGGCGAAACCACCAGCACGGTGGTGCTATAGCCAAGCTCCGCGATGCCCGAGAAATCCTTGCGCAAATCGTACGGCAAATTGGTGTTCAGTACCGCCCCAATCGCGATGGCGGCCGATGTCGAGAGCAGCGTATAGCCGTCGGGCGTTGCCTTGGATACGATCGCCGCGGCAATCGAGCCGCCCGCGCCAGGGCGTGGCTCGATCACCACCGGCTGCCCCCAGGCTTCGCCCATGCCCGGCGTGATCATGCGTGCGAGTATGTCGCTGGTGCCCCCGGCGGTGAACGCCACTATCAAACGGATGGGCTTGACTGGATATTTCTGCTGCGGCTGCGCGTAGACGGGTGTTGCAGTGAGGAGGGCGGAGAGTAGCAGGCAAATGTGTATTAGTGATTTTTTTACGTGCAGGGGTCGGAGCAGTCTGTCCGCCATACGTGATGACTTGGGTGAATCAGGCTGATGACATTTCATGTTCGCTATCCCAAAAATACAGCATACCCAATAATCATTATTAGAACGATCATGCCCAACCCAAACGCCAAGTCACGAAAATGTGCGGTTTAAGCTGAAGGATGAAGTACTCGATTTTCGGTTCATTGAATTCTAGAACGAGTCGTTCGATATTTCCCTTGTTCTCAATTATCCAATCGGTGACACCCGCGAAACTTAGATCAGCCTGAAGCCGACTCTCGTGCCACCACCTGAATGAAAACTCTCCTTCTTCCGGTGCAACGGTTGCAACGAGCTTGTCTGAACCTCGGGTAGATGTGAACTCCACTCCATAGTACCACTCCGTTCCAAGCGTTATGAGTCGAGGCTCTGTTTCCCAGAAGGCCGGTGGTCGCCGAGTTCCAACTGTCGAGGCATAGGTTGTTTTTATCGTCGGAGTTGGGAGATATCAGACATTGTTCTTCG
>CAMDLH010000310.1 GCA_945901405.1 Bordetella parapertussis | reverse complement strand
AATCTCCATGACCTTCAGCGCCACCCGTTCGGATCGAGCGCTACGCTCCATCACTTTTGAAGGCCGCAGACGAACACTCTTCTCGTCCATGATCATTTCAATCTGCGACATGCTGGTGAATGTCCCCGCGGGAACAATCACCTCCACGTCCTGATCCACCGCGAGCTCGGTGCTCAGCAGCACCGCGGACAACGGCGGCTGCCCGGCCACGCGATTTATTTTCGCCAGCGCCGCCCTGCCGCCGATCAGTTGCACGCCCACGCGTTGCTGGTTGCCGTCAAGCCGGTTCACGCGCCGAATGATGCCGACGCGCCAGTCGCGTATGGTTTCGCCCTCGACGCCGACCAGCCCGCCGACATCGACCCAGTCGCCGGTGATCGACGGGATCACCGCGCCATAGCCGCCGTCGCTCACGTCTTCCACCACCCAGCTTTCCGCCGCCGCGGTATCGGTGAAGTCGAGCGAATCGTTGATGGCAAAATCAAGCGCGCGCAGTATCTCCTGCAGGCCGGGCACCACGGTCACCCTCGCGGTGGCCCTATTGCGCTCGTGCTCGCGCGCCTGCGATTTGCCGGCCCAATCCTGCTCCAGATGTTTTAGCGCCGACAGCATCACCTGATCATCAAGCTTGGGGTAGAACATGACTTCCGGCGGAATGGCGCGCTGGTAGGCGATATGCGCACTCACTTTTTCCAGTTCGCCCAGCGCCGCACCCGCGCCGAAGTAGCGCACCACGTGATTTTCCGGCGGCGCTTTTGAATTGCGCACCGGCGGGCCGGGTTCCTTCAGGTCAAACCAGTGTGTGCAGCCGTCGGCGGGCTGCAGCGACATGATAAAAAAATCAGCGTAGTGATCCACCAGCCGCGTGGCGATGTCCTGCTCCGCCGGGCGCAGGCTGCCGTTGGAGGAGGCCGCGATCATCAGCCCCTTGACGAACTCCTGCTTGACCGTGATGTGTTTGCCCGGATAGAACACGACCTTCTCGTCGGTGATGCCGTTGGACTCGGCAAACACGTACAAGCCCGCCATCTCGGTCCAGATGCGCGCTTCGGGCGTGGCGTAACGCAGCAGCGTCCACTTGATTTGCAATCGCAGCGCGCGCAACGAGCGTGCCAGCGTCACCGGCAGGCGCGCGCGAAAACGCATCGAGCCGCGCGGATCGGCTTCATAACGCTGCAAGCATAATAGATAGGCGCTGTAGAGCGCCTGCAGGTAGTTGTAGGCGCCGCCCCACAACTGGCTTTCGCGCTGCTTTCTCTGGCGCGGCGTGGCGAGATACTCGATCAACATTTCGACCAGGCGCTCCTGCCCGGCGCCGTCGAGCATGTGTATCTCGTCGAAGCGCTCGTCGAGTTGAATGCCGCCCGCCGCCGTCAGCGACTCCAGCGCGATCGTGATCTCGGCGAGTTCCTCCACGCCCCCGCCGCCAGCCAGGCCCGCGATGATGTCGCGCGCCCTGCGGTAATCGGGAATGGGAGCATTTGTTGTGCGGCGGCCGAACCAGTTAAGCATGCCAGAAACTTGATTGAATTTTGTTGATTCTAACGAAATACCGCCGCGACGTCATGGCGTGGAACTGGGTACGCGCACCGCCGCGGGAACCCTTGCGCGCGGACATTGCCCAACAATTGAGGCAAAACGGTAAAATAGCACCCGTGCGCGGTGCCGCGTGCCGCATCGCCATTGCTGTCGCCATCATCTTCCAACTCATTCATGATTTCAGTGCAGATCAACGGCAAAGCCCGCGAGTTCGCTCAACCCATGCGGGTGAGCGAACTGATTATCGAATTGGGTCTTGCAGGCAAGAAAGTCGCGCTTGAACGCAACGGCGACATCGTGCCGCGCGGAACATTCGACGGACAAGTGATTGCACACGGCGACCGGCTTGAAATTGTTGTGGCAGTCGGCGGCGGTTGAACGCGCCCGCAGTAATTACCAAATACAGGGCATATTATGAAACCAAACGAACATCTCGATACATTAGTCATAGGCGGCAAGGCCTACGGCTCGCGCCTGCTGGTGGGTACCGGCAAGTACAAGGATTTCGTCGAGACGCGCGCGGCGGTTGATGCCAGCGGCGCGCAAATTATCACCGTCGCGATCCGGCGCACCAACATCGGGCAAAACCCGAACGAACCCAGCCTGCTCGACGCACTGCCGCCGTCGAAATTCACCATGCTGCCCAATACCGCCGGCTGTTACACGGCGGATGACGCCGTGCGCACGCTGCGCCTTGCACGCGAGCTGCTCGACGGACACGATCTGGTCAAGCTCGAAGTGCTGGGCGATCCGAAAACGCTGTACCCAAACGTGGTCGAGACCATAGCCGCCGCAAAAACACTGGTGAAGGATGGCTTCAAGGTCATGGTCTACACCTCGGATGATCCGATCATCGCCAAGCAGCTTGAGGAAATCGGCTGCGTCGCGGTGATGCCGCTCGCCTCGTTGATCGGCTCCGGCATGGGCATTTTGAATCCGTGGAATCTGCAAATCATCATCGAAAACGCGAAAGTGCCGGTGGTGGTGGACGCCGGCGTGGGCACCGCGTCCGACGCGGCAATTGCGATGGAACTGGGTTGCGATGCGGTACTGATGAACACCGCGATCGCCGCCGCGAAAGACCCCGTGCTGATGGCCTCGGCGATGAAAAAAGCCGTCGAGGCCGGTCGTGAAGCCTTCCTCGCCGGACGCATGCCGAAAAAGCTGTATTCGGGCGCGCCCAGTTCGCCGGTAGGCGGGATGATCGGCGCCAAAAGCACTTGAAAAGCAATGTTGAGTGTTTAGTTTTGAGCTTCTCAACCCCCGCTTCGCGGGGGCAGGCGTTCCTTTAAGAAACAAAGGGTTAGACGTTTTGTTTCTCAGGAGTGTTAAGTTGCGCGTATCGCGCCTGATGGCTGAAATAAATAGTTGTTTAAAAACAATTACTTATATAACTTACGCTGATCGCCAACCATCACTCCGCCAAACTCAACACTAAACACTTAAAACTCAACACTGATTTTCCTCTGCCCACGCCACCCGAAAACCGCCGCCACATCCGCAGCTACGTGCTGCGTCAGGGCCGGGTATCGAATGCGCAGCGGCGCGCGCTTGATGAGCTTGCGCCGCGTTATGCGATTGCCTACCGTGAGTCCCTGCTCGACCTGAACGAAGCATTCGGTCGCGCCGCGCCGAAGATACTCGAAATCGGTTTCGGCATGGGCGAGACCACCGCGGTGATCGCGGCGGCGCATCCGGAAAACGACTACCTCGGCATCGAGGTTCATTCACCTGGCGTCGGCAGTCTGCTCAAGCTGCTCGACGAAGGCGCGCTTGGCAACGTGCGCATCATGCAACACGACGCGGTCGAGGTGCTCACGCACATGATCGCGCCCGCCAGTCTTGACGGCGTGCATATTTTTTTTCCCGACCCGTGGCCCAAGAAACGCCACCACAAACGGCGCTTGATTCAGCCGCCGCTGGTGAATCTGCTCGCCGGCAAAATGAAATCGGGCGCGTACATACACGCCGCCACCGACTGGCGGGAGTACGCGGAACAGATACTCGCGGTGTTTAATGCCGAACCGCTGCTCGCCAACACCGCCACCGACTACGCGCCGCGCCCCGAGTATCGCCCGCTCACCAAGTTTGAAAATCGCGGCTTGAAACTTGGCCACGGCGTGTGGGATGTGGTGTTTCGGCGGGCGTGAAGGCGTTCGGCGTTCGGAGTTGGGAGTTGAGAGTTGAGAGTCAATACGAGCTTCGGGTGTTACTCCCAACTCCCAACCCTCAAGCACCACGCAAAGTCTTCTGCGCCGCAACCAACATTTCACGCAGCGCGGGCGGATCAAGCGGGCGGGCGTACAGAAAACCCTGGATTTCATCGCAGCCGTTTTCGCGCAGAAAATGCAACTGGCTTTCGGTCTCGACGCCCTCGGCGATCACCTTGAGTTCCAGCGCGTGTCCGAGCTGTATGATCGCGCGCGCAATCGAGGCGCCGTCCTTGGAGTTGGTGACTTCGCGCGTGAATGACTGATCGATTTTCAGCCGGTCTATCGGAAAGCGCCGCAGATAACTCAGGCTTGAATAGCCGGTGCCGAAATCGTCGATCGCCAGTTGTAAACCAAGTCCTTTCAATTCCTTCAACTTGGCTATCACCGCGTCGATCTCCTTCATCACCAAGCTCTCGGTGATCTCCAGTTCGAGATGCGATGGATGCAGACCGGTACGCTTCAGAATAT
>CAMDLH010000309.1 GCA_945901405.1 Bordetella parapertussis | reverse complement strand
TGGGTTCAAATCCTGCCGGGCGCGCCAATAATCAAGAACTTAAGCCACTTTCGAGTGGCCTATTTTTTGGCTGCAACGCTTTGCAAGTCTTTTCACGTCGCGATTCTCGGCAGATCATCAACGGCAGTTGCATTCGTACGTCGATCTCCGTCGTGATAAGCTAAATAAACACGCCCGTCGCACGAGTATCACGGCGCGCAAATCACGTGATCTGACGAGGTCAGGAATACAAACAAGGATAGGGAATGACGAGTCTCAGCCACAGTGCTTTGCTGGCTACAGTAATCGCGATGCCAGTTCTTGCCGTGTCGTTTCCAGCGGCCGCGCAAGACAAGTATCCAGCGTCCCCCATCCGATTGGTGGTGGGTTCTCCCGCCGGGGGCAGTTCAACGGATACATTTGCGCGGCTGCTGGGCGAGAAGCTTGCGATAGTGCTGGGCGCCAACATCGTGGTGGACAACAAGCCCGGCGCGAACGCCAATATCGCCGCGGAGTTTGTGGCACGGGCGAATCCCAACGGACACACACTGCTGTTCAACACTTCCGGCGTCGTGTTGAGCATTGCGCTGGGTGAACCCCTGGGCTACAAGCTGTTCACGGATCTGGCGCCGGTGGCTCTTTTCACCGCGGTGCCCTACGTCATCATGGTGCGTCCAGCGATCCCCGCCAACAATGCCGGTGAGCTCATCGGCCACCTCAGATCAAATCCGGGCAAATTGACCTACGGCTCCGCGGGTACCGGCAATGCCACGCACCTTGGGATCATGATGTTTCTGGAAGCCAACAAACTATCCGCGCTGCACGTCCCGTACAAGGGCATAGCGCCAGCGCTGGTGGATTTGACTGGCGGGCGTTTGGACTTCGCCATGTCATCCGTGGTGTCCGCAACGCCTCTGGTAAAGGGGAAGCGGCTCAGGGCTATCGCTTCCACGGGGTTGCAGAGAGCTTCAATCTTGCCTGACGTTCCGACGCTGCACGAATCGGGGATGACTGGTTTCGAGGTCACGGGCTGGTATGGCGTGATGGCGCCGGCAAAGGTGCCACCCGCGATCGTGAACAGGTTGAATGGTGAAATTCTGAAACTGCTGCAAGACCCGGACATGCTCGCGCGTCTCGAACAGCAGGGCGCGCAACCGTTCGGCGCCACGCCGGGCAAGTACGCCGCGTATCTAAATAGCGAACTTGAACGATGGAGCCGGCTCGTCAAGAGCGCGCATTGAAGTTCATGTCTTTGCGGCAATGTTGACGCAAGGACCGCCGCGGTCTAATGTTTCGTCAAACTCACTCTCGGACTCGTCAAATGCCTTTATCGTTGTGTAAGCTTCACCCGCATTTTGCCGCCGAAGCAGGCCCCGTTGAGCTTCGGCACTTGGACAGTGAGGAGACGTTGGCGCAAATCCGCGCGGCCATGGATGAGCATGCCGTGCTGGTATTCCACGATCAGACCTTCAGCAACGACGAACAATTGGCGTTCGCGCAGCGCCTCGATGGCACGGTAAACGCGAAGGGCGCCGTGACGTCCATGCTCGCCGGCAAAAACCGTCTCGGGTATGACGGATTGAGCGATGTTTCCAACGTTAACGAGAAGGGCGAGATTTGGTCAGCCGATGACCGCGCGCGCCAGATCAGATTGACCAATCGCCTGTGGCATGCCGATGCCACGTTCCACGACCCGGCTGGGCGCTACTCCATGCTTTCGGCCAAAGCGGTACCGCCGGTGAGCGCCCCCACGGAATTTGCCGACATGCGGGCCGCCTATGACGCACTGGACACGAGCATGAAGGCGAAGCTCGAAGGCTTGCGGGTGCACCATTCCTCGGCCACCAACAAGGTTGCGCTCGGATTCACTCTCACCGCGGAGCAAAAGAAGGTGCTCAACGCTGCCGTGCATCCATTGGTGCGTAACATTCCGCGCACGAACCGGCGCTCGCTCTATCTTGCCGCGCATGCCTCTCATATTGTCGACTGGCCCGTACCCGAAGGCCGCATGCTGTTGCTCGAACTGACTGAACACGCCACCCAGCCGCAATTCGTCTATCGCCACGAATGGCAGGTCGGGGATTTTGTCATTTGGGACAATCGCGCGACCATGCATCGCGCACGCCACTATGACGATCTGAAGTATCGCCGTGAACTGGTGCGAGTGACGACACTGGACTGTAACTGACCGGCTTTCGAACCGGGCGCGTGGCGGCTTGACGTGCTGATAACGCAGCCTCGCGCCGCCGGTGCCATGATGACCGGGTTCGCCTTATGGGTTTGGCATCGAAGGCGGATTGGAAACCTCGAATAGTTCGCCGCCATAGTCGGCTTCCAGCGGAATTCTGAGTACGCGTTTTCCGTCGCGCGTTTGCTCCTGCCTGGGAAGGACGGTCACTACTTGGCTCTTGCGCGCGGCCTCGATCGCCGCGGCCGAAATCTGTTGACGAGCGAGTTTTTGCAGGTTCATCTGCGTCGGGAATACCAGTTTGTGGGTGCCCGCCTTGCAACTATCCAGCGCCGTCTTTGGGGAAATCCAAACGGAATCGACTGCTTCATGTCCATCATGAAGAGCGATCTGGTCCGACGGCGCGGCAGCGAGAAAGAAATGCGTGTCAAAACGTTTGGGGACCCGGGCTGGGGTGATCCAATGGGCAAAGTGCGTTAGCAGCTCGGGGGCAAGAACGAGATTTTCCGCGGCCAGCATGGCACCGAAGGCCCGTTCGCCGCCGGCCAGCGCGGCACGGTGCGTGTTCTCGATTTCGCGCAGGCGCGAGGCATTGACCAGTGTGGTTTCGCCGCGCGGTCGTGCAAGCAACACGCCGCATTCCTCGAAGGTTTCGCGCACCGCCGCGACACGCAATGCCGCCGCTGCCGCGTCCGCCTCGCTCCGTGGCGGAAATATCGCCGGATCGGAGGCCAGGTCATGATCCTCCGGATCGACGCGTCCGCCGGGAAACACCAGCGCACCCGATGCAAAGTCGTTTCCCTGATGACGAACGATCATGAATACTTCCATGCCGTCCACGCCATCACGCAATAACATCACGGTTGCCGCCAGCCGCGGCTTTACAATTGAATCGCTTTCCATGGCGCGAGTTGAATATTTCCGGTGAAAAGTGTCAGAAGGCAAGTATAGCGTGATCGCGCATGGACGCGAATGAGACGTTGCCGCCATCAGCAATTCTCAATTTAAAACTTGGGGCTTAAAACTCGGGTCTCACTGAGGCACAGTTCGGGTCATTGTTCAGTGTAACGCATTGATCGCTTAGCGGACTTGCCGGGGGCTGGCTTTTTGCGCCGGTCTTTGCTATAAAGTGATGCATGAAGCCCGTGGGCGTGCTCGAGCACGCAATTAATCTGAGTGCGGTAGCCGTTCGCCTGATCGAGCCGTCTGAGCGTGAGCGCTGGGACGAGTTGATGCGCGCCCATCATTATCTCGGGCTCAAGGCACTGGTGGGCAGAAGTCTGCGCTACGTGGCGCACTGCGAGGACCAGTGGCTGGCTTTGCTGGGCTGGGCCTCGGCGGCCAAGAAATGCGCGGCACGCGATGCCTGGATTGGCTGGGCCGCACCGCTGCAGTGGCAGCGCATCGGCTTGCTCGCCAATAACGCGAGGTTTGTGCTGTTGCCCGGGCCGCGTGTGCCGAATCTTGCTTCAAAGATCCTGGCAGCCAACCTGGCCCGGCTGCCGGCCGACTGGCTGTCGGTGCATGGCCAGCCGCTGCTGCTGGCCGAAACCTTTGTCGACCCTACGCGCTTTGCCGGTACCTGCTACCGCGCGGCCAATTGGATCGATGTCGGTGCCACCCGCGGCTTTGCCAAGACCAACGCAACCTATATCGAACACGGTCAGCCCAAGCGCATCTTGGTCTACCCCTTGGTGCGCCAGGCGCGCGCGATCCTGTGCAGCCCCCTGCCACATGCGCGGCTGCCACGCGTGCCGGCCAAATCGCTGGAGCTGTCCGCGGCGCAAACCCAGACGCTGCTGGAGCGGCTGGGCAGCCTGCCGGAGACCCGTTCGCAGCAGAGCCGGCGCCACCGCCTGGCTTCCATCCTGGCGGTGGCCGTGTGCGCGTTCATCAGCGGGGCACGCAACAGTGCCGCAATGGGCCAATGGGCGGAACGTGCCAGTCAGCCGCTGCTGCGCAGCCTGCGCTGCCGCTGGGATGCGCGCCGCGCACGCTTCACCCCCCCCAGCGAGCCCACGCTGCGCCGGGTGCTGGCCAAGCTGCCGGTGCAGCAACTGCAGCCGATACTGGGCGACTGGCTACAGA
>CAMDLH010000308.1 GCA_945901405.1 Bordetella parapertussis | reverse complement strand
GTGCGAGCGGTGATGAAAATACTCCAGCCCGGCAAGGCACACCAGCAACAGTATCAACAGAAATTTCATCATTTCATCACGCGAACAATACGCACAGTACGCACAGTACGCACAATACGGATTGCACGCACGCCGCGCCGTATGGGCAGGCTAATATACTACCGAAAGTGCGGATTCTCCGCCGGTTACAGTCTAATCGTGCCACACATCAAAAAAATCAAATTTCACTACGCATGGGTCGTCCTCGGCGCCGCGTGCATGCTCAATATCGTCAGCCGCGCCGATTCGGCGTCGTTCGGCGTATTCATCGACCCGCTGGTCGAGCAATTCGGCTGGAAGCGCGGCGACATTTCGTTTGCCTATTCGCTTGCCTTTATCGTTGGGCTTCCCGCCGTGGTCGTCATGGGCTGGCTCGGCGACCGATTCGGTGCGCGCATATTGATGTTGATAGCGTCCGCGCTGATCGGCGTGGGCACGGTTCTGTTGGGCACGATCACGGAGCTGTGGCACTTCTATCTATTCTACGGATTTTTCGTGGGCTCGCTGGGGCATGCGGCATTCAGCGTGCTGCTGCCTGTGATCATGACGCGCTGGTTTTATCGCCACATGGGCATCGCGCTCGGCATCTATTGGGCGGCGCAGGGATTGGGGCCGGTGATATTCGCGCCGCTGTTTCGCTGGATGCTGGAAACGCGCGGCTGGCAGCACGCGTTTACCACCATCGGCATCGTGGTGGGCTGCATCCTCGCATTCTTTTCCTTGTTCATCTACAACAGCCCGGCGGTAAAGGGATTGAAGGCCTACGGCCAGAAAGAAGAACCCGAACCGCCGCGCGCCGCCACAGGCGCCGGCACCAGCACCATCAAGCACAGCCGGGCGCCGGTGAAGCTGCGCGAACTTTTGCGCGAGCGCACGGTATGGCAGTTGATGTGCATACATCACATCGGTTGTCTCGCGCACGCGGTGATTTTGGCGCACGTGGTGTCGATGGCAACATTCAAGGGCATCCCCGGCGTGGAGGCCGCGGGCGTGCTCGCAACCATCGCCGGCACCTCGGTGATCAGCCGTTTCGCGTTCTCGATATTCGCGGAGAAATTTGGCGGACGCACGGTGCTGACCATTTCGCTGCTCGGTCAAGCCCTACCGGTGATTATCCTGTTCTTTGCAACGGAGTCGTGGGCGTTTTATCTATTCGCCGTGATGTTCGGCCTGTGTTACGGCGGCGAAATGGTGGGGTTTCCGATCATCAACCGGCAACTGTTCGGGGCGAACGCGCCGCTTGGCACGATTTATTCGTTCGAGATGCTGGGCGCGAGCACCGGCATGGCGCTGGGCGGGTGGCTGGGCGGCGGCCTGTTCGATATGTCCGGCGACTATACGTGGTCGCTGATGGCATCGCTGATCGTGGGATGCCTCGGCGTGCCGCTGGCGCTGGCGTTGCCGCGGCACAAGAAGGTGATTGCATAGCGTCATCAGCTATCGTTGAAAATTGGCGGTTGATACTCTTTCAATTCGCGTGATTGCGTCCGTGCTGCCCGGCGACACCTGCGATATTCTGTTGCGCATGGTCGAATCGCTGACAGGCGTTATCGAGCAGTCAGCCGAGTTGCTGCTGGCGGGCAAGAACGTGCGAGTCGTCGAGGACGATCAATCGATTACCACGCAGGAGGCGGCGGACATACTCAACGTATCGCGCCCGCATTTGGTCAAGCTGCTTGATACAAGGCAAATACCGCAACTGCCCAAGGCCGGCAGTCATCGGCGTGTTGCGCGTGCGGCAGTGCTCAAGTACAAACGCACGCAAGACGCCAAGCGTGAATCGGTGCTCAAGGAACTCGCGGCAATCTCGCAACGGCATCGGCTCGGTTATTGAGCGTGCCTCCGGTTGTTGTGCTGGACGCTTGCGTGCTCTATCCGGCGGCACGGCGTGATCTGTTTATGTGGCTGGCCGCGGGCGGCGCGATACGCGCGCGCTGGACGAACGAGATTCACGACGAGTGGATGCGCAATGTTGGGCGAGATTACAACGTTGACCGCAGTGTTCTGGTGCGTATAAGAGATCTGATGGATCGTGCAGCTGGGGACGCGTTGATCCGCCGCTATCGCCAATACTAGCTTGTTCCCGAAAACGGAGGCCAAGGATCGCTATGTTGCTGCTGCCGCGGCCGCCGCGCGCAAACGTTCAGACGTGGACGCCGTTACCATAGTTACCTGGAATCTCAAACACTTCGAACGCGACGAATTGGCCAAAGGAGGCGTGGCCGCGGAAAATCCAGATGTTTTTCCGTGCCGCTTGCTTGCAAGCTCGCCAGAAAATGTCACGGCGGCGTTCATGCGTATGCGCGACAATTTGAGAAACCCAGCCAAGACGACACGTGAGGGCGCGGATACGCTTGCCGCGCAAGGGTTGAAGAAGTTTGCTGAGTTGATTACAACAGAGCTTGATTGACGGCACTCGAAGATAAACCCATGATCCGATCCTCCCTGGCGGCGATTTTTGCTGCGGCATCGCTCGCGTGTATGAGTAGCGCGCAAGCACAACCATTCCCAACCAAACCACTGCGCATCATCGTGCCTGCCATCGCCGGCAGCGCGCCTGATGTGCGCGTGCGCCAGATCGCGCCGAAGCTCGCAGAGTCGCTCGGGCAGCACGTCATCGTCGATAACCGGCCCGGCGCCAACGGGCGCATCGCGGCGCAGCAGGCGGCGATGGCGCAACCCGACGGGCACACGCTGATGTCGGCGCTGATTAACAACGCCATCAACGACTTGCTGCATCCGAACTCCACGGCGCGGCTCAATCATGAGTTGGCGCCCGTCGCGCAGTTCAGCCTGTCGCCGCTGGTTATGGTGGTACATCCCGGCGTGGGTGCAAATTCATTGCAGGAATACATTCAGCTTGCTAAAGCCAGGCCGGGCGCGCTCACCTATGCCTCGGCGGGGCCTGGCAGCATTACGCAACTGTTGGGCGAATGGATCAAGCAAAAAAGTGGAACCAACATACTCGATGTGCCGTACAAATCGGTGGGCGCCGAAATGCCCGATCTGCTCGGCGGCCAGATCACCACCGGCTATCTGGTGGCGACCGCGATCATGGCGCATGTGAAGTCAGGCAAGCTGCGCGGGCTGGCGGTGTCGGGCCGTAACCGCCTGCCATTGCTGCGCGAAGTGCCCACCATGACCGAAGGCGGCCTGCCCGGCGTCGAAGCCAGTGCGTGGAGCGGCTATTTTGTTCCGGCCGGCGTGCCACGGCCGGTGATACAAAGGTTAAATGCGGAACTGCTGCGCGCGTTTAACTCGCCCGACATTCGCGAGCTGGCAACCTCCACCGGCACGGAATTGGTGGGCGGGCGGCCCGAGGATTTTGCGGTGTTTATTCGTGCCGAGATCGTGAAATGGGGCGGGATTATCAGGGGGGCGGGGATCAAGCCGCAGTGAAACTCCCCACCCCGTCATTCCAGCGCAGGCTGGAATCCAGAGTGTAACCCGATACGAAGGATCTGGTTTCAGATGTAGCACGAATGTGCTACATTGGCATTTTGGATCGGAGCCGAACATGTCAACGACCACGATACGCATCCCGGAAGACCTGAAGGCCCGCGTTGCCGCTGCCGCCGAACGCGACGGAAAGACCGCGCACAGCTTCATTCTGGAGGCGATCGCAGAAAAAGCGGATCAAGCCGAACGCCGCGCGGATTTTCTTACAGTAGCCGACCAGCGTTACGCGAACCTCGTCGCCACCGGCAAGACGATACCGTGGGAAAAAATGCGCGGCTATCTTGAAAGCAGAATCGCCGGTAAAACCTGCGCCCGCCCGGCGGCCAAGAAACGGACTTACTGAACATGGCGCGCGTCGAACTGGCGCCCGAGCTTCAGGACGACTTCAATCGCATATTCAATCATCTTTCCGAATACGCCGTTGAGGATGCGCCTGGGCGTATCCGGGAGATCATTCAGGCCATTAACCTGAAGTTCCTCCGGTTTGCGCCCTGTTTTTGATCTGAAATGGCTCTGAAATCAAGAAGATAGGGTGTTTAGGCTGGCACAAATATGTAGGCATGTAATATGTTTACTTATAGATAATATTGTTATATATTTGTAGGCATGCATATACATAGCATTCCCAATCGCGGATCCCCACCCACCGTACTGCTGCGCGAGTCCTATCGCGAGGGTGGCAAGGTGCGCAAGCGCACCCTCGCCAATTTATCCGATTTGTCTGCCGCGCAGATCGAAGCCATGCGCTCGGTTTTGCGTGGCGACCCGATG
>CAMDLH010000307.1 GCA_945901405.1 Bordetella parapertussis | reverse complement strand
CGCGGATGGCGCCCTGGCTGCCGTCGTTCCTGGTTTCCGCTCGCGTGCGGGCCAGATCGAGATGGCGGAGGCTATACAAAAAACCATTAAAAAACAACAGGTTATCGTTGCCGAGGCCGGTACGGGCACGGGCAAGACGTTTGCCTATCTGGTGCCGGCGTTTATGTCGGGCGGCAAGGTCATCATCTCCACAGGCACCAAGACCCTGCAGGATCAATTGTTTGATCGCGATATCCCGACGGTGCGCGCGGCGTTGAAGGCGCCGGTGTCGGTGGCGCTGTTGAAGGGGCGCGCGAATTATGTTTGCCACTATCACCTGGCGCGCGCGCTTGACGACGGGCGTTTGCCCACGCGCGAGGACACACGCTACTTGCAACTGATCGCGAGTTTCGCGCGGCGCACGCAAAGCGGTGACCGTGCCGATCTTGCCGATGTGCCGGAGAGCGCGGGGGTGTGGGCGCATGTGACTTCCACGCGCGAGAATTGTCTGGGCTCGACGTGCGAGCATTTCGACAAGTGCTTTGTGATGCGCGCGCGCAGACAGGCGCTGGATGCCGATGTGGTGGTGGTGAATCACCATTTGTTTTTTGCCGACGTGGCGCTGCGCGACGAGGGTGTAGCGGAGTTGCTGCCTGCGTGCAATACGGTGATTTTCGACGAGGCGCATCAGTTGCCGGATACGGCGAGTCTGTTTTTCGGCGAGAGCGTTTCGACCTCGCAGTTGCTCGAACTCGCGCGCGACGCGCGCGTCGAGGGCATCGCTGGCGCGCGTGACTTTGCCGATTTGCCCGATGCCGCGCTGGCGCTGGAGAAAGCCACGCGCGATTTTCGCCTGGTGCGGCAGGAAGACAACGGCCGCATGGCCGAAGGTGCTATCAGCGAGCGCGAGGATTTTGATGCGGCGCTGAATGTCGTGTGTGAGCGATTGTCGCTGATGAAATCCTTGCTCGATTCGCAAGCCGAGCGTAGTGAAGGCCTTGCCAACTGCCGTCAACGTGCGCATGAGCTGGCGCAAAAGGTCACGCGTTGGCGCGCTGGGGAAGACGACAGTTTCGTGCGCTGGATCGAGCTTTTCGGACACTCGTTGCAACTGCATGCAACGCCGCTGTCGATCGCGGATATTTTCAGGAAGCAAGTTACCGAGACCTCTCGCTCGTGGGTGTTCACCTCGGCGACGCTGTCGGTGAATGGCGATTTCAAGCACTACTGCGGCGAGCTGGGTCTGGAAGATGCGCAGACGGCCACATGGCCCAGCCCGTTTGATTTTGATAAACAGGCGCTGCTGTATGTGCCGCAAAAACTGCCGAATCCAAACACGCGCGAATACACCGCCGCCGTGGTCAAGGCCGCGCTGCCGGTATTGATGGCGAGCGAGGGCAGGGCGTTTTTGCTGTTCACCAGCCTGCGCGCGATGCGCGAGGCGGGCGAGTTGGTGCGCGCGGAGTTCAAGGCGCGCGGGCTGGATTACCCGGTGCTTTCGCAGGGCGAAGGTTCGCGCACCGAATTGCTCGACCGCTTTCGCGAGCTGGGTAACGCGGTGTTGGTGGCGAGCCAGAGTTTTTGGGAAGGCGTTGATGTGCGCGGCGACGCATTGTCGGTGGTGGTGATCGACCGCCTGCCGTTCTCGCCGCCGGATGATCCGGTGCTTGCCGCACGCATCGACAAGATGAACCGCGAGGGCCGCAACGCCTTCATGGAATATCAGGTGCCGCAGGCTGTGATCACGCTAAAGCAGGGCGCGGGGCGCTTGATCCGCGATGAGACCGATCGCGGCGTGCTGATGATCTGCGACCCGCGTCTGGTGGATAAGCCCTACGGTAAGCGCATCTGGCGCAGCCTGCCGCCGATGAAACGCACGCGAGAGCTGGCGGAAGTGGAGGCGTTTTTTTCTGGCGCGCCGGCAGGTGCGGTGGCTCTGACTTAAGCACGGTTACGGTACTTTGATTGTGATGGGTTTCACCCATCCTACGTGCTCCAAGCCCTCAACCATCAAGCCGGCGCCGCACGTATTCAACGTGCGACCGCAGGTTGTAATACTGCTCGGAATATTCAATGGGTACCGGTATGCCCGACACTGCGTCATCGATGCGCGTGATTTCCTTCAGATGTTTTTCGCGATCCGGCGGTGCATCGGCGATGGCGAGTTCGAGTTTTTTCAATTCTTCGTACCAATGCCACAAGCGTTTTCTTATGCGCCAGCCATACAGGAACGGCACGATCTTGAACAGAGGCAGCAGAATGGTAACAACGGGGATCAGCAGCACCAGCAGCCGGTCCATCCACACCGCCAGCCAGAACGGCAGGTAGCGCTGAAAAAAAGGCGGCCCCGATTTGTGAAAACGCTCGGCCACTGCGCTCATCGGCAGCTCGGTGCCTTGCGACTGCGGAAAATGGCTGTCGCCGTTGAAGATGCCGGGCGCCTTGTGCGCATCGGACGCGGCCTGCGCCAGCGCGAATTGCAGCGCGGGGTGTACGTCGTCGCGCACCGCCAGCAGCGCCACCGCGGCGACGAGTTCGACATCGCGCGCGGGAATGGCCTGCGCGAAATCGATCACGCCCTTGTGCAGCACCACGCGCGCAAGCCACGGAAAGCGCCGCGCGTAGGCCTCGGCTTGGGCAAAGCTCATCAGCTTGATGCCGGACGTGCGCAGCAGTTGCTGCACCAGCTCGGCGTCGGGCGCCGCGACGAAAAACGCCGCATCCACTTCGCCCGCGAGCAGCGCCTCGGCGGCGGCCTTGCCGGGCGCCTCCATCAGCGTCGCGTTTGACGCGTTGACATCGCTCGCGGCGAGCAACTGCACCGCGAGGTGGCGCGTGCCGCTGCCGGCGGCGCCGACGGCGATGCGCTTGCCGCGCAATTGGGTCAGCCGCTCGATATCCTCCGGCAGGCGGTGGAACACCCACAGCGGCTCATAGAACATGCGCCCGAGCGAGAGCATGTTGTTCGAGTCTTCCGGCTCGGTGGTGCCGCCCTGCACGAAGGCCACGCTTGCTTCCGGCGTTGCGCCGCCTTGCACGAGCGCGCTGCTCGCCTCCGGCTTCGCGCCGCGCATTCTCGCCAGATTCTGCAACGAGCCGGCGGAAGCCTTGATCTCCAGCTTGATGCCATCGCGCTTCAGGCTATCGCGATAACGCTGCGCAAATTTGTAATACGCGCCCGACTCGCCGCCGGTGGTGATGGTGATGGTGTTCGGCGGCGCCGGCGTCACGAAGCGCGAGGCGAGGAAGAACGCGCCGATCACCAACAGTGCGACCGGCGCCAGTATCACCAGCCATTCGCGCCAGGCGGCGCGTTCGAACTTCGGGCGTTTCAATGCCATGATGCGCCGATTATAGCGGCGATCAACTCGTGTACCAGCGCCAGCACAGGTATGCGGCGATCACCCACACCGCAATGATGATCGCCGCGCCAAACCAGTTGCGCGGCTTGGCGTGTTTTTCGGCGAGCCACTGATCCGCCTGGGCGCGGCACGACTCGATGACGTTTTGCGGAATGAGTTTAAGCGTGAGCCAGATGCCGATGGGCAGCAGAATGGCCTCATCGAGATAGCCGATGATTGGTATGAAATCAGGAATCAGATCGATCGGGCTGAAGGCGTAAGCGACTATGAACAGCGCCAGCAGTTTGGCCGCAAATGGTGTTTGTGGATGACGCGTGCAGAACCACAGCGTCACGGCCTCGCGTTTGAGCAGCTTCGCCCATTGCAGCAGCCGTTTAATCATAAGTAATTGTTTTTAAACTATTTTTGCTTTGAGGTCGTGCGCGTCGGCGTGCGTGACTTTGACTTGCACGAAGTTTCCGGCCGTGAGTTTCGCCGCGGCTGCACCAGTGATGATGACCGTACCGTCAATCTCCGGCGCATCGGCGTTGCTGCGCGCGATGGCTTGTTTGTCATGCACTTTGTCGATCAGCACGGTGAGCGTTTTGCCGACTTTGTTTATCAATCGCGCCTTGCTGATTTTCTCTTGTGTCTTCATGAAGCGCGCGCGGCGCTCTTCACGCACGTCATCAGGCACCGGGTTCGGCAGCGCGTTGGCGGTTGCACCCTCGACCGGCGAATACGCAAAGCAGCCGACGCGATCAAGCTGCGCTTCTTCCAGAAACGCCAGCAGTTCTTCAAACTCCGCTTCGGTCTCACCGGGAAAGCCCGCGATGAAGGTGCTGCGGATAGTGATGTCCGGGCAAATCGCGCGCCACGCCTTGATGCGCGCGAGTGTGTTTTCCGCATTGGCGGGGCGCTTCATCAGTTTGAGGATGCGCGGGCTGGCGTGCTGAAACGGCAC
>CAMDLH010000306.1 GCA_945901405.1 Bordetella parapertussis | reverse complement strand
GGAAACGAAACAACGATTGGGCGATCTGGGCATCGAGGTGGTCGCCGGCGCGCCCGAGGAATTTGCCGCCACGATGCGCAGGGCTATCGAACGCACCGCGAAGCTCATCAAGGACGCCGACGTCCGAACGGAGTAGCGGCGCCGGGTCGAGTGTCAGGTATGGCAGCTCGAGTCAAGTTCCGGTATGGCGCCGTCTACAGCTTGTATAGCTTCTTGAACGTCGGATCGTCCTGCAGATCAAACGCCCTAAGCGCGTTTTTGTAGCAGATGTTCGGTAACGCTTCTTCCTTCCATGGCATTTTTCGCACTTCATCGAAATAGGGCTTGATTGCGATGGATGGATAGGCTGAGCCCATCAGAAATTGATGCTGAAAGCCCATGAAGTCCGAATTGACGGCTTTGACCCAATCTTCTGATCCGAATTGAACGAGATACATGTCTGGAGACATGAAAACCGTATTCCGACGGCCGGCAAGCGCGATTGCTTCACGTATGTATGGAAAACAACCGTGTCCACACACAATTCGCAGTGTCGGGAAGTCGATGGCGACGCGTTCAACGTACTTGGGGTTCGCGTAGTCCACCAGCTCACCTCCGAGCGCGCCTGACGTTTGGGGAATCAGCGTTAGATTGAGTTCAACACACTTCTGGTAGATGGGGTAAAGCCGTCGATCGTCAAGATTGCAACCAGGCGATCGCCCGGGCTCGATAAAAATAGCACGAAGACCAAGCTTGTGGCAGCGATCCATCTCCTCCAACGCATTATGGAACACGTTGCCTGTATCTATCCCTGCTACCCCTACAAAGCGGCCCCAATTTTCCTTCTGAACCTTCGCCATGTAGTCGTTGGAAGTCGTGCGGGCTTTCATATCACGTGCGCCTATCTTCAGTCCGGGGTTGTTACCCGAAACTGAAACACCCGTCGTTACGCCTGCGTCGCCAATTTCCTTGAAATAGCCTTCGAGCGTGCCATCTGCGAACGCTTTGATTCGATCCCACCGCCCTTGTCCCGCCAAGCGCTCTGAAAAATATGTGCCCGCCTCTGGCACAGTAAGCCGACAGCGTACGTCGATCAGCATCTTATCGTCCTTTCAGTAAATGATATTAAGGAAATGGCTATGTTTTACGCCGTCCTGCACGGGCAAACACACCAGCAGCCCAATGCGGGCTACCGAATTTCATCGACCACATCGCTTTCGCGGCCAGTTCAATCAATTTCTGCACGCGAATGAAGATTCTGAGCTTAAGTTCTAGCCCACATGCCGGGCTGCTGCGAACGCGATTTTGATGTTCTACTATAATAGAATACCGTTCTGTTATATTATTACCATGGGTCAAAACTGTCAACTCGCGCTCAGAACGGATATGCAAGCTTGGTTCGCCGCAACAACTGACATGCGCTGCGCAGCACTGCTTGAGAAAAAAGCTCGTGCAGCTTCGCATTCTTGTATTCAAGAAGTGCTTCGCGTCGACCATGTTCTGACATGCCGACCCCACACGGAGAGTCTGAGCATTGTCGCAAATTGACACGACATAAGCGGAAGGATCTGAAGATGCTGCATAAGTATGATTACGCCGTTATCCTGGTAACCAGCATATCGCTTGGACTGCCATTCACTGTACACGGTCAGGCATATCCTCAAAAATCCGTACGTGCGATTGTGCCTTACCCCGCGGGCGGCGGAGTCGATTTGATCGCCCGGCCGGTGGGTCAAAAACTTGCAGAAATGTGGGGGCAGACAGTGGTGATCGATAACCGGCCGGGCGCTAACGGGAACATTGGAACCGATTTGGTGGCGAAATCGCCCCCAGATGGCTACACGCTATTGTTTGCGACAGTCTCGCCTTTGGCGATCAGCCCCGCCCTTTATAACAAGCTGCCATACGATCCAGCGAAAGACTTTGCGCCGATTACGCTTCTCGCTTCAACCACCGCTGTGCTGGTTGTACACCCATCGCTTCCGGTAAAAACCATACGCGACCTCACTGCGCTTGCAAAATCTAAACCCCGGCAAGTAACCTATGCATCGTCTGGAAGCGGTAGCACCAATCATTTGACAACTGAAATGTTTGCCGCGTTAACAGGCGTGCAATTTGTTCACGTTCCGTATAAGTCTGGAAGTCAAGCAATCACCGACGTGATGTCGGGAATTGTTTCGTTCATGTTCGTAAATGCGCCAGTCGCGCTACCTCAACTCAGAGCTGGCCGGCTGCGCGGCGTGGCAGTTGCCAGTGCCAAGCGATCGACGCTGATCAGCGAGTTGCCGACAATCGCGGAGTCCGGGGTTCGTGGCTTTGAAATGTCAGGCACTTGGTACGGGGCGCTTGCCCCTGCAGGCACACCCCAGGAAATCGTCTCGAAATTGAGCTCTACCATCAATGGCATCGTATCGGACCCGGAGTTAAGGATGCGGTTCTCGCAGGCCGGACTCGACGTGATTGGCAGCACGCCCGCTGAATTCAAGAAGTATATCGAGGATCAAATCGCGCTATGGGGAAAGGTTGCCAAAGCAGCTGGCGTGAGCGTCGACTGACACGAAAGCTCACGCAAGTGCTGTGTATCGAATCGCATGGTCCATGTGAAGGAATGCAGGATGGCCAAGGCTAAGACGGGTGTAGCGGCGGTTGACAGAGCGCTTTCGATTCTAGACTCCTTTCATCCGGGTAATGAGGCGCAAACACTCTCTGAACTTTCGGAACGAACGGGTTTGTACAAAAGCACAATTCTGCGATTGATCGAATCCTTGGAGGAGCGCGGATATCTCGCGCAACACGGCGACGGCAAGTATCGCGTCGGCCCGACTGCGCCACGCCTTGCAAGCTTGTATAGAAGCTCGACGCACCTAGGGCAACTTATAATGCCCTTGCTCGACAGTCTGGCCGAGCAGAGTCGCGAAAGCGCGTCTTTCTATGTTCGCGAGGGTGATGTGCGAGTGTGCCTTTATCGAGTCGATGCGCCACGGGCCATACGTGACCACATTGAGCCAGGTAACGTTCTGAAGCTTCACCAGGGGGCAGGCGGCAAGGTCCTGCTGGCATTCAGTGGTGAGCCTGGCAACGAGTTCGATCGTATTCGCCGCACCGGCGTGATAGCGAGCTTCGGCGAGCGAGACTCTGAGACTGCTGCCGTAGCGTGTCCAGTATTCAGCACTAATGATAAGCTCGTTGGGGCGCTTTCACTTTCGGGACCGCTTGCCAGGTTTAACAAGGCGGCTGTATCCAAGATGGGGGATTTGTTGCGAAAGTCAGCCTATGACCTGAGTCGCTCACTGGGAGGTGATGCGGCCCCCCTGAAACCCAAATAGATGTTTCCGCCGCTTCCTTACCGATTGGAGCCCCACAATGCTGAATGGGCCGGGGTTTATCGCCGCCGCGCGGATACCGCGGTGTTTCGGGAGGCGCGCGCGCCCACCACTGCCGAACTGGAGGGCTTGCTCGTCAAGATTATCACGCGCCTCATGAGAATGCTGACCCGATCGGGCTATCTCGTCGAAGAGGAGGGCATGAGCTACCTGGCCGACACGGATGCGGATAACCCGCTGCGGTCGTTGCAGGCGGCCGCGTGCACGTATCGCATCGCCTATGGGCCGCGCGCGGGGCAGAAAGTGCTGTGCTTGCAAACCATCGTCCGTCGCGGCGAATACGCCGCGCCGGCGCTGTGCGCCCATGCGCACGGCTTCAGCCTGCACGCGGGGGTGCGCAGCGGCGCCGGGGCGCGCAAGACACTCGAACGGCTGTGCCGCACTATCACGCGCCCCGCGATCGCCAATGCACGGCTCAAGCGCACTGCCGCTGGTGAAGTTGTGCTGCAACTCAAAAGCGCCTGGCGCGATGGCACTACGCACATCAAGATGTCACCGCTGGAATTCATGCAGCGTCTGGCCGCACTGGTGCCGCGGCCGCGCCTGCATCTGATCCGTTTTCATGGTGTGATGGCGCCCAACGCGAGGCTGCGCGCCGCGATCGTGCCGGGTGCGGCGGATCAATCAAGTGAACACGCCACCCACCACGCGCATGAAGCACCGGCGCGCCTGAACTGGGCGCGCTTGCTCAAACGAGTTTTTGACATTGATCTCGAACACTGCCCGCAGTGTGGCGGCGAGTTGAAGATCATCGCCGCCATCGAAGAGCCCGCGGTGATCGCCAAAATTCTCACGCATCTGGGCTTGCCTGCGCGCGCGCCGCCACGTGCACCCGCGCGGCGGCTGCCTCTCTTCGAGACGGCCTGATCCGCAAGACAAGAGCGGTTGTGCAACAGGGCTGATGATTCGGCGCGGCCCGCGCTCGCGCGAAGCGGTCAAACTGCGTCGAAGTGAGGCGATTCGGGCCGGTGAAGGGCTCACATAGTCATCGCGAACGGAGGATTTTCAGCAAACACCGTGCGATTGCCCGCTTGCCC
>CAMDLH010000305.1 GCA_945901405.1 Bordetella parapertussis | reverse complement strand
CATTGCGCCGTGCGCTCTTGTCGCCTCGGCCGTTTTTGGGCCATGTGCCCGCTATAAGCACCGGATGCAAACCATGCTGCGCAATGCCGGTTGGTTATTGCGCCCTTGTAGCGCTGCTAAATCGTAGGATGGGTGGAGGCCCCGCGGGCCGATACCCATCGCATCGGCTGACGGGTATTGATGGGTATCGCTGCGCTCAACCCATCCTGCAGTGCTGCCGGCGCAGCAAACGGGCTTAGCGGAATTTCGCCGCCAGCGACTGAAATTCTCCGACCGTCACCGTAACGCTGATATCGTCGGTGTTAGCGGCGGTGACGTCGGGCCCCAACGACGTCAGCGTAAAAGCCGTAATGCTCAAAGGAGAGGTGCCCGTATCGGGTGAAATTATCCACGTCGCGCCAAGGCCCGCCGGGGCTGCAGCGGTATTGATTGCATAAACGATGGCGTTCCCCCAAGGGTCGGTCGTCATGCTTGCAGGAAGGGCCGGTATCGTGCCAGGCAGCGTGTAGGTGTACTGCGCAACTTCGCAAGTGCTGCCGGGAGTAAGGCAGTTTGATGAGTTTCCACAATTCCCGGCAACGCAAAGAAAAGTACCTGCGCGCCCGGCATTAGAGATCAACGCGTTCTTGATGACGTTGAAATTGGCGCTGAGGGCCGCGCGAAAATCCTGCATGCCACCGCTACTCGTTAACGGAGAGAGCAGGTCGCTCGATGTCAGCGCCATCACCAGGTCGTCGAACGGGTTGGCGGGCGCGTCGGAATAGGCCTTGACGACAAATGCCGCGTCACCATTGGAGTTTTCAGCTTCATCGGCGCCGCCGGCAGCCGTTTGCAATATGCCGGCATCACTATAGGAGCCGAAGCCATTCAGGCCGTGAGATACGATCACCAACACCGCAGCACAGGGATTGTAGGTCGCGGTTCCCGGTGTGCACTCGTTGATTTTGTTGCCTGCCGCAACCGGCGTCGCGCTGTGAATTGCAATCGCACCTTTCATGCCGGATACGGTTTGTGCGTTCAGCGTCGTCGCCGCAATCACGACCTGGTAGGTGAGTCTGCTGCCATACCCGTCCAACGACGCGTCATTGGAGAGGCCCAGGCTGACCCAGGGCACCGAACCCGTGGCGACAACAGGCGTCACGGCCGGAGAAACGGTAATCCCGCCAGCGGCAGCGGCACAGGTAGCTGCTGCAACCCCGTTCTGCGCCACGCCATTCGCAATCGTCGGATCGGCCGGACAGGGCAATTGACTGTTGCGCGCGATATAGTTTACGACGGCCGTCTTGATCGCTTCTTGCTTGGACTTTGTCGAGGTGACCTTTGCCGCGGCAAGCTGCAGAGTCAAATACTGCACAATGCCCCCAAGCACTAATGCGCTGATAAAGAGCACTACCGCGATTTCG
Source organism: Bordetella parapertussis (assembly GCA_945901405.1). Lineage (GTDB taxonomy): Bacteria > Pseudomonadota > Gammaproteobacteria > Burkholderiales > SG8-41 > CAMDLH01. The sequence continues at coordinate 3,138 of CAMDLH010000305.1, read as the reverse complement.
ATCAGTGTAAAGCCGCGCAACCGCTGCATATGTTTTCGGGTCTGGACGAAAGAGTGCATTGTACAGTGGCGCGGGACATTGCCGCCATCCGGTTTGACCCGCCTGCTGCCCACCCACCTAGAATGCAGCACCGTGATTTTTCGCACATTCATGAACCGAATTCTCTGTTTGGCCGCGCTTGGACTGCCGTTCATCGCCACAATTGCTGCGGTCCACGCACAGCCCTACCCGCTCGCTCCGCCTCGTCGTCTCTTTCGCTGCCGGCGAAAAACATCCGCGATGTTGATCACTGTAGCCTGACTTTTGAACGTTCATTTCGATTGACTATTGTCAATAGGCTATTTACACTCCGAAAATGATCCGCACCTTCAAGCACAAAGGGCTTGAGCAGTTTTTCAGGACGGGCAGCAAGGCCGGCATTCAACCTTCCCACGCAAACCGTCTGCGCCTGCAACTGGCCAAGCTCGACGGCGCTAAAGTGGCACAAGACATGGCGTTGCCCGGCTGGAAGCTGCACCGGCTGACGACGGGGCACTGGTCTGTATGGGTAAATGGTAACTGGCGCCTGACCTTTGCGTTCCAGGGCAAGGATGCGGTGCTGTTGGATTACCAGGACTATCACTAGTGGTCTGCTTCGCAATCAACAGGCCTTAGTTGCCCTCGTTCCGAATTGCCTGGAAGGCGCAGGATGAGATGCCGCTGGTAGGGTGCGCATTGCGCACGCGGCAGACAGTGGATGGTGCGCGGTGCGCACCCTACGCACTTAAGTTCCAAACAGGATGAAGTACTACACTAGGGGCATGAATATGACGCGCATGTTTAACCCGCCGCATCCCGGGGAAGTGTTGAGGGATGGCGTTTTCAACGGCACGGGCATTACGGTGACCAGCTTCGCCAAGCGGATCGGCGTCACGCGGGTAACGCTTTCGAACCTGCTGAACGGTAAAAATGGCGTCAGCGCAGACATGGCCGTGCGCCTGGCGGCGGCGCTCGGCGGCAGCGCAGAGTCGTGGCTGCACGTTCAAGCCCAGCATGATCTGGCTGCATCGGAAAAATCGCTGAAAAAAATCGTTGCGAAGATTGAACCGCTGGAAAAAGCGACGGGCTGAAAGCTGCCGTTCGGCGTGATCGTAAAATCAAAAGCCTCTCTCACCCGGCGCTGCGCGCCACCCTCTCCCGGAGGGCGAGGGTATGCTTGGAGTAACTAACATTGCGAAGCAAATATGCGTTTTGCCATGGACTCTAATATCAGCGGCGAAACCATGAACCGAATGATCAGCCGCATTGCCGTTTTTCTGATTGTTTTGGCTGCGGCTACCGCGGCCTACTCGCAGACGTACCCCGCCCGCCCGATCCGCCTCGTGGTTTCATTTGCCGCCGGCGGCGGCGTCGATCTCGTTGCGCGGCTGATCGGGCAAAAACTCTCCGAGGCGTGGAGCCAGCAGGTGGTCATCGACAACCGGCCCGGCGCCGGCGGCAACCTCAGCGCCGAACTGGTCGCCAAATCGCCGCCCGACGGTTACACGCTTTATCTTTCCAGCGCGTCATTCGTCGTCAATGCGAGCCTTTACAAAGCGCTACCCTACGACCCGCTCAAGGATTTCGCGCCGGTCACGCTGCTGGTCAACGCGCACAACGTGCTGGTCGCGCATCCGTCGCTGCCGGCGAAAAACATCCGCGCACTGATCGCGCTGGCGAAAAAAGCGCCGGGGCAGATCAATTACGCCTCCACCGGCAGCGGCAGCTCGGGCCATCTGGCGATGGAACTCTTCCGCAGCATGGCGGGCATCGAGTTGACGCACGTGCCCTACAAAGTGATCGGCCAGACCACCGCCGACCTGCTCTCGGGACAGGTCTCGCTGTGGTTTCCGACCATGCCCGGCGTGCTGCAACATATCCGCAGCGGTCGCATGAACGCGCTCGGCGTCTCCGGCAGCCGGCGCGCACCGGCGTTGCCGAACGTGCCGACCATCGCCGAAGGCGGCGTTGCGGGTTACGATGCCTCGACGTGGTATCCGCTGCTCGCGCCGGCCGGCACGCCGCAAGCGGTGATCGATAAATTGAACTCGCAACTGGTCGCGATACTCGCCACCGCCGAGGTGCGCGAGAAATTGCAGGCGCAGGGCATCGAAACCGTCGGCTCGACGCCGACCCAGCTTGCAGGTCACCTCAAAAGTGAAATGACAAAGTGGGAAAAAGTCGTGCGGCTATCGGGAGCCAAAGTTGATTAGCTGTCTGTCGAAAAATGCAGTGTGTGTGTTAGAAACGTCATTCCCGCGAAGGCGGGAATCCAGAAATTTATTGATCCGCGGCAAGCAATACCCCTGGGCTCCCGCCTTCGCGGGAGCGACGGCAGTGGTTGATCGGGTCGCACACTGTGCACGCGGAACCAGCGGTAGACGGTGCGCGGTGCGCACCCTACGAACTGCCCGCAAGCAGCCGGCTTCGCCAGTAACGTGTTCGCGCGCCATGATGGGGACGTTGGGCTTTCGAATGTGCGGCGAAGACGTATATTTGCCACCAAATTCCTGGGCTCCCGCCTTCGCGGGAGCGACGGCAGTGGTTGTAGGGTGCACACTGTGCACGCGGGACCAGCGGTAGACGGTGCGCGGTGCGCACCCTACGAACTCAGTGCGCATTTGAAAAGCGAAATGACGAAATGGAAAAAAATCGTGCGGTTGTCGGGGGCCAAAGTTGATTCGGCGTGTAACTGACAACGTAATTGCAGCCCCCAATTTGTCATCCCCGCGAAAGCGGGGATCCAGCTCTTTGGCGAATTGTCGTAATGCAGATTTCTGGACTCCCGCCTGCGCGGGAGTGACGGTATTCATCGGCGTCGTTTGCTGCCTGACTGCATTGCAAGCCACCGCGCAATCAAGCTATCCCGGCAAACCCGTGCGCCTGATCGTCGCCGCAGCACCCGGCGGCTCGGGCGACCTGCTCGGCCGCGCGCTATCGCAAAAGCTCACCGAGTTATGGGGCCAGCAGGTCGTGATCGACAACCGGCCCGGCGCCGGCACCGTGATCGGCACCGCGATCGCGGCGAAATCGGCGCCCGACGGTTACACGCTGTTTCAGGCAAACGCCGCGCACACCATCAACCCGTCGCTGCTGCGCGATCTGCCCTACGACACGCTG
>CAMDLH010000304.1 GCA_945901405.1 Bordetella parapertussis | reverse complement strand
TGGTACACGGCGTGCCGTAGGCCATCGTCTGGCCGCGGGAAGCGCGTACTGAAGAAATATTCCAGCGCCCCGCCGATGCTACACAAGCTTGCGGCAAGGACACGAATAATCGCCACGACATACTCACCGGCTCGCGCAACGATGGCTCTGCCTTCTCGCCAGGCGACCCGGACATGACCTGCGGCAACTGGACGCGCAGCGGCGCCGAAGGCGTGGCCGTGGTTGGCCACCATGACCGTGATGGCCCCACCACCGACCCGTGGGCAACGTCATGGAACTCGTCGCACCAAACACGCGGCGGATGCAGCCAGAAGGCGCTGATCGGCACCGGCGGTGATGGTTTGTTTTATTGTTTCGCGGTGAACTGAGCGGGCTTGGTGTAAGGGGCCGGGTCAGCGCAACGACTCGGCCCTGATAGGGTGCGATTCAAAGTGATGTTATTGTTGCGCCAGCGAGTAGGAGGGTGCACCGCACACAAGCAGTGCGGCGCCAGCCACCCAGCGCGAAAACACAGCGGCGTTTGACAGCAAAACCTTACGCGTTTCGCGCATCAGTTCTTCTTCAGATTGCGATCCCACAGATCGAATATTTTTGCCCACGATTGCTCGGAGGCGACCGGGTTGTACGACGCGCGCTCGGAGAAGCAGTAGCCGTGCAGCGTGCCGGGCAATATTTCGAGCGTGTGTTTGGTGCCCGCTTTTTTCAGCGCTTCGGTAAGCGTGGGGATCACATTCGGCGGCACCGAGCCGTCGGTCTCGGCAAAGCCGTAGTAAAGCTCGCCCTTGATCTTATCGATGATCAAATGCGGCGAATCCGGTTTGTCGGTGACGATGTTCACGCCATACAGCGACGCCGCGGCCATCATGCGCGTGGGAAAACGCGCCGACACGCTGGTAATGTAGCAGCCGCTCATGCAATGGCCGACGCAGCCCACCGGGCCGGCTTTCACTTTGTCCTGCGCATCCAGCCACGCGATAAAACCGCCGGTGTCGTCCACCACGTCGGCATTGGTGAGGCTGTTCATCGAGGCCTTGATCACGGCGGACATCTGATCGTTGCGGCGCGGAATGTCGAAGCGGCAGGTGCCCAGCCGGTAATACATGTCGGGCAGCAGGCAGAAGTAGCCGTGCTTGGCGATGCGGCGCGCCATATTGCAAAGCTCCTCGCGATATCCCGGCGCATCCATATACAGAATGATGCCGGGGAACGCGCCCGGTGCATCGGGGCATGCCGCGAACGATGGGCATTTGCCGTACTTGGTGGTGACCAACACATTTTGTTCGATGAGTGCCATGAGAGTTTCCTTGCGAAATGAACCAGTGTGAACCAATGAAAAAAGCGGCGTTGCGTTGTATCGCACGCCCGCGTAACCAACCGCCGCATTATCACATTCACCGATTCATTTCCAAAGCCGCGGCTGGCTTTTTTACGCGCAAGGTCTACATTGCGAGCACGCTTGCAATTGCGCACGGCAAAGCCGATTTGATCGATAATTTACACAAAGGAGAACACATGAAAATCACGCGTATTGAATCCATACTCATCCGCACGCCGCTGGTGCTCGACGGCGCCGTGCCGCAAGCCAGCGGCGCGCCCAAGGCCGATGTGCACACCGTGCTGGTGAAGGTGGAAACCGACGAGGGCGTCACCGGCTGGGGCGAGGCGTTCTCCAACGCGGGGTGGCAGGCGACCTGCACCGCCATCGATCAGATCATTGCGCCGCGCGTGGCCGGCAAAGACCCCGCCAACATCTCGCAGATACAGGCGGACTTGCATCGCGGGCTTTACAACACGGGCCGCAGCGGGCCGGTGGTGTTTGCGATTTCGGGCCTCGATATCGCGCTGTGGGATATTGCCGCCAAGCGCGCGAACTTGCCGCTCTACAAGCTGCTTGGCGGCAGCACGCGCGCGACGCTGCCCGCGTACGCGAGCCTGCTGCGTTACGGCAACGTGAAGATGGTCGAGGACAAATGCAAGGAAGCCATCGGTCGCGGCTACCGCTACATCAAGCTGCACGAAAATAAAACGGAGATCATCCGCGCGGCGAAGCGGGTGTGCGTTGCCAATGGCGGCAACGTTCCGCTGATGGTCGATTGCTCATGCCCGTGGACGGTGGATGAAGCGATAGCCGCCGCGCGCGAGCTTGGCGATCAGAACCTCGCGTGGCTCGAAGAGCCGATTTATCCGCCCGACGATCATAGCGGGCTTGCGCGGCTGCGTACGGTCGCCCCCATGCCGGTGGCGGCGGGAGAAAATATTTCCAACCTGTTTGAATTCAAGCGGCTGTTCGAGGCGGGCGCGGTGGGCATCGCGCAACCCAGCATCACCAAGATCGGCGGCGTCACCGAAATGCGCAAGATATTCGCGCTGGGTGAAGCGCACGGCGTGGTGGTGGTGCCGCATTCGCCGTACTTCGGGCCGGGCCTGATGGCGTCCATTCACGTGTGCGCGGCGAGCGCGCGCGAGATACCAGTCGAGCGTTACTACTGCGATTTTGCCGAGACGCCGTTCGGCGAGCAGATTATTCCGAAGAACGGCGACTTCGCCGTGCCGCAGGGGCCGGGGCTGGGCCAGGACCCCGATGCGGCGATCATCGCGAAGATGCGCGTGAATTGATCACGCGCGCTGACCGGCGACTGCTTACTTGTCGCCGCCCCTGTCGCCGCCGTCGGTGGTCATGTCTTCCATGATACTGACGCCGGTGGCAAGGCCGCTGTGGTTGAACGACACGACGAAAATCCCCCTGGCCGGGCTCCTGAGCACGCGCCACTCCCATGCGGTGGATCCGGTGAACTTCGTGACCATGCGCGGCCTGCCGAGAAGTTCAAGCACCTGCGCTTCGGTGGTGACGCCGGGCACCACCTGATATAGCCGCTCTTGCGTCAATATTTGCGCGGCGTTGCGCACCATGCGCCCGCTGTCGATGTCAAAGCGCCAGGTCTCGGTGCCTTCCGGGCCGTAGGCGTAATCCCACGACTCGCCGCCTTGCGCGTTTTTGCGCGTGTCGCTGGGTTTGCCCAGTTTCTTGACGAGCTCATCCGCGGTGGTTGCATTCGGCACGATGGAGCCGGGCATTGCGCAACCCGCAATCAGACCGGCGATCATCAGCATGACGGTAATACGCCAGATCAGTTTCATGATGTTTACTCCAGTTGAAGTGAACACGTGGCAGCGATGGTAAATCATACCCCGTTGCCCTGTTGTCCTGATGCTTCGTTTGATAGGGCGCGGCCCGGCAAAGTTCAAACCGGCGCTTTGCGCGATGCTGTTCGCTCAGTCATCGTAAATAAAAAACATCAATAAAAACAAATACTTACGATGACGGAGCAAATGACGGCAGAGTAGCGGCCGTTACAGCGCCACTTTCGGTTTTGCCTCGCGAAACGGCGTGCCGCTGCCGGCCAGTTCTTTCAGAAACGCGGACGGCTTCCAGCGCGCGCCGTAGCGCTGATGCCATTCCTCGATCTGGCGGTACACCTCTTTCACGCCGATGCCGTCGGCCCAGAACATCAAGCCGCCGCGATAACGCGGATAACCGAAACCATGCAGCCACATCACGTCGATGTCGCTCGCGCGGTAAGCCTTGCCTTCCTCGAGTATCTTGCACGCTTCATTCACCGAGCCGAACAGCAGCCGGCGCAGAATTTCCTCATCGGTGAACGTGCGCTGCGCGATACCGAACTCGCGCGCCACATCGGCGATGACGCTCTTTACCACTTCGTCCGGATGCGGCGTGCGGTCGCCTTTTTCGTAGCGGTACCAGCCTGCACCCGTCTTCTGGCCCTTGCGTCCCATCTCCACCAGACGGTCGGGCACATGCAGCTTGCGGAAATTCGGATCGGCCGCGGCGCGGCGCTTCCTTGTGTCGTAGCTGATGTCCAGACCCGACATATCGCTCACCGCGAACGGCCCGATCGGATAGCCGAAATCCACCATCACCTTGTCGATCTGCTCCGGCAGCGCGCCTTCCTCGAGCATCAGCATCATCTCGGTGGTAAACGGCGCGCGGCTGCGGTTGGCGACGAAGCCGTCGCAGGTGCCGGCGACCGCGCTGATCTTGCCGATGTCGCGCCCAACCTTCATCGCGCTGAGGATGGTTTCAACCGATGTCTTGGTGCCCTTCACCACTTCGTAAAGTTTCATCACGTTTGCGGGCGCGAAGAAATGCGCGCCGGCCACGTCTTGCGGGCGCTTGGTGCAATTGGCCATGATGTCGGTGTCGATGGCCGACGAATTGGTGAGCAGCAGCGCGCCGGGTTTCATCACCGCGTCGAGCTTGGTGAACACATCCTTCTTCACGTCGATGCGCTCGAACACCGCCTCGATCACCACGTCGGCGTCGCCGATATCCTCGTAGCGCTCGACCGGTTGTATGAGTTTCAGCCGCGCGTCCATTTCCTCTTGTGGTTCGTCAGCAGAAACAGTGGGTGAGTTTTGCTAGGGTATTTTCCCAAGTAACTGATTAAGAACATGTTTTTACATTTTTTGCGTCTCTAAGCAACAGATTTTTCCGATGGTGACTTCGGTCTTGTGGTTTAACCTTTCGCTAATAC
>CAMDLH010000303.1 GCA_945901405.1 Bordetella parapertussis | reverse complement strand
ACCGTCGAGTAGATACTGCATGACCATAACGATCTCCCATCAATAGATCTGCAGTTCATCTTATCCTCAACACGATTTCTAAATAAAAATTAGTGCATTTCTCGTTTCCGATAAAATAGCTCACACCCCTTATGCATCAGGAAATCTGAGATTAGCCTCAAGGGGGAAGGAGCCTCCACTGGAATGCCATCACCATTGCCATTGCTACTTTCTAAAATAACTCCAATATGAACAACAACGATTTCATCACCCCCGACTGGCCCGCGCCCGCCAACGTGCGCGCGCTCATTACCACGCGCGCCGGTGGTGTCAGTGCCGAACCGTGGGCAAGTCTAAATCTGGGTTATCGCGCGGGCGATGACGCTGACGCAGTGACGCAAAATCGCGCACTGCTGGCGCGGCACTTGCCGCAATCGCCCAAGTGGCTGACACAAGTGCATGCCACTACGGTTGTGGATGCCGATGCATTGACGGATAGCCCGCCCGCCGACGCCAGCGTTGCGCGCAACGCGGGCACGGTGTGCGCGATCATGATCGCGGATTGCCTGCCGGTGCTGTTTACCAACCGTAGCGGCAGCGTCGTTGCCGCGGCGCACGCCGGCTGGCGCGGGCTGTCGGGCGGCGTCATCGCCAACACGGTGCGGGCGCTGGGTGTGGCTGGCGCGCCGCCTGATGAATTGATGGCGTATATCGGCCCCGGCATCGGCCCCGACGCGTTCGAGGTCGGTGAGGATGTCTACGCCGCTTTTACCGCAACCGACGCCGAAGCCGCGAGCGCATTCATACCGCACAAACAAGGAAAATACCTTGCCGATTTGTTCACGCTTGCACGCCGTGCTCTCGCGCGCGCCGGCGTGACGCAGGTCTACGGCGGCGGTATGTGCACTTATTCCGATGCGAAGCGTTTTTTCTCCTACCGGCGCGACAAGGTCACCGGGCGCATGGCCGCGCTGATCTGGCGGCAGGCGTAGCCAAAACCGTTCACGTATAATCGCGCGTTCGCTTCTTCACGGCGCTCTGCCTGGGGTGCGATTCAAACTGATGGCCAATAACGGCCATGTAAACAGTGAAACTCCTTCCCCTTCAGGGGGAAGGGACTGTCTGCGGGGCTGTAACCCTCGCGAAAACATCAGTTTGAACCGCACCCCTCTGCCTGAGCGCACTCACCGGGCACATCTTGAACACGCTAAGCTGGATTTTGCTGACCACCATCGCCGGCGGCGTGCTGTCCGCCGCGTGTGCGGCGCTGATCGCGTTTCGCTCCAAGCCCGCGCATGTGCCGGTGTTGATCAGCTATGCGGTGGGCGCGCTGCTGGGCGCGGCATTCATCGAGTTGCTGCCGCACGCGTTTGGGCGCTCCAACAATATCCAGGCAACCGCCGCCACCATACTCGGCGGGCTGATGCTGTTTTTCATACTCGAAAAACTGGTGCTGTGGCGGCACTGTCACATCGAGGAGTGCGAGGCGCATGACCCGCACAATGGTCACGATCGGCCCGCGCCGGCCAATGGCCACCACCACGACCACGGCCGCAGCGGCATGATGATCCTGATCGGCGACACGTTCCACAATTTCGTCGATGGCGTGCTGATCGCGGCCGCGTTCATGGCCGACGTGAAGCTGGGGCTGGTCACTGCCATCGCCATCATCGCGCACGAGGTGCCGCAGGAAGTGGGCGACTTTTTGATCTTGCTGCATTCGGGCTATACCAAGCGCCACGCGTTCATACTCAATCTTATTTCGAGCGCGGCAATGGTGCTCGGCGGCATACTTGCATTTTATGCGTTGCAAGCGATGGAGCAATGGATCGGCACGCTGCTCGCGCTGGCAGCGGCGAGCATGATTTATGTTGCGGTCGCCGACTTGATCCCCGGCCTTCATCGCCGACCCGAAATTGGTGCAACAGTGCAGCAAGTCGCGTTGATCGCGCTGGGCATCGCAACCATCTGGTTCGTCGGCGAATTGGTGCACGGGCACACTTGACGCTTTGCTTGCGGCGCCCCCCGGCGCTGTAAAATGCCCTTCCTACTCACAATGGCAACGAGCCGCTATGAATGCCTTTGGCGCTTCAGCCGAGGAACTCGCCGCTTTTCACCGCACGCTGCTTGAGGGCGTGCTGCGCCCCTTCGCGCAAGGTGCGGGCGCACCCGACACCACGGACATTTTGAAGCTGCTCGCGGAAGCCTTTGCGCGCGATCCGGCGCGCTGGCAAACGTTGCAGGAAAACTTTTACCGCAAGCATGCCGAGTTGTGGGCGCGCATGGCCGCACCGGCGGCACCCCATGACGCGCAGCCCGGCGCGCAGGACCGGCGCTTTCGCGGCGAAGCGTGGCGCGAACCGTATTTCAATATACTGGTTCAATGGTATCTGACGACCGCGGCCTGTCTCACCGAGACCGCGGACAGCGCGGGGCTGGAACCCCATGCGCAACGCAAACTGTCGTTTTTCGTGCGGCAATACGTGGATGCGATGTCGCCGGCGAACTTTGCCTGCACCAACCCGGAGGCGCTGAAACTTGCCGCCGAGACGCAAGGCGCGAGTCTCGCGCGGGGTTTGGAAAACCTGCGCGCCGATGCCGATAAAGGCATGGTGTCGATGACGGACGAGCGCGCGTTCGAGGTCGGCCGCAATCTTGCGGTGACGCCCGGCGCGGTGGTGTTCGAGAACGATTTTCTTCAGGTGATTCAGTATCGCCCTTCCACGGAAAAGGTGTACGCCGCGCCGTTGTTGATGACGCCGCCGTGCATCAACAAGTTTTATGTGCTCGACCTGCAACCGGAAAATTCGCTTGTAAAGTATGCCGTCGACCAAGGACACACGGTATTCATGGTGTCGTGGCGCAACGTGCCCGTGAATCTGGGCCGTGCGACTTGGGACGATTACGTGCAGAGCCTCATCAAGGCGATCGAGGCCGCGCGCGCGGTGTGCGGCGTGCGCAAGATCAACGCGCTCGGCTTTTGTGTCGGCGGCACGCTGCTCGCCAGCGCGCTGGCGGTACTGCGCACGCGGGGCAAAAACCCGGTGGCGAGTCTCACGCTGTTGGCGACCATGCTCGATTTCAGCGAAACGGGCGAACTATCGGTATTCATTGATGAGGCGTACGTTGCAAAACGCGAGCAGGAATTCAGCGATGGCGGCATCCTGCATGGTCGCGAGCTTGCAATCACCTTTGCCAGCCTGCGCGCAAACGATTTGATCTGGAATTACGTGGTGAATAATTACTTGAAGGGCCAGACGCCACCGCCGTTTGATCTGCTGTACTGGAACAGCGACAGCACCAATCTGCCCGGCACGATGTATGCTTATTACGTTCGCAACACTTATCTCGAAAACAATTTGCGCGAACCCGGCAAACTCACCATGTGCGGCGTGCCCGTTGATCTGGCGGAGATCGACATGCCCGCGTACCTGCTGGCCACGCGCGAGGATCATATCGTGCCGTGGAAAACCGCGTATGCGAGCACGCAATTGCTCGGCGGCAATCTCACCTTTGTGTTGAGTGCCAGCGGGCACATCGCCGGTGTCATCAATCCGGCGGCGCGCGACCGGCGTAACTTTTGGACCAGCGATGCGCTGACTGAAAACCCCGACGAGTGGCTGGCATCTGCGGCCACGCAACCCGGCAGTTGGTGGAAGCACTGGAGCGCATGGCTCGCCAGACACGCCGGGCGCCGCGTTCCCGCGCGCACGACGCTGGGCCATGCAAAATATCCCGAGATCGAGGCCGCGCCGGGGCGCTATGTGAAAGAAAAACCGGCTTAGGTTGATCTGAATCAATACAAACGTAACTAATTGTTTTTAAAGTAATTATTTTCATAGGAGATGGGCAATGGCACAACGAGTAGCGGTGGTGACGGGCGGTATGGGCGGTTTGGGCGAAGCGATCTGCATCAAGCTCGCACGCATGGGATACAAAGTGGTGACCACGTGTTCACCGGGCAACACCAAGCGCGAGCAGTGGCTCGCCGAGATGAAAAAACAAGGCTTCGATTTCAGCGCGGTTGAAGTCGATGTCGCGGATTACGCCTCGTGTCAGGCGGCGGTTACCAAGGTGCAAGCCGAGATCGGCGCCGTCGATGTGCTGGTCAACAACGCGGGCATCACGCGCGACACCACGTTCAGAAAAATGGACAAGCCCGCGTGGGATGCGGTGATGCACACCAATCTGGATTCGGTGTTCAACATGACCAAGCCGGTGATCGACGGCATGGCCGAGCGCGGCTGGGGGCGCGTGATCAACGTGTCGTCGGTGAATGGGCAAAAAGGCGCGTTCGGGCAAACGAATTATTCCGCCGCCAAGGCCGGCATGCACGGCTTCACCAAGGCCGCCGCCCTCGAATACGCGAGGAAGGGTGTCACGGTGAATACGATTTCGCCGGGCTACATCGGCACCAAAATGGTGATGGCGATCCCCAAAGAAGTGCTCGACACCAAGATCATTCCGCAGATACCCATCGGCCGCCTCGGCAAGCCCGAGGAAGTCGCGGGCCTGGTGGCGTACCTGTGCTCGGAAGAAGCGGCGTTTGTCACGGGTGCGAACATCGCGATCAACGGCGGGCAGCATATGCAGTAA
>CAMDLH010000302.1 GCA_945901405.1 Bordetella parapertussis | reverse complement strand
GTTGGGCCTCTTCACGATGACCGAGACCCATGCGCTGGCAAGCCAATCCCGATGAGGAAACCACCGACTGGAGAGCCGTGTGCGGGAGAACCGCACGCACGGTTCGGAGGGAGGGGAGGACGAGCGTCCTTTCCTACCCCTATCATGCGTTGCGCCATATGGCACTGTGTTATGGGTTCCCGCCTGCGCGGGAACGACAGTGTTGAAATTGTTTTGGTCGAAAGCCAGACAAGAGTTATTTCCGTGCATGCACTCCCGGCAGCCAGCCCGAGGGTGCCAGATGTTTTTCGGCGAACGCCGATGCCTCGTCTTCGAGAGTGGTGGCGACGGTGATGTTCCAGCGGTTAAGCCAGCCGAGCAGTGAAATGACCGCGACTATTTCGACGATGGCATCCTCGGAATAAAACTTTTTCAACTCTACAAAATGTTCATCGGTTACTGTCGCGGGCACGTGGCCCGCGGCGTGCGCGAGTTCGAGCGCGGCGCGCTCGGCGGGCGTGAATAATTCGCTGGTGCGAAAGTAGGCCAGCGCCTCGACTTTTTCGAGCGGCAGTTCGCCCAGATGCGCTGCGTTCTCGGCGTTGTGCGCGGCGCAGTAAGGGTCGCCCGTGGCCGTGCTCACTGAGTGGGCGATCATGAACTTTAGCGCCTTCGAGGTTTCGCCGCCGTCCATCATCACCGCCGTGTGCAAGTCGCGATATGCGCGAAACACGGCGGGCTTGCGCAGCATGGTGAGCCAACTGTTGGGCGGATAACCCTTCTGCGACTTCCAGCGCGCCATGTGATCGGCGACTTGCTCGAAGCGCTCCGGCGGGGCAGGCGAAATACGTGGCATGGCGATTAACTCGCGATTTTCAGATGTTTGATTTCCGCGATACCACCCTGCGCTTCATCGAGCATCTTGAAAATATCCGTGCATTCTTTTGCGATGGCATCGGCGATGTCGTTGAGCATCTTGTTGCCCTTGGCGACGGTCGCGTGTTCGGGCGCGCCATACCAGCCGGTCTCGGCGATGGTCTTGATGTCGCGCAGCACCGGCTGATAGCCGCGCGTGCGGCGGAGGCGGTCCCACTTGCGCCCATGCGAATGATCGGACGAATAATCGATGCGATCCAGATGCACGAGATCGGGCTGATACGCCAGGACCGCGAGTGCTTCAATCTCGCCGCCGTGGGTGAGGCCGCCGCAGTCGTGGCCGTAGAGCTCCGCCGCGACATAACACGCCTGCACCACGATCACGCTCATGCCCACGTCGCGATGCAGTTTCTCGGAGGCAATGGCGAGCGAGGGAATATTGCCTTCGTGCCAATTCAGAATCAGGCAGTACTTCGCGCCGTGTTTCGCTGTTGATTCGCAGGTTTCTACAACCACGCTTTGATAAGTCTCCGGCGATAAAGTAATCGTGCCCTCGAACGGCATGTGCATCGGCGTGACACCCAGCGGGCCGCCCGGCAGCACCAGGCCATCCATGCGCTCGGCCACCGCGTGGCTGATCACGTTGGCGGAGTAGATGTCGGTGCCGGTCGGCAGATGCGGGCCGTGTTGTTCGACGCTGCCGGCGGGCAATATCACCAGCGGGTTTTTCTTGAACTGCGCGGCGATTTCGGGTTGCGTGAGATCGATGAAGTAGCGTGTGCCGGACATGATTACACTCCAACTTTTTTGCGGGTTTCGTCGAGGATATCCGCGACTTTGACGCTCTGGCCGTTTTTCTCGATGGAGCGTAGCGCGGCGTTGACCATCGCCACCGCTACATTGCCATTGTAGGCGGTGAGTTCGCCGGGCTTGCCGCTCACGCAACTGTCGGCGAACATTTCGAGCTCGGCGCGGAACATGTCGCTCTCGGGAATCTTCAGTTCCTCGCGCTTGCCCCAGCCGTCCTTGCCGCGCTGGATGTAGAGCACCGAGGCGTTGTGCAACAGGTGCGGCGTGTCCCACGTGCCGAAGTCGATCTCATAGTGCATCAGGCCCTTGGCGCCAAACACGCGCACGCTGAAAATGCCGGGCGATGTCCAGCTTGAGCCGACGTAACCCAGCTTGCCGTCGGTGAAACGGATGGTGGACATCGATTGATCATCGACCTCCGCGCCCACCGGCGAGAGCTTCGAGGACATCGAGCTGATTTCGTTGACCGGCCCGCCCAGCAGGTGCAGCACATCGAATTGATGGATGCATAACTGCGACAGGTTGCCGCCGGGCGCGCGGTCTTTGTACCAGCGCCAGGCCTGCGGCGTGAGTTCGAGCGCGCGTTCATTGGAGAAATTCGCTTCCATAAAGGCTACACGGCCGAGTTCACCGCGGTCGATGTAATCCTTGATGATGCGGATGCCCGCCATCAGCCGCGCGCTGTGGCCGACGGTGACGGTGATGCCGTATTTCTTTTCGAGCGCCTCGATTTTCAAACCGTCTTCGAGGGTGTGCGCGATGGGCTTTTCGGTGTAGACGTGCTTGCCGGCCTTGGCCACTTGCTCGGCGAGCGGCAGGTGCTGCTCGTTGGGCACGGTGAGGATCACGCCCTTGATTTCCGGGTTGGACAACATGGCCTGCATGTCGGCCACGGGTGGCACGCAGAGTTCCTTGTGAAACTCGTCGCGCTTTTCTTGCGAGCGGCTGTAGCCGGCGACGATTTGCAGTTTGGCGGATTTGCCGGATACGGCGCGTGTCAGCACCTTGGCCCAGCGGCCAAGGCCTACGATGCCCATTTTGACGGGGCTGCTCATGAATGTTGCTCCTCGATTTGGTTTTGGTGGCAATGCGCGCGCCCATGATTACGCCACAGGCTATTTCATGGCCCGGCGCGCTGTGGGATACTCGCTTTTCGTTATTTTATCGCGACTGAATACATCATGTCTGGAGGCGACTGGAACAAGGTTCGTTATACACTGGATGTCTCGGAGAATTTCGAGGATTTGCACGGCTCGCCGTGGTACGCCGACACGGTGTACGAGAAGTTTTCCGCCGCCGAGTACGCGCGGCGTTACGAAGCCGCGCGCGCGCTGATGGCGCGCGACAAGGTTGAGGCGCTGCTGCTGTGCGGCAGCCCCAATATCTACAGCCACGGCGGCGGCGTCACCTGGGCCACCGGCATGATCGACGACCGGGGCCTTGCGCAATACGTGATTTTGCCGCGCGCGGGCGAGCCTACACTGGTGTATCCGCATCCGGGCTGCCACATCGAGGCGATCCGCAAGCAGGTGTCGATAAGCGACGTGCGCGATGGCCATCATGGGCAATTTGGCGCAGTGCTGGCGGGGCGCCTCAAGGAACTCAAGCTCGAAAAAGCGCGCATCGGCATCGTTGCCGCCGACCGCACCGGGCCGGAGTACATGGGGGTGAGCACCTATCTCGAACTGAAAAAGCAACTGCCTGATGCGGAGTTCGTATGGATGCCGCTGGCGCTGCACGAGTTATCGCACAAGAAAAGCGCCGAGGAATTGCGCGCCGCGCGCAAGGCCGGCGAACTCGCCATCGCCGCGCTAGAAGCGGTGGCTGCGCGCGCCAAACCCGGCGTGCACGAGTATCAGCTCGCGGCGGCGGCCACGCACGCGGTGATGGACGGCGGCGGGCGCGTGCATCTGTTGATGATCGGCAGCACCTCGCAGCATGATCCGAAGTTGATATTTCCCAATCCGAATCCATCCTCGCGCGTGTTGAAGGAGGGCGACATCATTCTCGCCGAACTGGCGATGTCGTACATGGGCTACTCGGCGAAAATCGGCCACCCGATCAGCATCGGCAAACCCACGCAACGCTACGATGATTTTTTCAAGAAGGTGGTGTTGCCCGGCTACAAGGCGGTACGCGGCGCGCTCGGCCCCGGCAAGACCTTGCAGTCGGTGCAAGAGCTTTCCAAGAACGTGTTTCGCCAGAACGGCGCGCAGTCGCGGCCCATCATCATGCACGGCATCGACCTCATCACCTCGGTGCCGTTCGTGTGCACCGACGAAGTGAAAGGCAAACCGTACGACATGGTGATGCAGCCGGGCATGACTTACGCGATTGAAATCACGCCGGTGAACAGCGACGGCACCTTCGGTTTGTTTTTCTCGCGCACATTCGTGATTACCGAAACCGGGGTTGATGAATTGACCTCTTATCCGATTGATGAGTTGATCGTTGCGGGGTGAGCGCACCCCTTTTTTTGACACGGATTTACGCAGATTAACGCAGATTTTTCGCAGTTCATCCGCGGCCATCTGCGTTAATCTGTGTCTAAGGTTTTTCCAGTATCAGACCAAATGAATCATTCTGCACAGGTGAACAAAATGCAATTAAAACAAATACTTACGATAACAGCACTGATCGCGGCCTGCATGCCCGCCGCGCATGCGCAACAGTTTCCCACGCGCACCATCCGCGCCATCGTGCCCTATGCGCCAGGCGGCTCCACCGATGTGGTGATGCGCATACTCGCGCCGCGCATGAGCGAGATGCTCGGCCAGCAGGTGGTGGTGGAAAACCGCCCCGGCGGCTCATCCACCATCGGTCTTGATGTCGCGGCCAAGTCGCAGCCGGACGGCCACACCATCGGCATCGCCAACATCACGTTCTGCGCGAATCCGAGTCTCATCAAGAAAATGCC
>CAMDLH010000301.1 GCA_945901405.1 Bordetella parapertussis | reverse complement strand
CTCCTTCGTCAATCGGAAGGAGAAGATAACGTCCTGCCGGAATCTCCGGTCAGCGTTCATAACGATGCCTTAGGGCAACATTACACGCTCAGCAGGTGGGGGCTTTTGAGGTGGCCAAAGGTGGGGGCTTTTGACCGGCCAACGGGGATCCAGACGGGCAATGACAAAGGCAAACCATTCGCTCGTCGCACAACGTAGCATGCTCCCTCATGCACGTAGTGCAGCCGAATTCCTGGAAGACTTGAGTCACGAAGCGGGTGAAATCGGTACCGAATCGTTACTTCACGTGGGCAATGTTGATGGGTAGTATGTCGGTCAGTTGTTCAAGTGGATCAAGCAGCATTTGCGTATCAAGAAGTTCTACGGCAATTCAGAGAATGCAGTGAAGTCGCAAATCTGGATCGCCATGTCGGTCTATGTCCTCGTTGCTATCGTCAAGAAACGTCTCGGCCTGGACGCCTCGCTCTACACTTTGTTACAGATATTGTCCGTCACGCATTTCGAGAAAATGCCCTTGCAGCAGGCGATTATGCCCAGTAAATACAACACCAACGCGCACGAGTCTTGTAAGCAATTGAATCTATTGGGGTTTTAACCGGACAGTAATGATATCAAATCCAATTTTCCATTCTTGAATCACCCTCACTCCCCCTTAATCCCTGCCGCCTTAATCACCTCAAGCCACTTGTTGGTTTCAGAAGCCATCAACTTGCCAAACTCGGCAGAAGACATTTTCATCGGCATCGCGCCCTGCTCGTCCAGCCGCCGCAGCAATTCGGGTGATGTAAGCGCGTTGTTGAACTCTGCATGCACGCGCGCGACGATGTCGGCGGGTGTTGCCTTGGGTGCGAATACGCCCCACCAGATGCTGGCTTCGTAGCCGGGCACGGTTTCGGATATCGTCGGCACTTTCGGGAATGCCGGGTTGCGTTTCACGCCGCCGGTTGCCAGCAGCTTCAAGCGGTTGCTGGTGATGTAATTCATCACCGTCGGCATCGAACTCAAATAAACCTGCGTGTGGCCGGACATGGCGTCCACCACCGCCGGGCCGCCGCCCTTGAATGGGATATGCACCATCTTGATCCCGGTTCTGAGCATAAGCAGCTCGGTGGTCATGTGCGGAAAGCCGCCGATGCCCGACGACGCGTAGAGCAATTCGCCGGGCCGTTTTTTAGCGAGCGCGATCAGCTCCTTGGTTGAATTGACCTGCATCGACGGATGTACGGTGAGCGCGCTGTCGCCCATGCCGATCAGCGCCACCGAGGTAAACGAATTAACGAGATCGACCGGCACCTTGGGCTTGTCGATGAGAAATCCGTACGCGGTCGATGTCAGCATCAGGGTGTAGCCATCCGCAGGCGCAGCGGTGGCGATCTGCAAGCCGATGATGCTGCCAGCACCCGCGCGGTTGTCGATGATGAATTGCTGCTTCAAGCGCTGTGTCAATTCCGCCGCGAGCAAGCGCCCGACGATATCGGTGCTGCCGCCGGGCGGCCACGGGATGATGATGCGCACGGTTTTTTCTGGATAGGCGGCATTGGCGGCCGGCGCCAAAATCGCAGCCAATAGCGCCATTGTTGATATCGCAAAAAGTCGATTCAATATTTTCACCGGCGCGCTCCTCGTTGATTGGGATGGTCTTGAGGTGAAACTATAAACGCCAATGCGGCACATTGGTGGAATTATGAATTACTCAATAAAAACAATAACTTATATTAACTGATATCGATTTCTTCATTTTGCACGTCATCAATCAAAACGATCAAAACGCGAATCTCCGCATGCCGCCGTCGATGTGCAGGATTTCGCCGGTGATGTAGCGTGCCTTGGCGGACACCAGAAACGCCACTGCGTTCGCCATGTCGCCGGGTTCGCCGAAGTAGCCCAGTGGAATGTTGTCGCGCGCGAATTGTTCGCGATGTTCGTCACCGGGGTTGATGCGATTGACAATTTGCTCGCTGAGTATCCGCCCCGGCGCGAGTGCATTGATGGTGATGCCGTACTGGCCGATCTCGCGCGACAGGCCTTTCGCCCACGCGTAAACCGCCGCTTTCGCCGAGTACGCCGCGTTCAATCCGCGCGGCTCGGAAGTGCCGGTGATGTTGATGATGCGCCCGCTGCGTTGCTTGATCATCAATGGCAACAACGCATGCGTCAAACGTCGCACCGAGGTGAAATTAAGCGCAATCGCTTCCTCCCACGCTTCTTCGGGCGCATCCACCGGCAGCGGGCGCGAGCCGCCGGCATTGTTGATCAATATGTCGATGCAGCCGAACGCGGCGAGCACCTTGTCGCGTATTTCGGTGCCCGCATCCGGCGCGGTCAAATCTTTCGCGATCACCAATGATTGTGCGGCGCCGCTTGCGGCGAGTTCCTGCTGCAATGTTTGCAACAACTCGCCGCGCCGCGCGACGAGCACAAGATGCGCGCCTTCCCCCGCCAGCACCTTTGCGGTTTCGCGCCCGATGCCCACGCTCGCGCCGGTGACTACTGCGACCTTGCCTGCCAGTTCCAGATTCATTTTGGGATTCCTTATTCCGGGCGAATGCCCGTGCCTTTCACAACCTTGCCCCACTTCACAAGCTCCGCGCGTATGAAGGCGGCAAATTCCTGTGGCGTGTTGCCCACGGGTTCGGCGCCATCCGCGGCGAGGCGCTCCTTCACATCCTTCGCCGCGAGGACGCGTGCAATCTCGACATGCAGCCGGTCGATCGCGTCGCGTGGCGTGGCCGCGGGAGCGAGCACGCCGAACCACGACGACACATCAAAGCCAGGCACACCGGATTCAGCCACGGTGGGCACCTGCGGCACGGCGCTGCTGCGCCTGGCGGTGGTCACGGCGAGCAATCGCAGACGGCCCGATTTCACGTGCGGCATGGCGGCCGCCAACCCGCCGAACGACATTGCAACATGCCCGCCGATCAAGTCGGACATGACCGCGCCGCTGCCTTTATAGGGCACGTGCACGATGTCGACACCCGCCATCATCTTGAATAATTCGCCCGCCAGATGCGAAGGCGAACCGATGCCTGCCGAGGCATAGGTAATCTGCCCGCGCTGGCGCTTCGCCAATGCAATGAGTTCAACGCACGACGGCGGCAACGCCGGATGCACTACGATCGCCTGCGCGGTGGCGGCCACCAATGTCACCGGGGCGAAATCCCGCACGCTGTCGTACGGCAGCTTTGAATAAAGGTGCGGGTTGATGGCGAGGCTGCCAAGGTAACCCATGATCAGCGTGTAGCCATCGGGCGCGGACTTGGCGACGAGCTCCGAACCCACCGCGCCATTCGCGCCGGGGCGGTTCTCCACAAACACCGTCTGCCCCAGCACGGGTGTGAGCTTTTGCCCGACCAGACGCGCCAGTATATCGGTGGTGCCGCCAGGCGCAAACGGGACAACCAGGCGCACCGGTTTTTGCGGATAAGCTTGCGCATGCACCGCCGAATGAAGACCCGTATTCGCCAGCAAACACGCTGCAAATGCATGCGCGACAAATCTCATGCGGCCTCCGGCGTGCAGGCCGCCACCAATTCCACGATCGATCGATTGCGAAAATCCAGAGCGGTTTCGATTGCGCGCGATTGGCGTTCCGGCGGCAAAACAGCAGCGGACAACCGCTTGAACTTCACTGCGATATCCTCATCGGTGAGCGGCGTGCGGGGATCGCCCTTGGGAAATTTTCTTTCACTCGTGTACACCTGCCCGTTGGCAAGCGCCACCGTGATACGCGCGGGCCGGTTTGCCGGGAAGCCGCCATCAAAATCAGCGTTGTGCACACAGCGCACCTTTGCCAGCATGGCGCGCACTTCCGGTGTGTTCCAGCGCGGCGTTTCAAGTTGCGCCAGCGTGTATTCGCCATCGACCAGCGACACCGCCACGCAGTACGGCAAGCTGTGATCCGCGGTCTCACGCGTATCGATGTCGTAGCGCGACTTGCCGCCCATGCCATGCACCATGTCTTCGATCAGCCAGCCGAAGCCCTCGACCGTGACTTCCTTGATCTCGCCGGGCTTAAACGCGTGCGCGCGGCGCAGATCAAGAGTGGCATCGATTGCGCTGTGAATAATATAGGCAGCCGGATATTGCTTCAGACACGTGCGCGGCAAGCGCCACTCACCCACGGGCGCGGTCAGTATGTCCCAGTTGCATTCACCCAATACGAGCTTCGAGATGCCGCGTTTGCCCTCGAAAATCTCCAGCGGGCCGGTCACGCCATACGACGCGAGGTAGGCTGCCTCCACGCCGCGCGATGCGGCAAGGCCCGCGCTGGCGGCCTTCATCATCGAAATTTGCCCCACGCGCAGCGCACCCGGCACCGGGTAGCTCGCCGCAATGGCAATTGCATGCGCCATGCGCGCCGCGTCCAAGTGCAGCAGCGTGCCCGCCGCCGCCGCGGTGGCCAGCGTCACAAACGTGGTGTGATCCCAGCCTGTCGTCTTGAAAAACGACACCTTGGTGAATTCGGTGCTGCGCATCTGCACCTCATACGCAACCAGTATCGCCTTCAGGATATCAACGGCACTCGCACCCGTGACCTGCCCCACGGCGAGGCATGCGCCGATGTTGTCGCTCGGATGCGCCGGGTCGCTCGCCCAGTCGCAATCGTTCATATCCAGATGGCGTGACAAGGTGCAGTTCGCAAGCGTTGCGCCATGCACGGAGCTGGTCTC
>CAMDLH010000300.1 GCA_945901405.1 Bordetella parapertussis | reverse complement strand
TCATGTTGACTCAACAACTCGCGGCCTTCGTCATCAACACGCGTGAGAGCGATGTACCGCAAGCAGTGCTCGACGGCGCGCGCGATGCGCTCGTCGACACGCTCGGCTGCGCGATGGCCGGCAGCCTCGATGAAGGCTCCGAGATCGCGCAGCGCTGGGTGATCGAGACCGGCGCGCGCGCGCAGGCCACGGTGGTCGGCACACAACTGGCGACGTCGCCCGCCGAGGCGGCATTCGCCAACGGTCTTGCATCGCACGCGCTGGATTTTGATGACTCGCTGACCAATCTGCGCGGGCATCCGACAGCACCAATGCTGGGCGCCGGTCTCGCGGTGGGCGAAGCCGTAGGTTCATCGGGCAGGGCCGTGCTCGCGGCGATCGCCATCGGTCTTGAAGTCGGCGGCAAACTTGGCCCGGCATTGGGCGCGGGGCATTATATGAAAGGCTGGCACAGCACCGCGACGGTGGGCGTGTTTACCGCGACAGCGGTTGCCGCGCGTCTGTGGGGGTTGAGCGTCGAGCAGCTGCAAACCGCATGGGGCATCGCCGCGTCGGAGGCTTCGGGCTTGATACGCAACTTCGGCACCATGACCAAACCGTTTCACGCGGGCCATGCGGCGCGCAACGGCGTTATGGCGGCGTGGATGGCGAAGAATGGCTTCACCGCCGACACGCATATCTTTGATGAAAAAAATAATTTCTTCGCCACCTACGGCGGCGCGGACGCCGTGCCGCTGGAATCCACGCTGGTCAATCTCGGCAAGCCGTGGGAGATGACCACGCCGGGCATCTATGTGAAGCGCTTTCCGTGCTGCTACTGCAACCACCGGCCCGTGGGCGGCATGTTCGAGATGATCAAGCAGCACAACATCAAGAAGGAAGAAGTCACCAAGGTGCGCATCGGCTTTTTGCCGGGCGCGGATACGCCGCTGATACACTTCAACCCGCAGACCGGCCTCGAAGGCAAATTCAGCATGGAATACAACGCGGCGGCGGTGCTGCTCGACGGCAAGCTGACGATGGAGACCTTCACCGATGCGATGGTGCAGCGCCCGGAGATACGCGCATTGATGCCCAAGGTTGAACGCTTCCGCATCCCCAACGAAAAAACATTCTCGGGCACCACCGGCTATAACGACATTGAAATCGAAACCACGCGCGGCACCTTCAAGCTGCACATCGACCGCGTGCCCGGTTCGCCGGCGTGGCCGATGACAACCGAGGACCGCGCGGAAAAGTTTCTCGATTGCGCCGGGCGCGTGCTGGGCAGCGCGGGCGCCAAGAAGTTATTTGATATCACCGAGCGCTGCGGGCAGCTTGCGAATATCAATGAACTCACGCGCGCGACCGTGCCGGTTGATACGCGCAAGCAAACTCCGGCCAAAGCCGCCGTGTAGAAATGCGGAACAAAAAAACGGCGCCTGGGCCAGGCGCCGTTTTTATTTGGTGCTTTTCAACGCTATTCGATCTTGATGCCCGTGCGCTTGATGATGTCCGCCACCTGGGCGCTTTGGCGATTCAGATATGCCGCCATCTGATCGGCGCGGTGGTACTGCACATCCAGGCCCGCGTTGGAAATTTTGTCGCGCGCATCCTGCGTTTGCAGCACCTTGTCCACGCCCGCGGTGATCTTGTCGATCAAATGTTTGGGCGTGCCGGCCGCGACCATGATGCCGATCCAAGCGGCGAATTCAAAACCCGGCATGTTGGCGGCCTCGGCGATGGTAGGCACGCCGGGCGCAAGCGGGCTTTGCTTGGCCACGGAAATGCCGTAGGCCTTGAGCCGGCCCTGGCGGATGAACGGCATTGTGCCCGCCACGGTCTCGGTCATGTAAGTCACCTGGCCGCTGACGATTTCGGTTAACGCCGGGATGCTGCCCTTGTACGGCACGTGGGTCGCCTTGATACCGGCGACGCCGTTGAAGTACTCCACCGCCAGATGCGCCGCGGCGCCCGTGCCTGACGAGGCATAGGTGAATTTGCCCGGACTGCCTTTGACCACGGCGAGGAACTCCTTCATGTCCTTCGCGGGGAAGGCCGGCCCAGTGACCAGAACGTAGGGCGCGAGACCGGCGATTGCCACCGGCGCCAGATCGCGCTGCGGCGTGTAAGGCACTTTTTGCAGCAGCGGCGCCACGGTGACCGGGCCGCTGGATGCCGCGAGCAGCGTGTAGCCATCGGTCGCGGCCTTGGCCACGATGTCGGTGCCGATTTGCCCGCCGGCGCCTGGACGATTGTCCATCACCACGGTGTAGCCGTTCACTTCAGAGAGCTTTTGCCCGATCACGCGCGCGGCAAGATCAGTCGCCTGACCCGGCGGCCACGGGATCACGATACGTATCGGGCGCAACGGGTATTCTTGTGCAATAGCGGCGCCGGCGAGCAA
Source organism: Bordetella parapertussis (assembly GCA_945901405.1). Lineage (GTDB taxonomy): Bacteria > Pseudomonadota > Gammaproteobacteria > Burkholderiales > SG8-41 > CAMDLH01. The sequence goes on along the minus strand of CAMDLH010000300.1, from coordinate 2,312 downwards.
CAGGCCCGCGAGCAGGGTCACACCATGTTTTGCAAGTTTCATTTTTCTCCTCCGGAATTGAAGCGTGCGCACTATAACGCATCAAATGCGATTCGGTGAATAGGCGCTACTCAATCTTGATGCCGGCCTTCTTGATGATGCCGGCGAAGCGGGCGCTTTGTTCGCGCAGAAAACGCTCCATGTCCTCGGCGCGCCGGTAGTCGGGTTCTATGCCGGCGGCGATGAGTTTTTCGGCCACATCCGGCGCTTGCAGCGCCTTGTCCACCGCCGCGGTGAGTTTCGCGATCATGGGTTTGGGCGTGCCGGCGGAGACCATCACGCCGATCCACGCACCGACATCGAAGCCCGGCAAATCGGCGGCGGTGGCGAGCGGCGGCACGCCGGGTGCGAGCGCCGTGCTGCGCGCGAGCGACACGCCGTAAGCGCGCATGCGGCCGCTACGCACATGCGGCATGGTCGCCGCCGCGGTCTCCAGCGAATACGCAATCTGCCCGCTGATCACATCGGTCAGCGCCGGCACGCTGCCCTTGTACGGCACGTGGGTGGCGCGGATGCCGGTGACGCTGTTGAAATACTCGGCCACAAGATGCGCGGTGGCGCCGGTGCCCGACGAGGCAAAGCTGTACTTGCCGGGGTTCGCTTTGAGCAGCGCGATGAATTCGCGCACGCCCGCGGCGGGAAACGCGACATTGGTGGCAAGCAGGAAAGGCGACAGGCCCACGTTCGCAACGGGTGTGAGATCGCGTTCCGCCACGTATGGCGCTTTTTGCAGCAGCGGATTGATGGTCACAGGCCCACTCGACGCCGACAGCAGCGTGTAGCCGTCGGGCGCGGCCTTGGCTGCGATGTCGGTGCCTATCATGCCGCCCGCGCCGGGGCGGTTGTCGGCGATTACCTGCTGGCCGAGGATTTCAGTGAGCTTTTGCGCGATCACGCGCCCGGTGAGATCCGCACCCTGGCCCGGCGGCCACGGGATCACCATGCGCAGCGGGCGGCTGGGGTAATCCTGCTGCGCTTGCGCGGGCGCGCAAGCCATCACTGCCATCAATACGGAAAATGTGCGAATCACGTTGGTTTCTCCGAGGCGGTAGTCGCATTATTTTGGCACAATACACTGGAGCGAGTACCGCAGGGGGGGCGGATCATGCTGAGCAAAATATTATTGGGTATGGGTATGGCGATGCTGTGCGGCGTGACTGGCGCAATTGCGCAAGGCGTGCCCGGCTATCCCAGCAAGCCGATACGTTTATTGGTGCCGTTCTCGCCCGGCGGCGGCGCCGATCTGATGGCGCGGCTGGTGACCGCGCGCATGAGCGACAAACTCGGCCAGCCGTTCGTGGTGGATAACCGCCCGGCGGCAAGCGGCATTGTCGCCACCGAACTCGCCGCGCGCGCCACGCCCGATGGTTATACTGTGCTCACCTGCACCAGCAATCACGCGGGTTATCCGCACATGTATAAGAACCTGTCATTTGACGTTACGCGGGATTTTGATTACGTCACGCAGGCCACGCTCTCGCCGCTGGTGGTGGTGGCGCACCCTTCCGTGCCTGCAAACACCATGCAGGAACTCATCGCCCATGCACGCGCTAATCCGGGCAAGATGAACTACGGCTCTTCCGGCGCGGGCGGGCCGCCGCACATCGCCGGCGAGATGCTCAAGTCAATGGCGAAAATCAATTTGACGCATATCGTCTACAAGGGTGTTGCGCCGGCGCTGACGGCGGCGCTCAGTAACGAGGTGCAAATGACTTTTACCAATTTGTTTTCAGGGCAGCCGCACATCAAGGGCGGCCGGCTCAAGGTGCTCGGCGTCACCAGCGCCAAGCGTTTGCAGGCCGCGCCCGAGTGGCCGACCGTGGCCGAATCGGGCGTGCCCGGCTACGAAGCCAGCATCTGGTACGGATTTTTGTTGCCCGCGGGCACGCCCAAGCCCATCGTCAATTTATTGCATCGCGAGATCACCGGCGTGCTCAAGACGCCCGATGTGCGCAACACGTTTGTCAGTCAGGGCGGCGAAGTCATCGCCAGCGCGCCGCAGGAGTTTCGTAAGGCGTTTGCGCATGACGTGGCGCGGCTGGGCAAGGTGATCCGTGATGCCGGGATCAAGGCGGAGTGAATCACGGCATGACCGATCGCGCGCTGTGGATTACCTGGTACGACCTGCCCGAACACGGGAAGGATGACTATCTCGCGTGGCTGCACGGAACTTACATCCCCGCGATTTTGCAACGCCCCGGTTATTTGTGGGCCGCGCACTACGTGTCGGTGAAGAAACAGAACAAGGCAAAGTCGCCGCGCGAGCAAGGGGT
>CAMDLH010000299.1 GCA_945901405.1 Bordetella parapertussis | reverse complement strand
CATCGCCGAAGCGGGGCTGCCGACCTTCGAGCAAAGCGCATGGCATGGTTTGTTCGCGCCGGCGGCGACACCACAAGCGGTGATCGCACGGCTTAACAGCGAAGTGATGCGCGTGCTGCGCGCGCCGGATTTTGTCGAGCGCCTCGGCGCGCAGGGCGTCGATGTCATCGGCAACACGCCTACGGAATTCGCCGCGTTCATCAGGCAGGATATTGAAAAATACGCCAAGTTGGTGAAGGTGGCGGGAATCAGGATTGAGTAGTTGGATGAATTGAGTAATGTGACTAATTTGAACCCACCCCCACCCCCATCCCCGCCTTCCCCCTGAAGGGGAAGGAGTAACTTTGTTCCCTCCCCTTCAGGGGCAAGGGAACACTTGAAGCGCAGCAGAGGGTTAGGGTGGGGGTGGGGTCAACTAAAATTTGCGGTTGCACAAATTCAAATCGCAAGATAACGGAGACCACCCATGCAAGGCAAAGAACAAGCAGTCCCCAACTCCACCGGCAAGGCGGCGCCCAAACTTACGGCCCCTGCCAAGGCCGCCGATTGCCACATCCACATCTACGATGCGCAATACGCATCGTCCTCTCCCGTGATGGCCGGCGGCACGGTTGCCGACTACAAGCTGCTGCAAAAGCGCGTTGGCGTCGAGCGCGTGGTGATCGTTACGCCACGGCACTATGTCACCGATAACACAGTGACCACGGATGCCATCAAGGAACTCGGCATCGGCAACGCACGCGGCGTCGGCGTGTTGCGGCCCACGGTCACCGATGCCGAACTGAAGAAACTCAACAATGCCGGCATCAGAGGCATACGTTTTACCGTCGGCGACCCGCACACTGCCGTGGTGTCGATCGACATGATAGAGCCGCTCGCCAAACGCATCGCCGAGTACGGCTGGCACGTGCAACTCAACATGCCGTGCGAAAAAATCGTCGAGCACGCCGACATGCTGCGGCGGCTGCCGACGCAGATCGTGTTCGATCATCTGGGCAAGCCGCCGGAGGAGGAGGGCATCAAACATCCGTCGCACGCGGTGATACGCGGCATGCTCGACACGCGCCGCGCGTGGGTGAAAATCTCCGGCGCCTACATGAATACGCGCGTTGGGCCGCCGGCGTATGCGGATGCGACGGCGGTCGCGCAAGCTCTCGTCAATGCCGCGCCCGAGCGCTGCGTGTGGGGCAGCGACTGGCCGCACCCGGGGCCGAAGGTGAAGCCGGATGACGCGCTGCTCTTCGACCTGTTGATGACGTGGGCACCCGGCGAAGCGGTGCGCAACCGCATCCTCGTGGACAATCCGCAGACGCTTTACGGATTCCCGAAGTGACGGCGCCGATATTGATCCGGCGCTCCAACCTGATGGTGCCGGTGGCGGACACGGCGCGTGTGAACGATGCATGGCGCCACAGCGCCGACGCTGTCACGCTTGATCTCTCTGGCAATGGCGACGCACGCGCGTTGGTCAAAGCGGCAATAGCGCCGGCAGCAAAAGGCGCCGCGGAAGTTTTTGTGCGCATTAACAAAGATTCCGTGCAGGCCGATCTCGAAGCCTCTATATGGCCGGGCCTGCGCGGCATCATGCTGCCGCGCGTCGAATCCGCGCTGGAGGTGACACAGGCATCACTGATCATCGCAAGGCTTGAACGCGAACGCGGAATTCCGGATGGCTCGATTCAACTCATGGTGATGATCGAATCCGCGCGCGGCGTGTGGAACGTGCGCTCCATCGTCCGCTCAAGCGCGCGCATCACGCAGGCGGCGCTCGATGAAGCCGCACTTGCAGCCGATCTCGGATTGACACCGCTGGCGGGGCACGATCCGTTCGACTACGCGCGTGGCCGTGTCACCGTCGAAGCCATAGCCGCCAAGGTGCCGCCGGCTGGCATGGTGTTTGCGTTAGGAGTATCGCCGCGTGAAGCGACTGATACCGAAGTGCACACACTCGCGACCCGATCCAAAAATCTCGGCATGAAAGGCGTGATCTGTCCGTTTTCAAGTTGGGTCGCGCCGGTCAACGCCGCGTTTACGCCAACACCAGAATTAGTGGAGTGGAACCGCCGCGTGCGCGAGGCATTTGCCGCAGGCGTTGCGGCAGGTACGGCAGCCGTGCCGCTGGACGGCAAGATGATCGATGTGCCGGTGGATGAGTGGGCCATCGTGGTGCTGACGATGGCCGAAGCTTGTGCCGCGCGGGATGCGGAGAAGAAGGCGGCGTTGCGCCGCTCTTAGAGTGCGCCTCAACATCGGACGCGGATCATCGTCGGAGTCGTGAATATACCAACCCGTCATTCCAGCGAAGGCTGGAATCCAGGTTGTAACCCGATCCGAAGGATCTCTGCTCGCGGCCAGACAGCTTGCTAAGGCGTTCGGCAGATATGCGTAACTTCGCCTCGGGGGAAATGGCGGCAATGATCTCTATGCACATATTGACTAACGTCCAAGGTAACCCCGCGATGCCCGGTGCGTGACGCTTACTTCTTCAACGCCAATCCCATCTCGGTCAAAAACTGCGTCATCTCCACCTGCTGCGAGGCGAGCCACTTGCCGAGTTCGTCGGCGTTCATGTAAACATCTTCGTACATATTGCGCGCCATGTATTCGCGCCAGGCGGCGCTTTTATGTACTTTCGCGAGCATGTCTTCGAGCACTTTGGCCGCGTCGCGCGGGATACCCGCGGGCGCCACGAAGCCTCGCAGTGCGCCGGCCTGGATGTCGAAGCCTTGTTCCTTCAGCGTCGGCACGCCGGGCAGGCCGGCGAGGCGGGAGGCGGCGGGCACGCCCAGCAGGCGCAGTTTTTTGGTCTCCACGTGCGGCATGACTTCGCCGAGGTTTTCGGCGGTGGCGTGGATGTGGCCGCCCATCACCGCGGTGACCGACTCGGTGCCGCTCTTGAAACTCACCAGATTGAATTGAACGCCCGCCGCTTTTTGCAGCCGATGCATCATGCCGTGCGCGCTGCCGCCGGGGAAAGTGATGCCCACGCTGATGGTTTTGGGCTTGGCGCGCGCGGCGTCGAGTAATTCCTTCAGTGTGCGATAGGGCGAGCCTTCGGCCACCGCGAGGCTGTTGAGATCGTTGCCGATGACGCCGAGCGGTTGAAACTTGTCGACGCCCACATCAAGCCCGGTGCGTATGGGCACGCTGACGACGGTGATCGCCGATTGCACGAAAACATATGGGTCGCCGCGTTTGCCCGCGACGTAGGTGAGCCCCACCGCACCGCCGCCGCCCGCGCGGTTTTGCACGTAGATTTGTTGCGGCAGGAATTTTTCTTTTGCGACGATTTCCGCGACGGTGCGTGCAACCAGATCGGAGCCGCCGCCAGCGCCGGTGGGCGAGACGAGTTCAATCGGGCGCGTGGGATACGCTTGCGCGAACAACGCCGGCGCAAGCGAGGTGAGCAGAATCAACGTCAGCGATTGAAATAGATTTTTCATGAACATCTCCCTCATGGTGATAATTATCAATAAAAACAATCACTTACGTTATTGCGGCAATCACGCGGCGGCGCACCGAAATTGCGGCGCAACTTTCTGCATGAAAAGTTTGATGCTGTTCGCCGCGACTTCATACGGCATCGGCCCAATGCGGAACACCATGATCAAACCGCCGACGCCGATCTTGTCGATTTCGGCGATGGCTTCGGCCACGGTGTCGGGCGAGCCGCAGAGTATCGAATGCTGTTTTTGATTGCGCGCGGGCGTCACTGGTTCGGCCTTCAGCATCAAGCCCTGCTCGGCGTAAACTTTTTTGCGCATCACTTCGCGAAACTCCTGCTGCGTTTTCCAAGCCGGCAAGGCGATGCGTTCGGCTTCGGCGTCGGTTTCGCCGACGAAGATGTTGCGCCATATCCACGTGTTATCCACGTTGCGCGCGACGGCCGCATCGTCGCAGCCCGATTCGCGCAGCGTCTTGCGATACAAATCCATGCGCTGCTTGGTGACTTCGTTGGTCTGGATGTTCATCAGGAACGGACGCTTCTCGCGCGCCATGCCGAGCATGGCTTCCTCGCTCGCGCACGCGCGCACGATTTCCGGATGCGGCTTGGTGTACGGGCGCGGGCGCAGTTGGGGCAACTTGAGATTCCAGAACTTGCCCTTGTGCTCGTAGTTCTCCGTGGTCCAGGCCTTGATCATGATCTCTTCGGATTCGAGCAGACGCTCGTAGGATTCCTTGGGGTCGATGCCGAAACCTTGGTAGTCGTAAACGTTATACGCCGTGCCGCGCCCCAGGCCAACCAGCAGGCGGCCCTTGCTGATGTTGTCGATCAGCGACATCTGCTCGGCCATGCGGATCGGGTGATGCAGCGACATCTGCGCCACCGCAAAGCCGATGTGTATCTGCTTGGTGCTCGCCGCGATCGCCGCCGCGAAGGTCACCGGATCGACATAGGCGCAGATGCCGTCGAAGTGATGCTCCGCGAGCCACAACATCTCCATGCCGAGTTGATCGCACAATTGCGCCTCGCGCAGGGTTTCCTCGATGACTTGTTGATCCTTCGTGGCATCCATCGAGGCGGGGAACAGAAAGTTGCTGAATTTCATTTAGCGTCCTTGAAGATAATTAGTGCTCGACCGAAAACCCTGTGATTTTTGTAAATATGCCATTGGTATCAATGGCGCGGCCTCTGATTTTCGCGTTTTCAGCACCCAGCTGCAGCCGTTTTCTCGTTTCCCGCTCTGACAACCCGCGTTTTGTCACGTTCTGGA
>CAMDLH010000298.1 GCA_945901405.1 Bordetella parapertussis | reverse complement strand
CTCCGGTTGCTCCCCACCCCGTTTCGCTTTGACACGCAACGGCGCAGTTACCTTCGGCTACGGAGCTGTGGCACACTCCGACACGGACTTGCACCGTGCTGATTTGGCGCCATCACGGGCGCACGATTCCGGCCTGCGCCGGAATGACGACGCGGGAATTTTCCCCAGATCAAAACCCCACGCCATTCAAAAACTCCTCCACCACGGGCTGCCAGATTTTTTGCCCGCGCCCAAACAGCGTGCGCCCGTCCTTGGCAAACGGCGGCAACAATCGAAACTCCGCCTTGCCGCCCGCCGCAGTGAACGCCTGATGCCATGCGCGCGAGTGCTCGGGGCTGAAGTAGTTGTCGTTCTCGGTGTAGATCCACAAGGCCGGCATGCGCGACGCCTTGCCTGCATCCGCGAATACCTCGCGTAATTTCTCGGTGGCGCACGGATTACCGGGATCGCGTTCGGGCCGCCCGCCGTGGCCGCCCGCGAAATTGATGACCGCCACCAGCCCCTCGGGGTTCGCCGCGCCTATGCCCACGCTCAAATAACCGCCGACCGACTGACCCATGACGAGGAATCGATCCTTGTTCGCGAACGATTGCGACTTGGCGTACTCGATGACGAACAACACACTCTGCACGCCGCCGGCCATCGCTTCCTTGAACCAGGGATTGTTGCAGTTGTAACTCGACTCGACATCCGCGCCTCCGGTTTCGCCATAGCCGCGGCGCACCGCCACGAAGACCGCAAACCCGCGCCGCACCAGCCAGCGCGACGCATCGACGTAACGCTGGCGGCCCAAACGTGCGCGCTCAACAGGCGTGCTCGCGCGCCCATGATTGATCACTACGAACGGAAACGGCCCCACGCCGTCGGGCTTGAACACCGTGCCCAACATCTGATCACCATTCGGCTTGCCGCCGACGAACACCGGAATGCGCACCACAGTCTCGTTGATATCGCTCGCGGGCGTCTGTGCATAGGCAGAGACGCACGCACAAAGCAACAGCGCAACCCAGAATAAGCGCGGCGACAGGTTTTGCCTCGGGTTTGGCATCAATACGCGGGTAAAATTCGCTCGCTCACACTATATCGACGACACAATCATGACGCAAGCTTCATCCAGTGACGCCCATGGCCCGCTCGCGGGCATCCGCGTGCTCGACATGAGCCGCATCCTCGCCGGCCCGTGGGTCGGCCAACTGCTCGCCGACCTCGGCGCCGAAGTCATCAAGATCGAGCGCCCCGGCAAGGGCGACGACACGCGCGCGTGGGGCCCGCCGTTCGTGAAGGATGGCGACGGCAACGACACCAGCGACGCGGCGTATTTCATGTGCGCCAATCGCGGCAAACAATCGTTGACGCTCGACATCGCCAGGCCCGAAGGCCAGCAGATCATCCGCGAACTTGCGCAAATCTCCGACATCGTGCTGGAGAATTACAAAGTCGGCGATCTGAAACGCTACGGGCTCGAATACGAGTCGCTGTCAAAGCTGAATCCGAAACTCATCTATTGTTCAATTACCGGCTTCGGCCAGACCGGGCCGTATAGCGACCGCGCCGGTTACGATTATCTGGTGCAGGGCATGGGCGGCATCATGAGCATGACCGGCGAACGCGAAGACCGCCCCGGCGGCGGCCCGCAGCGCGTCGGCGTGGCGATCTCGGATCTGATGACCGGCATGTATTCCACCGTCGGCATATTAGCCGCGCTGCACGAGCGAGCGCAAAGCGGGCTGGGGCAATATATCGACATGGCGCTGCTCGACACCACGGTGGCGTGGCTTGCCAACCAGAACGCCAATTACCTGATCGGCGGCCAAGTGCCCCGCCCCATTGGCAACGAACATCCGAACGTAATGCCGTATCAGACGTTTCGCACCAGCGACGGCAACATGATTATCGCCACCGGCAACGACGGCCAGTATCAGCGTCTGTGCGTGGCCGCGGGCATACCCGAAGCCGCCACCGATCCGCGCTTCGCCAGCAACGCGTTGCGCATCGCCAACCGCGAGGCTTGCACCGCTCTCCTTGCCGAAGCGCTGAGGACAAAAACCACCGCCGAGTGGATCAAGCTGCTTGAAACCGTTAGCGTGCCGTGCGGCCCAATCAACCGGCTCGATCAGGTCTATGCCGACCCGCAAATTAAGCACCGCGGCCTGAAAATCACCGTGCCGCATCCGCTCGCCGGCGAAGTGCCGCTCACCGCCAATCCGATCAAATTTTCACGCACGCCGCTGCATTACGAAACGCCTCCTCCGCTGGTGGGCGAGCATGTGGAGAAAGTGTTGCGCGGCTTGCTGGGCAAGAGCGACAAGGAAATCGCGGCGTTGCGTGGGAAGAAAATCGTCTAACTCGCCAGACGCCGAAATGCCTTATTGAGCTATTTTTGTTCGCCGCGCCTTGATGTCGGCAATAATATCCTTGACCGACATGCCCTCAAACAGTTGCTCTCGCTGCGCCGTGTAATTGCCGCTTCCGGCCCTGAATTGATTCAGGAAGCGAATGGTGTCCACTACACCCAGCTCCTGAATAAGGGCATTGGTAGCGCGATGGGTAATCCTGGCAATGGGTTGAATTTGTACACTCATTTTGTAACCTCCGACACTAGGGCAAACACGGTTACGACCTTACACGTCAAGCCGGAAACCGCGAGGCTGCCACGCAGCAATTTATCATCGCAGGTGCAGAAATAATCCGCTTTCGCGGTTGAAGCGGCGGCCAAATGCACGGCATCCATTGATCTTAACCCAAGACGTTCAAGCTGCTCCGCGAGCCTCTCCGTTGCATCATCAATCTCAAGCCGCTCGTTTGCCAGCGCCAACACCGCCATCGCTTCATTCCTACGAACATCGTCCGGGATACGGCTCAATTCATATTCAAGCGCCTCGGAATTCAGCATCGACAATTCACCCGCCTGAATCGCAGCCAGAATCGCCAATACCGCCTCTGCCTCAACTTTAATCCTCGGCTGCGTCTGATCATCAAACGGGCGCTGCAAGCAGCAACTGTCGAGATATATCCGCATTGGCGAATTCTAGCCCATATCGTGCAGAAATGGCGGCTCTCCACGACGTTGCAAGCCCAGCGCTCAGCGCCCCTTCGCTCCCCCACGTGGCGCGTATTGCTCCTTCGTGCGCTCCAGCAAGTCGCCGATACGCAACGAACGTGCGTATTGCTCGTAGGTGCGGTTTTCAGTGCCGCCCATCAGCATCGTGGTATCCGCGCCATGGCGTATCAGCAGCGGCAATAATTGCTTGCCGAAATCGCGCTCGGCGGGTGTGGCCGGCAGGCCGCTGGATAATGCGATGGCCCAGTAGAGTGGCGTGTTGCCCGACTCGCTCTTGACATTGGGGTTCGCCCCGCCTTCGAGCAGGCGCCGCACGGCGGCAAGGTCGCGCTTGTTTGTGGCCTCGTGCAAGGGATGATTGCTGAAGCGTCCGCGCGCGATGTCGGCTGGCGTGCCGCCCAGCATGGTGACAAGTTCCTGTTTCTGGCTGTCGCTGTAGTACGCAAATCGATGGGAATCGATGGCGATTTCGAGCGGCGTGTGCCCTTTTTTGTCGCGTGCCTTGATGTCGGCGCCGCGCTCGATCAGCCAGCGCATGACATCGTGCCGCGCGCCGTAGGCGGCCAGATGCAACGGCGCGTGGCCGCTATTATCCTGCGTGGCCATGTTCGCCTTGAGGCCTTGCAGATACGCCATGCCGGGAATGTTGTCGAAGAATGCAGCGCTGCCAAACGGCGTATTGCCATCGGTATCAAGTGCATGGATATCAGCGCCTTTTTTCACCAGCCACTGCATCACGAACACCATGCGCGGCTTTGCCGCGGCTCGATGCAGCAGGGTTCCCCCATCAGGGCTCTTGAACGACAGCATGCCGGGTGTCACCAGATCCATCATCAGCCTGGCGAGATCCACGTAGTCGTTCGACACAGCCCAATCCAGCCCATCATCGGGAAGCGCCGCGCCGTGTTTGATAAGCAAGCGGAGCAGAGGCAGGTTTACCGGATCCATCGCCGCGCGAACCGGTGTTTCCCCGTTGCTACCCGTGACATTTACAGACGCCCCACGCGCCAACAAAAACTCAACGACTGCGAGCAAACGCGCGGGACTTTCATGCTTGTAGAGCGCGTGACGCAGCGCGGTTAACAGGGGCGTATTACCGTCATTACTTGCGGTGTTGACGTTGACACCCCTATCGACAAGCAACTTCATCACTTCAAGGTCGCCGCGAAAATTCACCGCGACATGCATCGCATTGCCGCCGAGTACGTCGCGCGCATTGACGTTTGCACCAGCGGCGATCAATTCGCGAATTTTCACCGCATCAGCACCCTGCAGTGCGATGCGCAGATCGTCCTCGAGCTTGGTCCACGATGGCGTGGCCGCGGCGCCCTGCGCGCCGGCGTCCTCGCCCGCGACACACATCGTGCAGCAGGTGAGGATGCCCAGCATAAGCCGACGCACTCCGAGGTATCTGAAGGATTGCATCACGACCTCCAATCGATTTCTGAATTTACAGGGTGTTCCCAAGCGCGGCGATTTCGCTCGCCGTGTCACTGGAGAATGCGCGCCGGGCGCGGCCATACCAGTAACGCGCGTTGTCCAGATCACCTTCGAGCACATGCACGATGCCATGCAGCCAGCAGCCAGTGGGCGAATCATCGCTTTGTACGATCTTGTGTGCGGCTTGCCAGTCACCTTCTTCGAGGTAATCGAGTGCGGTCTGCAGCGACTTTTGTTTGTCCATGTCAATCAGTCCAAGTCTATAAACCCATACCAAAACTGTCATTCCCGCGCAGGCGGGAATCCATGCAATGACCGCAATGCTACTGTGCTATGATAGGGGTAGGAAAGGACGCTCGTCCTCCCCTCCCTCCGAACCGTGCGTGCGGTTCTCCCGCACACGGCTCTCCAGTCGGTGGTTTCCTCATCGGGATTGGCTTGCCAGCGCATGGGTCTCGGTCATCGTGAAGAGGCCCAACT
>CAMDLH010000297.1 GCA_945901405.1 Bordetella parapertussis | reverse complement strand
GACCTAATTCATACACAGCGACCGGTGGTACACGGCGTGCCGTAGGCCATCGTCTGGCCGCGGGAAGCGCGTACTGAAGAAATATTCCAGCGCCCCGCCGATGCTACACAAGCTTGCGGCAAGGACACTCACGCTCGACAAGGGCACCTCGCGCCTGACGCAAGGTTGCAGTGCACACACCGCGCTGGTGGAAGTGGAGTTGTTCAAAGGCAAACTGCCGCGTATCACAGCGTTCGATCCGCCCGCCTTCGCCGATCGCCAAAAATAATTCGATGCGGTTTGTTGTTAACGCAATGTTGGCGGCAGCGGCGATAGCCGCCACAGGTGCCGCACAAGGGCAAAGCACCTGGAAACCCGCACGCAACGTTGAACTCGTCGCCGCGTCGGCGCCCGGCGGCGGCTCCGACAACCTCGCGCGGCTGGTGCATAAAACGCTGCAAGAGCAAAAGATCATCGACGTGCCGATGACGGTGATCAACAAACCGGCATCGGGCGGCGTGGTGGCGTGGGGCGGGCTTAACCAAAATCCGATGGATGGCCACCATCTTGCCATCAGCACCGCGAATCTGCTCACCAATCACATCACCGGGCGCACCGCCATGCATTACAGTGATGTGACGGCGGTGGCGCAGCTCTTCAGTGAATCCGTGGGCATCGCCGTGCGCGCCGAATCGCCGATACGCAATGGCCGTGACCTCGCCGCGCTGCTCAAAGCCGACGCCGGCAACGTGAGCGCCGCCATCGGCACCAGTCTCGGCAACCCCGGCCACATCACGCTGGCACTCGTCACGCAGGCCGCGGGCGGTGATTCGAAGAGGCTCAAAGCGGTGGTGTTTCAATCGGTGTCGCAAGGTATCAGTGCGTTGCTCGGCGGCCACGTTGACGTGGTTGCCTCACCCGCGTCGAATCTGGCTGCACAGCACATTGCGGGCCGCATACGCATCATCGGTCTGTCGGCGGAGCAGCGTTACAGCGGCGCGCTTGCGCAAGTGCCAACGTGGCGCGAGCAAGGCATCAATGTTGTCATCGATAACCTGCGCGGTATCATCGGCCCCAAGGCCATGAGCGCCGCGCAAACGGCTTACTGGGAATCGGCTCTCGCGCGCGTGGTGCGCACCGCCGAGTGGAAAGCACATCTCGAAAAAAATCAGTGGACAGATAGCTTCACCGGCGCTGAAGGCAGCCGCAAGGCGCTGGCGGAGCAACACGAAGAAATGCGCGCGGGCCTCGCGGCGCTTGGCATGGTGAAACAAAGCGATACAAAATAATCCTTTATAAACAAATACTTACACATGATCATACAAACAGCCTTCACGCCCTATCAAGTGCGCACCTACAACCCCTCGTCGCAATCCGAAAACCGCATGCACAGCGACGACGTCGCGCGCAAGTTCGGCTTCAAGGGCGCGCTGGTGCCGGGCGTCACGGTGTTCAGCCACATGACGCAGCCACTGGTGGCGCGATTTGGCGAGGCGTGGCTTACGCGCGGCACAGCCGATGTCAGCTTCAGCAAACCCGCATACGACGGCGAGCTGCTGACGGTCAATACCGAAGTTATCGGCGACACGAATGAATTCAAACTCACCTGCATCAACGAAAAAGGCGAAGAACTCGCGCGCATGCAGGCGAGCATGCCCGCGTCGGCAGCGCCGCCAGATCCGCGCGGCGACATCGCCCCTACGCCACCGTACGCCGAGCGCCCAACAGTAACGTGGGATCTGATGGAAATCGGCAAACCCTTCCCCGCGCTGACGTGGGCGCCAACGCTGGAAGACAACCGCGTATGGTGCAGCGACAACCGTGATGAACTAGCGCTCTATCGCGAAGGCGCGTCGGCACTGCTGCATCCGGGCTTCATCCAGCGCCAGGGTAACTACGTACTGCGCAATCGTTTCGTGTTGCCAGCATGGATACACGCCGCCAGCAAAATGCGTTTTCTAGAAGCGTTGCATGTAGGCCCAAGCTACGAAGTGCGCGCGATTCCAGAGGAGAAATGGAATCGCAAGGGTCATGAATTCGTGCGTTTGTTTGTGGCGATTCGTTGCGATGGCCGCACCGTCGCTGAAATCTTGCACACGGCGATATTCAATCCGCGTGTGCGGGAGTAGTGATGAATCTTTCCCAGAAAAAGAAACCGTAGGGCGCAATCGAAGCGAAGCGCATTGCGCCGTTCGTTATGCGGCATGCCATGAATTTAACCCCAAGTTCGCCGGGGGCAGACCGGCGAACTTGGGGTTTACGATCCAAAAACTCCAGCGCAATCGCAATTTCCCGCGATTTTTTTACATGGGATCGGCGCAATGCCTTCGGCGATTACGCCCTACGGTTCTGGTTTGCCGGATCCAACCTCAAGTCTTCTTCGTCAGATACCGCGAACTGATCACCCCACCCGCCAGCAAAAAACTCGCATTGGTATAAAACACCGCCGCGTATCCCGCCACCGATCCGAGTCCGCCGAATACGAGCGGGATGATGCAGTGCGCGACTTGATTCACCGTGATGCGCATGCCGGTGGCTTCTCCCGCGCGGCCCGGCGGCGAGGCGTTGTACACCAGCGTCATCGATAGCGGCTGGCCGACGCCGCAGCCTATGCCCAGCAAAAACGACACCGCCGCCAAGGGCCATGCACTGCCAAACAGAGGGAACAGGCAAAACGCCACGCACGAAACGAACATTGCGTATGTGAGCATCGGCGCTTCGCCCACGCGCTTCACCGCGAACGGCAGCACCAGGCGCACCACGATGATAGCCACCGCGAATGCGCTCAGCACCGAGCCGATGGCGGTGGCCGACATGCCCAGCGAGCGGCCGTAAATCGGCATGAAAAATTGATACACGTCCCACGCCGAGGACACGATGCCGCTGGCGATCAGCGTGTTGCGCAGCGGCTTGCTGCGCAGCAGATCGAACATGCCGCTTTTAACCGCTTCGGATTTGGTGTGCACGTTCGGAATCCAGCGCGAACCCAGCGCAGCCATGATGATCGCCGGCACGACAGGCAGCGCGATCAGCAGAAACGTGCGCGCGTGCCCCACGTTGTCGATCAGCACGCCGGCGATCAGCGGGCCGCCGAAATTCGCCGATGCGTAGCCAAGGCTCAGCAGGCTGTAATTGCGCGAGCGCTCGGCGGGCTTCGATGTCGCGCCGACCAGTGTTTGCGTGGACAACTGAAAGATCATGAACGACACGCCCAGCAGCGTCGCGGTGAAATAGAGAATCGTGACCAATGGAAACAGCCACGGCAGCAGCAGCGCGATAAAAATACCACTGGTGCCAAAGAGCAGCGGCAGCTTGAATCCCACGCGGTCGGCCATGCGCCCCGCGGGCAGCGCCAGCACGGCGGGCAGCGCCGCATAAAGCGAGACTATGGTGCCGACCACGAACGGCCCCGCGCCCTGATCGACGGCGAACAGCGGTACCGCCAGGCGGCTGCCGGCGAAGCCGATATGGGTCAGAAACGCCAAGGCTATGAGCAGGTATAAAGTCAATTGAATCCCAAATCACGTAAAAGAAAAGGCCGGCGATGTGCCGGCCTTTTTGTTACCGCTGAATCACCCGGTTACACGAGCCGCAATCCGCCTTCCAGCGGGAGGCTGCGCACCGGCTTGCCGGTAGCCGCGTACACCGCGTTCAATATCGACGGCACCACCACGCATATCGTCGGCTCGCCCACGCCGCCCCAGAAATCGAAGGTCGGCGCGATCACCGTTTCGACCTTGGGCATGTGCACGATCTTCGGCATGTGCAGCGTGTGAAAGTTGGTCTCGACGATGCGGCCATTGGCGACCGAACATTGGCTGAGCAATGTGCTCATGCCGTAGACCACGCCGCCCTGCACTTGTGTGGCGATCTGCTCTAGGCTGACCGCGTGGCCGCAGTTGGTCGAGAGCACCATGCGATGCACTTTCACGTCGCCTTTTGCGCTGACGGACACCTCGGCCACCGCCGCCGAGTAGCTGCCGTAACCCATGAACTGCGCAATGCCGCGGAAGCGCCCTGCCGGCAACGCCGTGCCCCAGCCTGCTTTCACGGCCGCGGCATTGAGCACCGCCAGATGCTTCGGGTGTTTTTGCAGCAAGGCACGGCGAAACTCCAGCGGATCCTTGCCCGCCGCCTTCGCCGCTTCGTCCATGAAGCATTCAAGGAAGTAGCCGTTTTGATTGGTGTTGACGCCGCGCCACGGACCGACCGGCACATGCGTGTTGCGCATGGCGTATTCGGTACGCAGGTTCGCCGGCGAGTAGCCGAGCTGCGCGTCGCCGGGCGCCTTCCACAAGCCTTGCAACTGGCGCACGTCGCGGCCGTCCTTGATCGCGGCCGGATTGGCGAATGCGTTGATCGATTGACCCGCGACCCGGATATGCAGCGCGGTGAGATTGCCGTTGGCATCGAGACCGGCAGTCAGTTTCGCCTGCTGGATCGGGCGGTAAAAATCATGCGCAAGATCTTCCTCGCGCGTCCACAACATTTTTACCGGCGTGCCCAGCGGCAATTGCTTGGCGATCAGCGTCGCCTGACGCGTGAAATCCTGATTGCCGCCGCGCCGGCCGAAGCCGCCGCCGAGATCCATTTTATAAACCTCGCACTGCGACAACGGTATACCCGAGGTCTGCGACAACGTGGCCATTGAGGCTTCGGCGTTTTGCGTGGCGACCCAGCATTCCGCCTTGTCGGCGGTCAGGCGCACGGTGGCGTTCATCGGCTCCATGCAGGCATGCGGCACGAACGGCGAGGTATACACCGCCTCGACTTTCTTGGCCGCGCCCGCGATGGCTTTTAATGCGTCGCCGTCGTTGATGTCGGCAAAGGCGTCGTCCGAAGTAAGACCGGTGCTCACGTGCTTCAATATCGATGCCTGTGACACTTTGGCGTTGGGGCCTTCGTCCCACACCTTGGGCAGCGCATCGAGCGCTTTTTTCGCGCGCCACCAGGTATCCGCCACCACCGCGACGGTGGTTTCGTTCACGCGCAGCGCCCGCGGCTTGCCGGGCATGTTGGCGATCTTGCTCTGGTCAAAACTGACCAGCCTGCCGCCGAACACCGGGCAATCCATGATCGCCG
>CAMDLH010000296.1 GCA_945901405.1 Bordetella parapertussis | reverse complement strand
TCCGCCGAACGCTTGTACGGGATGTGCAGCATGTCGATCCCGGCGGCGTGAATAAAAAACTTCATCGTCAGATTGCCCGCGCTGCGCAGCGACTGCGTGGCGTACTTGATATCGCCCGGACGCTTTTTCGCGTGAGTCACGAATTCACGCAGGTTGGCCACGGGTATGGACGGGTGCGCCACGAACAACAGCGGCGCCCTCATCACCATCGTGATCGGCGTGAAATCCCTGACCGGATCGTAAGGCAACTGCTTGTATAGGCTGGGCGCGGAAACATGCGTGCTGAATTCGCCCATGCACAGCGTGTAGCCATCTGGCTGCGCCCGCGCGGTGATCTCCGCCGCCACATGCGCAAGCCCGGCGCGATTTTCGATCACCACCGACTTGCCCCATTTTTCAGTGAGGCGTTGCCCCAGATAACGACCAGTGATGTCAGCGGTGTTGCCCGCGCCGCCGGTGACTATGCGCACTGGTTTGGTTGGGTATGTTTGGGCCGCCGATTGCCCTGAAATGAGCAAACAAACTGCTGGAATCACGGTCAGAATTGCTGGACGGAGTGACTTGTTCATGGTTAATTCTGATGTGCGGTATGCAGGTTCGGGCGCATTGTGGCAAATGATTCGGTATGTGCAAGCCATCCGGCGCAATTGAAGATTGCGCTCTACAAGTTCTTTACTTCGTCAGGCTCCAGGTCAGGATGCTCAGCGTAAAGCGGCTTCAGGCTTTCAATCCAAAGGGCGGCCATAATCTTACTGATCGATTCACGATATGCTACGAATTCAGTCGCAGAACAATTTTCTTCGACTATTGCAACTGATTCATCGAGGCACCCACTTGCTTCGAGCAAAAGATCGCTGATACGTTTTGCCGTGTGCTTGTCCATTTCGTCGAGCAATTACTTAATCGCCTGCGGATTAATAGGCGACCCCACCGCGCGCGTGATCGGCAGCGGCGGGCCGCAGAAGAAAAATTCGTAGACCTTATCCGCCGCGCAATCGTCAGCCAAATCCTTGAGGTAAAAAATCTCACCCATGGTGATGCCGATCATCGGGATCACCACCCAGTGCCACGGTTGGGTAGCGTCGTCGGTTTCGTTGGGGCGCACTTCGCAGCCCCAGGTGTCGGTGCAGATGGCGGCAATTTCTTTTTTGTGGATCCACTCCGCTGTCTCAAAGGCGAGGCCCGGCGCGTCGCCGCCGGCGTAGCCACCCCACTCGCCGGCTTTTAACCGTTGCTCCATTTGCCCGGTGCGCACGATGACAAAATCGCCGCGCCTGATTTCAACGCCTTGCGCCTTGGCGCAGGCGTCGAGATCGTCATTGGTGATGGCGTCGCCGTCTTCGAGGTATTCCTTGCCCAGATGCCGTGCCATATCCAGCAGCACGCCGCGGCCGGCCATCTTGTCGCGCGTCTTGTGAATGCCGTTTTTTTGCGCGCCGTTGGTATCGACGAGTTTGGCGTCGTAGCCGTTCCACATTTTATCGTCGTAAAAAATGTGGCCGAGCGCGTCCCACTGCGTGCCGCATTGCAGCGGCAGCGACACCATGTCGTCGGCGTATCTCAAGCCGCCTTTGTCCTGATTGCCGGCGACGGCATCGGTGCCGGTGGCAAGCATGGTGTGGATCGGGTTGAAGCGATTGCCCCACAGGCCGCGCTGCGGGCCGGTGCGGTCGAAGTTAAGGCCCAGCGAAAATACTTTGCCTTTTTTCACCAGGCGCGAAGCGTCGATGATGTTTTGCGGCGTGACGTAGTTCAGCGTGCCGACTTGATCGTCCGGGCCCCACTTGCCCCAGTTCTTGCATTTTTCCGCGGTGGCTCTCAAGTGCGCGTTGGTGAATTTTTTTGCGTCGTAGCGGCGGGTCATGGTCTTTTCCGTTTGATCCTTAAAAACCTTCGATGCAGATTAACGCGGATTTTCCATTGGTAATCCGCGTTCATCTGCGTAAATCCGTGTCAAAAAGGGGTTAATGCTTTCAAAAAAAATGGCGTCACCACGTGTGACGCCATTTTACAACCAGCCCGCGCGCCTACGCCGCCGGTTTGCTCACATAGCCGTAACGCAGGTTGGTGCGGCCATCGCCGTATTTGTCGTAGGTGTCCTTGGCCTGCGCAACGCGGTCGTTATCCAGCGCGGCGCGTTGCTTCGCCGTGAAGTTGTATAACCGCGCGGAGTTCTCGCCGAAGATGGCTTTCTTGACGGGGCCGTCGGCCGCGCCCAGTGGTGCGAAGCCGTGTTTCTTTTGCATGTCTTCGGGGATTTCAAGACGGCGCAACGCCTCGATCTGCCATTGCGGCGCGCCGGTCCAGATCGCGTCAGAGCCCCACACCACGTGGTCGGCGCCCAGGCCCTTGACGAGCTGGCCCATCATCGCGGCGCACAGACGCGGCTCGGCGACGGTGCTTTGCGCGAAGATTTGACCGAGATCGCCGTAGACGTTCTTCACGCCGTACTTGGCGGGAATATCCGCCAGATCCGTGACCCAATCGATGCGCCCGGTTTTCTCGAATTGCTCCCATCCGATCATGTGCGCGCCGCCGGTGTAGCGAAACGCCGAGTGATAAATCACGAAGTTCAGTTGCGGGAAATCCTTCGCCGCCTTGGCCACGTCGCGCACGTCGGCATGCTGCAACAGATGCGGGAACTGTTTGGCGGTCGAGGGCGGATACAGCCCTTTGTGTATGCACACGTTGGCAAGACTGGGCGTGGTCTTGCTCCATTTCACCAGCCGCTCGTAGAACGGATACAGCAGTTTCTCGTCGTCCAAGTGCCACGGGTGTTTCGACAATTGCTTGTTGGTGTTGTCGCCGACGGTGTAGCCCTTGAACGAATCGGGCTTGTTGGTTTCGTAATCGCGGTCGGCCTTCTCCAGCCAGCCCGGCGTGCCGGGCATGAAGATGGCGTGCGAGAACATGCGCTTGGCGCCAGCTTTTTTGTTGACGTCGGCGCGCGCGCCTGCTTTCATTTCGTTGGTGAGAAACCAGTCGCGCGGCTCTTCCGAACCGGAGCCTGAAATCAGCGCCACCTTGGTGTCGCTGTCGAGGTAAATTTCCTTGAAGTAGTTGGCGAACTTCAGATCGTCCAGCGTCTGCGGCTTGCCCACCAGCGCGGGGTTCCACGCCGCCTTGCCCACCGCCTCGCGCGAGCGCACGAAGTTTTCCAGCCGCGTGTCGTCGCGCAAAAAGTGCGTGTGCATGTCCATGATGAATTGGCTCTTCAACGCCTTTGCGCGCTCGTCGGCCATCTCCGGAGTCGCCGCCTCGGCCTGGCTCACCGCATACAGCGGGCCGAAAGTTTCGTTCATCGCCACGAACGCCGCGGCCATGCCAGCGGCGCTTTGGAAAAACACGCGGCGCGACACGCCCTGCTTTTTCGCCAGCTCGCTGCCGATCTGTTTGACCCGCGCCTCGAACTCGCGCTGCTTGGCGGATTGCGGGCCGGGCACGAATTCGTCGCTCGACACCGGCTGGGTTGGAATCGGCGAGCGGAATTTGAGCGACTCGGCGGGCATCAGTTTGTTTAACTCATCGGGCGACATCATGTGTGTGACTCCTTTCGTGTGTGGTTCGATACGCGTTCGGCGCGAACGGTCTGCGCGCAGACAGCTATTTTACTGGCAACTTTGCCGCCGCATGGTGTGATACATAAGTATTTGTTTTTAAACGATTATTTATATATTTGCTTGCGGATTCCAGATGTGCGTCTCGTCCTTGCCTTGCCTGCACCACGCGTGCAGCGCGTCGTACATGACCATGCCGTGTTCGAGCATCTCAAGATCGTTGGCGTAAAGCCGCGACAGGCCCTGTGAAATCGCCAGCAGGCCCGCGGCTTGCGGCGCGATATCCAGCTTGCCGGTATCCGCGCCACGCACGATGGTTGCCAGCGTATCGAGCGCCGGATCGTTCAAGCGATAGGCCTTGATAAACGCATCAAAGCTGCACGCGTCACCCACGTGCGTGAACCGCACATCGGCGACATCATACGGCACGGCATTGCGCTCGGCGGCAATGCGGCGCACGTCGGCGGTCGGCACATATAAAAACTCCGCCTCCGGATCGACAAAGCGCCGGATCAACCACGGACACGCGATGCGGTCGATCTTCGGCCGCTCGCGCGTGATCCAGCGCGTCGATGCGCCCGCCGCCTTGGGCGCGAGCGCGCCGCCCGCCTCGCGCCACGCCTCAATGCCGCCTTCGAGAAATTGCGCGTTCATGCCGAATGCCGCCAGCGCGCTGGCCGCGCCTTGGCTGACATCGTGGCCATGCACGCAATAGACCACCACGTTCGACGACGCGGGCAGCGTCAAGCCCCACTTGTCGACAGCCACCGGATCGCGCCGCAGCGCGCCAGTCACCATGTCGGCCGCGCCGCTAAACGCCGGCTTGCGCCGCACGTCGATCACCAGCGGAGGTGAACTCGAATTGAGCGCCTGCTTTAACGCGGCGGCGTTGATTGACGGCACGGATGAATGGCTTGCGCTCATGGCTGCCTCCTGTGTGAGTTGAGCAGAACCCGGACACGGCGCGCATCTGGGTGCGAATTGAATTCGCGGGAAGTCTGCGCATCCGTATCCATGGTGAGTATTCAACCAGCGCGCGCGGCATGTCAAGCTATACGCGCACTCGAACCCTGCGCCATTCGCGCTTGCGCTAAAGTCGGGGGATGACTGACTCTGCCCGCACCACTCCTGCCATCGGCGCCGCGCTGACATTCCTCGTCGGCGCGCTGCTCACCGGACACATCGTGGCGTCGATGGCGCTCCTGGTGCTGCCGGCGGTGGCGCCGGTGGTCGCGCGCGAATATGCCATCGATGCCTCGCTGATAGGTTATTTCATCACGCTGGTGTGCGTGGGGCAGCTTGTCACGCTGACGCTGTTTTCCAATGTGACGCGCCGTTATGGCGGCGCGCGCATCAATCAATTCGGCCACGGCTGTGTCGCCGTCGGCATGGCCTTGATGATATTCCCCGCGCCGGTTTTTCTGGCGGCAGGCGCGCTCGCGGTGGGTCTGGGCTACGGCTTTATCGGGCCGGGGTTTTCGCATCTGCTGATGCGCTTTTCGCCGCCGGAGCGGCGCAACTTTATA
>CAMDLH010000295.1 GCA_945901405.1 Bordetella parapertussis | reverse complement strand
GCTATTTCATCTCCGCAAACACCTCCATCGCAATATTGTGAGCATCCAGCGAAGCCGGGATGCCGCAGTAAATCGCCACCTGCAACAATACTTCTCGTATCTCGTCCTTGGTGCAGCCGTTGGTGATGGCGCCGCGCAAGTGTATGCGTAATTCGTGCGGGCGGTTGGCGGCGCACATCATGCCGAGCACCAGCAGGCTGCGCATCTTGCGCGGGATCGCATCGCGGCCCCAGATTTCACCGTAGGCGTACTGGTTGATGAGTTTTTGCAGCGGCGCGCCGAATTCGCCCATGCCCGCCATGCGTTTTTCGACGACATCGGAGCCGAAGATTTCCTTGCGTATGTTCATTCCGGTTTGAA
Source organism: Bordetella parapertussis (assembly GCA_945901405.1). Lineage (GTDB taxonomy): Bacteria > Pseudomonadota > Gammaproteobacteria > Burkholderiales > SG8-41 > CAMDLH01. Next base: position 4,749 of record CAMDLH010000295.1, on the reverse strand, counting down.
GCATTTGCTGATCGGTCATTTTCGTTTTCTCCTGGTAAGGCGCTGTTCAAAAAAAACATTTACCGCAGGATGGGTGAAACCCATCCTACGGATGCATTGGTATATCAGGAATCGTTAATAACGCGCCTAATCGCCGCAATGATGCTCGAACGGTCGGGCAAGGCGGCTTTTTCCAGCGTCGGGCTATACGGCACGGGCACGGGTGCGGCGCACACGCGCTCGACCGGGGCCTTGAGCGCGTGGAAGGTCGCGCGGTCTTCGACAACCAGCGCCGCGATCTCGGAGGCGGCCGAGCACATGGGCGGCGCTTCGTCGACGATAACCAGACGGCCTGTCTTGCGCACCGACGTACGAATGGTTGCGGCATCCAGCGGCACCAGCGTGCGCGGGTCTATGACTTCGACCGAAATGCCTTCGGTAGCCAGCGCTTCGGCCACCGCCAGCGCTTCCTGTACGTAGTAGGCCAGCGCCACTACCGTCACGTCCTTGCCGCCGCGCTTCACCTCGGCCGCACCCAGCGGCACCAGGTGATCGCCATCGGGCACCGGGCCGGTGACGGCATTCAGCCGGCTGCACTCGAACGAGACCACCGGGTTGTTGTCGCGGATCGCGCTCTTGAGTAAACCTTTGGCATCGGCGGGAGTAGCGGGCAAAATAATTTTCAGCCCGGCCACGTGCATCCACATGGAATACGGGCTTTGCGAGTGCTGCGCGGCAAGTCCCATGCCGCCGCCAGTCGAGCAGCGATACGTCACCGGAAAATCCGCCTGCCCGCCGAACATGTAGCGGATCTTGCTCGCCTGATTGACGATCTGATCCATCGCCACGAATGAAAACGTGACCATGCGCCAGTTGACGATGGGCCGGTAGCCGCAACCCGCGGCCCCCAGCCCCATACCGGTTAGCGCCGATTCGGAGATAGGCGTGAAGCGCACGCGCTTCTCGCCGAATTCCTTGGCTGGATTGCCGGTGAAGTCGGTGCCTATCGTGATCACTCGTTCGTCGCGCCGCATTTCTTCCGCGACGGCTTCATCCAGTGCTTGTGCGAAACTAATCTCGCGCATAGTCATTTCCTTTTCTCTCAAGCCTGCGCCGCGTACATGTCAACGAGTATGTCTTTCGGGTCGGGGAACGGACTTGCCTCGGCGAACGCGACTGCCTCTTGCAGGGCGGCATGAGCCTCGCGTTGCAGCCCGCCCACATCGGATTCGCTGATGAGGCGCCGCGCGATCAGGTCAGTGGCCATGCGCGCAATCGGATCGCGCGCTTTCCATGTGGCGACCTCGTCAGCCGGGCGCGTTTCGGGCGGGCGCGTGGCGCGCATCGCGTGGAAGTACCAGCGGTAGGTCTTGCACTCCAGCAATGTCGGGCCTTCGCCGCGCCGCGCGCGCTCAATCGCGGTGCGCGAGGTCTCGCGTACGCCGAGCACGTCGTTGCCATCGATGGTTAGCCCCGGCATGCCGTAACTTGCGGCATGCACCGCCAGATCGATATTGCGGTGCTGCACCGCGACTGCATTGTTGGCGGCATACTGATTGTTCTCGCACACAAATACAATCGGCAGCTTCCATACCGAGCTGATGTTCATCGCCTCGTGAAACTCACCCTCGGCCACCGCGCCATCACCAAAGAAACACACCGCGACTTTGCCCTTGCCATCAAGCTGCGCGGCCAACGCCGCGCCCGTCGCCAGCGGCAGCCCGCCGCCGACAATGCCGTTCGCGCCCAGCATGCCCACCGCGAAGTCGGCGATGTGCATCGAGCCGCCTTTGCCCTTGCAGTAACCATCCACGCGGCCGAACAGCTCGGCCATCATGCGATTGATGTCCGCACCCTTGGCGATGCAATGGCCATGCCCGCGATGCGTGCTGGTCACGCGGTCGGCGTTTGTCAGATTGGCACAGATGCCCACCGCGACGGCTTCCTGGCCGACGTACGGATGCACGGTGCCGTAAATTTTGCCCTCTTCGCGCAGCTTCAACGCCAATTCGTCGAACTCGCGAATCAGGATCATTTTGCGCAGCATGCCGGTCAGGTCCGTGGTGCTCAATGTCATGGTGTGCTCCTCTGCTAGGTTATGCGCCCGCGGCTTTACGCATGGTCTTGAGATACGCATCACCTGCCGTTTGCAGCAGGCTGGTGACGTTGCTGTGAAAATACTGCACGCCCAAGCCGAGGAATTTGGGTATCAGCGAGTCGGGGCAACTCACGCCGGCGACGATGCCCGCCGCACGGATGCGCTTCACACCTTTCTCCATCACCGCCTGTACTTCCGGGTGCGTTTGCTGTCCGGGGTAGCCCATCGACTGCGACAGATCGCCCGAGCCGATGAACAGCACATCCACGCCCTTGACGCGCACGATCTCGTCGATATTATCGACGGCCTCGACCTCCTCAAGCATCAGGCACACCAGCGTGTTGGCGTTGGCCTGCGCCGCATAGTCTTGCGTCGATCCGCTCGATCCATATTCGGCGGGCCGGCCGCGGCTGTAAATGCCGCGCTGCCCCTCCGGGTAATATTTGCAGGCCGACACTGCGGCTTCGGCCTCCTGCCGCGTGTTGACATGCGGCACTTGCACGCCCCACGCACCGCGATCCAGAAAAGGCGCGATCACATCCGCGCGATTGGCGACCGGGCGCACGATGGGGGCGATGCCGGTCAGCTCGGCGGCGCGGATCATGTCCTCGGCGGTATCCACCGTGACCGAGCCGTGCTCGTTGTCGATGAGCACCCAGTCGAAACCGGTGTAACCGAGAATTTCCACCGCGGCGGGCGAGGGAAAAGTGATCATGGCGCCGAATACGGCCTTGCCTTCTTTCAGTTTTTGTTTGAGCGTGTTGGTGCGCACGTGGTGTGCTCCTTGAAATGTGAATGGGTTTAATGCTTGAACGGCGCCATGTCCCTGAATTTCACGCAGGCTCCATGCCCTTCGAGCGTATCAGCGCATGCGCCGCCGGCGCCTTGAAAAACGCAGTCAGCGCGCCGGCGGCGTCGGCCACCTTGCTGTCCACGTGTCTGCCCGTGGCGAACGCGGTGATTTCCTCGATGTCTTTCGATAGCCCGCCGATGATGTCGATGCCGGATACGGGCATGAGTTCGCTCATTTGCTGAAAACCGATTTCGGCCTCGCCGCGCGCGACCACCGCGCCGATGGGTTCGCCCTTGACTTGCATTGATTTTACGGCCAACTGTTCCGAAATGCCCATGCGCTTGAAGAGGCCGATGAGATATACGCCACTGGGGCCGGTGGAGTAGGCGATGGATTTGGCAGCAAGCATGGCGCGCTTGAATGCGTCCGCCGAACTGATGTCGGGCTTGGGCGCGCCTTTGCGCACGGCGGCGGCGACCCAGGATGTCGCGACATCGGCGCGGCTGCCTTTTGCGAATTTGCCCGCATTGATGAGTTCGTCAATCGCGTTGGCGGACATCACCGCCAGATCGGTGGCTTCGCCCGCCTCGACGCGCGCGACGATTTCGTTGGTGCTGGCCCAAGTGGTGACGATGCCGTGGCCGCTCGCGCGCTCGAATTGCGGTACCAGTTCGATGTACGCTTCCTTGAATGCGGCGGTGGCCATGATCTTGATTTCAGGCATTTTGAATATCTTTGTAAGTATTTGTTTTTAAATGATTATTTTTGATGCGCCAATGAGAGCCTAAAACGAGTTTACCCGATGACCGCGGCAAACAGCGCGTCGCGTGCGAACTCGCCCGGCGTGAGTATGCGAAACGGCAGCGGCTTCACCTTGCGCGTGGCGAGTGCCAGAAGATCGCGATCCTTGGTGATCAGCACATCGGCGCGGCAGTCGCGCGCGAGTTCGAGAAACATCTGATCGTCGGGGTCTGCGCATTTGGGCAACACGGCGATGTCGTGCGGGTCGATGCACTCTGCGACATTGCGCGCAACCGCGCGGCATTGTGATAGTGCCGCGGCCTGTGCGTCGTCGCTTAAGCTGTGTTGCGACAGCTTGTAACCAAGCACGCGTATGAGTTCGGCTTCGCACGCGCGCGACATGAACACCAGCGCCGTGCCGCGCGTCACGCATTTTTGAATCGGTGCGACGCTTGCGTCGGCAAACACCAGCCAGTCGAGCCACACATTGGTGTCGAGCACGAGGCGCAGCGGCGCGCGTGCATTGGTCAGGGTAATCGTGTGGGTGCGCGCATGCATGACTGAAACATACCATGGCTGCCGCGATGCTTTGGGATTACAATTTCCCGCTCGCGGCGCCCGCTGTCTTCATTCAATCCAGGAGAGATTTTCATGCCCAATCAAAGCATCGGTTTCGACCACGTGCATCTCATCAGCAAGGATGCGGTTTCCGCCGCCAATTGGTACGTGGATAAATTCGGCGCGAGCATCGCGCGCAACATGACGGTGAAGGGCGCGCCGCAGGTGTATGTGGAAATCGGCGGCGGCGCCATGATCCTCATACGCGGCCAGCGCCCCGGCGAAGCGGTCGGCGGCAAATCCAGCCTGGAGTGGGGTGTGGATCACTTCGGCGTGCGTATCAAGCAGGATTTCGACGGCTTTTGCGCGGGCCTCAAGGCAAAGGGCGTGGAATTCAGCCTGGAACCGACCGATTTCAACCCCACCACGCGCATCGCGTTCGTCAAGGCGCCCGATGGCGTCAGCGTGGAACTGCTTAACCGCAAGGACATGGCCTAGTAGTTCGTTCCATTAATATAGTTACAGATTAGGCTATAATGGCCATGATCTTTGTGCAACTCTTGACGGAGGTGATCATGGC
>CAMDLH010000294.1 GCA_945901405.1 Bordetella parapertussis | reverse complement strand
CGATGACCGTTGACTTCTCTCTCGAATACATGCATATTATTTCATGTAGCATATCGAAGGCCAGAAATCAAGCAATATCAGTAATTTACCGGGCTTACCGCCTCCAACAGCTTCCAGCACCCACTCCAATTTGCGAAAGTAGGGCTAGGACGACGAATGCGTGCTCCCGACCCAGATCTGTCCTTGGCGCTGCTAAAAACCGGACATTCGGGTGGCGCAGCTTTGATCGCGACTGGAATGAGACCGGCGTGATAAAACTAATCCAGATTCAGTGAGAGAAAAAGCGGATTTTCTATACTGGAAAGGATTAAGAAATGCCCAAAGATTGTGTTTGTCCATGCCGGTTTTGCGCACCAGCGAGTCCCGCATGAAACGCATTCCGGGCGCCCGCAACAGGCGGCAATTGATTGCGACAATAGCATAGTCCGGAAATAATCGAGGTATACGGGGTTTGGCGAGTCTTGCCGCCCGTTAACAGTCAGCGCGTGCTTGGTGCTATTCCGGAAGCCGTAGAATCTGGAACGAGCATCCGGATGGTCCCGTCTTGTCGCGACGTGATAAGCAGCTCGCCGTCGCGGCTCTGGCTGATGAAGAGATCGGCGCGGGCGATCTTGGCGTCCATTTTCTGATTGACAAGATCCTGAAACGACACAGCCACTCTGTTGCCGCCGGCATTGCGCGCGTAGAGCTGAACTTCTTCGATCATCGCCACGGTGCGCGGGATTCCGTCGTCGGCCTTCTTCATCTCGGCGAGGTCGGCCGCGAGGATGCGGCCATTATTGATGTCGCCAAAGACATACTTACCGCGCAACGCTGCGATCTTGCCGTGATACGCGAACCCGCTGCTGATCGCCCGCCCCTCGTCGTGGTCGTACATCGCGACCGGGTACGTGAATCCGTCCTTCTGGCGCCCGTCCAGGATCTCGTCGGACAGCGGATGGATTTCGTTCAGCGCACCACCACGCCAGCGGCCAGCTACCCAGTATCCTTCAAGCCGCATCCAGCCGTAGTTCCCACCGTTGTTGACGATATTGATCTCTTCGATGTGGTTCATCCCAATGTCGTTGGCGAAGAGGGTCCCGTCCCTGTCCCAGGATATCCGATGGGCGTTGCGGAATCCGTAGGCGTAGATTTCGCCCAGCGCATTCGGGTCTGACGCAAATTTGTTGGCTTTTGGAATCGTGTAGTCACCGAGGCCTCTCACGCCGTTCGTGACCGACGGACTGCGCGGGTCGATTCGAAGAATGGCAGTGATGACCGAATCGATACGCTGGGTCTGAGCCGGATTGTTCTGGTTCGGTCCACCGCCATTGCTGAAGCCGTGATCGCTGCCACTGATGTAGAGGAGACCGTAGTCCGCAGCCCCAGGCCGCGCCGTCGGGTTGAACTCGACGGCACTCAGGGGATGCGTCAGGTTCGCGACCACGTGCGCCGTGCGCAAAAGTTCGCGCCGGCTGCCCGCAAACACGTTGGCGGCCGGATTCGTCGCGCGCCACTCGGTGACGATGTTGTGGTAGGTCACGTCCTTCAATCCGTAGCCGGGCGGAATGAAGTCGGGCTTTGCCTCGTTGCCTGGTCCGTGCTCGGCGTGGATGGTGTAGAACAGGCCGTTGCGCGCGAATTCCGGGTGGAAGGTAAACGCGATGAATCCGCTGCTCAGCCGGTTGTAGACTGCGCGCGGAAACGTCTCCGCCACGTTTGCGTACACCTGCGGCTGGGCGTTCGCGCCGATCAGGTACAAGAAACCGCGCGAGTCGTTGGCGAAGCGGCGGCCGTCGGGAAGGTCCCGCACGTAGTTGATCCGCGCCCAGCCGGCTGGTTTAACGTCCTGATCGGCGGGGCGAATCCCGCGTGTATCCGGTAGGCGTGTGAGCTCGACGATCTCAACCGCCAGTCCCCGCTTCTCGATCAGAGCCGGAATCGGGTTGGTGGTCATTTGCGTTTGCGCAGCTGCCGGGCCTGCGGCCGCGATCGCAAGCAGCGATACGATGATTTGCAGCTTTCCTTTACGCATGGGATCTCCCTGATAATTAAACTCGGTTGTGCACACAAGTCGCCATGGATTCCAATGCTACTCCACGCGCCCACGATTCAAGCGGCGATGAGCCGGTCTACCGGACAATTGCCTTGGCAGAATCGCTGGGCAATCTATCATTGTGGCCGGTAGCAGCCTGTCTCCCGAGGTGTGATCCGACACTGGCTGTCAGAGCAAGTCTCGACTTCCACAGCTTATGTTTCACAGCTAATATGGCACAGCTTATATCTATGTAAGTATTTGTTTATTAACAATATTTTATGTGGGGCATTCTGGCCGGTAGGGGATTGTTTGACGTCAGGAGTGCGGCGGAATAGCCTGCCACGTTGAATGGTTTGCTGGAGTCGATGCATTGCAAAGTATTGTTCACATTGTCTGCGCGTGTGTGATGGCTGCAAGCGCCATCCCTCTGGCAATTGCGCAACAAAGTTCAGGCGCCTACCCCAACCGCCCGCTGCGTTTCATCGTGCCGTTCGCGCCCGGCGGCGGTAACGACATCATCGCGCGCGCCGTCGGCGCGAAACTTTCGGAGTCGTGGGGGCAGCAGGTGGTGGTCGATAACCGCGGCGGCGCGGGCGGTAATATCGCGGGCGAGCTTGCGGCGCGCGCGGCGCCGGACGGCTACACTTTGTTCATGCTCAATTCGGCGAACCTGATCGCGCCCAGCCTCTATCGCAAGATCGCCTACGACCCGCTGCGTGATTTCGCGCCGGTCACGCTGATTGCGTCTTCCGCATTTGTGATCGTGCTGCATCCCGATGTGCAGGTGCGCTCGCTCGGCGACATGATCGCGCTTGCGAAGGCGAAGCCCGGCACGCTTACCTTTGCTTCCGGCGGCAACGGTGCCGCGACGCATCTTGCCGCCGAGCAACTGGCGCAGGCCGCGGGTATCAAGCTCTTGCACGTGCCGTACAAGGGCGCGGGTCCGGCGTTTGTTGATTTGCTTGCGGGCCAGGTGGCGATGTATTTTTCGAGTTTGCCGCCGGCGGCGCCGCATGTGCGCGCGGGCCGCGTGCGTGCGCTCGCGGTAAGCAGCACCAAACGCGCGAAGATATTTCCCGACGTGCCTACCGCGATCGAGGCGGGAGTCGCCGGTTACGAAGCGGCTGTCACCTACGGCGTGGTGACTGCCGCGAAGACGCCCGCCGATATCGTGCGCAAGCTGCACGCGGACACCGTGCGCGTGCTGAATTTGCCCGAAGTGCGCGAGCGGCTGGAAGGGCAGGGCGCGGGTCTGGTGGGCGGTACGCCTGCGGAATACACGCGCGATATCGAACGGGAATTCACGCGCTGGGCGCGCGTGGTGAAGGCGTCCGGGGCGAGAGCGGATTAGTTATAAAGGAGGAGCGATGTCAACCACGGTAACAACGGCGTCGGTGCACGACGCCATCGAATATTTTTACGGTAAGCCGTGGTCGGACGGCATGCCGGTGATTCCGCCGACCGAGGAGCTTGTCGCCACGATGCTGAAAGGCACACGCCGTGACGCCAATGAACAGATCGGCCTGGTGCCGCCGAATTTCGAGGCGCTAACCGTGCGCCGCATCGCCGAACACGCGGTGATGGCGGGTGCGAAGCCCGAGTACATGCCGGTGATCATCGGCGCGATGCAGGCCGTGCTCGAAGAAAAACTCAACATGCACGGCGTGCAGACGACGATCCATGGCGCGGCGCCCTTGCTGATCGTCAACGGCCCGTACGCGAGACAAATCGGCATCAACGGCGGGCGCGGCTGTTTCGGCCCCGGCTTTCGCGCCAACACCACCATCGGGCGCACGGTGCGGCTGATTCTGTATAACGTCGGCGGCGGTTATCCGTCGGCGTCGTTCAGTTGTTTTGGCGCGGCGATCCGCTACGCGTATTGCATATCAGAGAACGACGCGGAAAACCCGTGGGAGCCGTTGTCGGTGACGCGTGGCTTCAAGGCCGAGGACAACGTGATCACGGCGGTGCAGTGCGACAGCCCGCAACTGGTGCACGACGACGCCAATGACGATCCGCAGCGGCTGCATGTTTCAACCACGGACAGCATGTCGAGCTTCGGCGGCATGAATGCCTATCGCGCAACTGACATGGTGGTGGCGCTCGCGCCCGACATCGCGGATAACTTCGCCAAGGCCGGCATGTCGAAAAGCGATGTGCACAAACTGCTGATCGAAAAAGCCGGCAAACGCGTGGGCGACACCAAGCGCGGCGGGTTGTGGCGCATCGAGCGGCTCAATCGTTACGTCACCAAGGTTGATCCCGACGACGACAACTGCTGGATACCGACGATACAAGAGCCGAGCCGGCTGTTTCTCATCGTCGCCGGCGGCAGGCCGGGCGCGACCACCGCGGTGATGCACGGCTGGAACGAAACTACGCGCGGCGTCACGGTGAAATACGAAGTTTAACGATTCGACAAAGGAGCCAACTCATGAGCATCACATTCATCGATCCATCCGTCGCATCGACCAAATCGGTGCGGCTCGCGCCGCGCCCGTCCAGTTTGTCGGGCAAGATCATCGGCCTTTACGATAACACCAAGGAGCAGACCGACATCGTGCTCGAAGCGCTGGGCGACGAGCTCATGTCGAAATACGGCGCGAAGGATGTGCTGAGCCGCCGCGGCATCCATTATTCCAAGCCAGCGCCGCTGGAAACAATCGAGGAGATGGCGCGCAAATGCGATGTAGTCATTTGCGCGCTCGGTGGATGAGGCTCCTGCACCGTGTGCAGTGTGCACAACGCCGTCGAATTCGAAAAACGCGGGATACCCTCCACCGTCGTCATCACCTCCGCCTTCCGCAACGCGCTCGAAGTGCAGTTCAAGGGCAAGGGCATGCCAGGGCACCCGTGCATCGAACTGCCGCATCCGGTTTATTACCTGAGCGCGGAAGAACTAGGCAGAATCAGCCGCGAGCATTGCGCGGAGCTGGTGCGGCAGCTTACGTGTGAGGTGTAGCAAGCGTAGGGTGGGCAAAGCGCGGCGTGCCCACCAACCATACGTTACGAACCGCAGACGCAGGCGAATTTTATTCGTCTAAATTTTGCGGCAAATTCCCCAGTTGACGTTCGCGTAGGCACGCTGCGCTTTGCCCACCC
>CAMDLH010000293.1 GCA_945901405.1 Bordetella parapertussis | reverse complement strand
CCAACCTGCGCTTCGAGAACGGCCATTTCCTGATGATCGGCCTGCCGGTCGAAGGCCGGCCGCTGTTGCGCGCCTACAGCATCGCCAGTGCCAACCCACCACGCTTGACGACAACGGCCGCACGCGTCTGCGGCGCACGCGCATGGGCTTCGTGTTTCAGGCGTTTCATCTGCTGCCGCATCTGACGGTGGCGCAAAACGTGGCCTTGCCGCTGGCGCTAAACAATATTGCGCCAACAGAATCCGCGACACGCGCACACGACATGCTCGATGCGGTCGGCCTCGCCGCGCGCGCCGCGGATTATCCGCGCACGCTCTCGGGCGGCGAGATGCAGCGCATTGCCATTACTCGTGCGCTGATCTTGAAGCCGAGTCTGATACTCGCCGACGAGCCGACGGGCAATCTTGATCCGGAAACCGCGAATGAAATCGCGACACTGCTGCGCGACACCGTCAAGCGCGCCGGCGGCTCGGGCATCCTCGTCACACACTCGGCGCGCGCCGCCGCCACCGCCGATCAGATTTACGTACTGAGCGGCGACGGTCTGCGGCGCAAGGACGCAAGCGCGTGAGCACGGCGGCGACGCACGGCGCCATGCGATTTGTGCTGCTGCGCGCGCTGGTCACCGGGCCGCTGCTGGAACATCCGGCGCGCAGTCTGCTGGCGTTGATCGCCATCGCGCTAGGCGTGGCACTCGGCGTCGCAGTGCATCTCATCAATGCCAGCGCGGCGAACGAATTCGAACTCGCGGCGCGCCAGCTTGCGGGCGAGGCCGATCTCGTGGTGCGCGGCGCACGCGCGGGCTTCGACGAAGCGCTGTATCCAAAACTTGCTCGCCTGCCACAAGTGGCCGCCGCGAATCCGATGCTCGAAGTCGAGGCCTCGCTCGACGACAGAAAAGACACGCTGAAAATTCTCGGCCTCGATCCTCTGCGCGCGATTCAGGTGCAGCCTTCGTTGCTGCCGGAGCCGGGCAGCAGCGACCGCGATCTGTTCGACGAAGACGCGGTGATGCTGAGCCCTGCCGCGGCGGAGTGGCTCACGATAAAACCCGGCGATACCTTGCGCCTGAAAGTCGGCACGCAAACCGTGGCGCTGCGGGTGGCGGGGCTGCTGCCGCAAGGGGCGTACCGGCAGCGTTTAGCGGTGATGGACATCGCCGCCGCGCAGTGGCGTCTTGCGCGGCTCGGGCAACTCAATCGCATCGATCTCAAACTGAGACCCGGCGTCAATGCCGAGAGCTTCAAGCGCGAGTTGGCGGCGCTGCTGCCCGCCGGCGTGCAGGCTGAAACACCCCAGTCCGAATCCGCCGCCAACGCGAGCTTCACGCGCGCGTATCGCCTCAACCTGGACATGCTGGCGCTGGTGGCGCTGTTCACCGGCGCGTTTCTGGTGTTTTCCTCGCAGGTGCTGGCACTCTTGCGGCGGCGCACGCAGTTCGCGCTGCTGCGCGTGATCGGCATTTCGCGCGCGGGCCTCGCCGCGCGGCTGATTGTCGAGGGCGTGTTGATCGGCATGGTGGGGTCGGCGCTCGGTGTCGCGCTGGGCTGGGTGATGGCAAACGCCGCATTGAAATTCATGGGCGCCGATCTGGGCGCGGGATATTTTCGCGGCCTGTCGGCAAGCTTAAGCGTGGATTGGAGCGCGCTTGCCGCGTTATTCGCGCTGGGCGTGGCATTTGCGGCGGCGGGCGCGGCGATCCCTGCATGGGAAGCGGCGCGCCGCGCGCCCGCGCTGGCACTAAAGGCCGGCGACGCGGAAGATGCGTTGCAGCCCCAGCATTCCTTGCGCAACAACGGCTGGGCGTTTGCGTTGATCGTGCTGGGCGGCGCGCTCACTTTCGTGCCGCCGGTCAATGGCCTACCGCTGCCCGGCTACGCCGCCATCGCCTGCATTTTGCTCGGCGGCATCCTGCTCATGCCGCAACTCGCGGCCGCCGTGCTCGCGCGCCTGCCGCTGCCGCGCGCCGTGCCGGCTGCGCTGGCGTTCGCGCAACTCAAGGCCACGCCACGCCAGGCCGCGATCAGCATCGCCGCGATTGTCATCAGCGTGAGCCTGATGGGCTCGATGCTGATCCTTGTGCATTCGTTTCGCCAGTCGCTCGATGCGTGGTTGACGCAAGTGCTGCCGGCCGATTTGTATCTGCGCGCCGCGCGCACCGGCGAGACCGGCCACTTCACGGTTGATGAACAAGCGCGCCTCGCCGCAACACCCGGTGTCGCGCGCGCCGAGTTCCAGCGCACGCAGACCCTGCTTGTGCGCACGGGCCTGCCGCCGCTGACATTGCTCGCGCGCACGGTTGATCTCGCCAAGCCCGATGAAGGTATGCCATTGATAGGCGATGGATATACGCCGAAGGACAACGAGCCGCCGCCGCTGTGGGTGTCGGAAGTGGCCGCGGATCTGCACGGCTGGCGCATCGGCGCTCAAGTGAATCTGCCTATCGGCGGCGCGCTGCGCCCTTTTACCATCGCAGGTATTTATCGCGATTACGCACGGCAAAACGGCGCTGCCGTTATTCAGCTCGCGCGCTACATCGAACTCACTGGTGATCGCGCCGTCAACGACGCCGCGATCTGGCTCGCACCCGGTACGCGGCTTGACGACGGCGCGCGCGCCTTGCGCGGGCAACTCGCGCACACCACGGTGGAAATCGCCAGCCTGCGTGAACTGCGCGAAAGCTCGTTCGCGCTTTTCGACCGCACGTTCGCGATTACCTACGCACTGGAAATCTCCGCCATCGTGATCGGCCTCTTCGGCGTGAGCGTGAGTTTCGGCGCGCAGGCGTTGTCGCGGCGGCGCGAATTCGGCGTGCTGCGCCACATCGGCGTCACCCGGCGCGAGATCGGCATCATGCTCGGCACCGAGGGCGCGGTGTCGGCGCTGTTTGGCGCGGTTGCAGGCCTTGCGCTGGGCTGGGTCATCGGTCTCATACTGATTCACGTTGTGAATCGCCAATCGTTTCACTGGAGCATGGATTTGCGCATGCCGTGGCTGCAACTCGCGGCACTTGCGGCGGTGATCGTGACCGCGGCGGTCGCCACCGCGATCTGGAGCGCGCGCGCGGCGATGAGTGATGCGGTGGTGAAAGCAGTGAAGGAGGACTGGTGAGTTGCTTCAGTGTTTAGTGTTTAGTTAAGGACAATTTGCTTTGTTGCGCAGGGTTTTCTTGCAATCTTCTTTGTGCGGTGGAATAGCGGGTGCGCTTGCGCCTTTCAATTCTGCATTGGCGCAAACGCAATTCGCTTCGGTGACGCCGGGTCGCGCGCTCGCGTTTCCGCGCGACGAAGGCAGCCATCCGGAGTTTCGCGTCGAATGGTGGTACATCACCGGCTGGCTTGAGGACGCGGCGCGCAGGCCATTGGGTTTTCAGATCACGTTTTTTCGCGCGCGCCCGTCGCGCGGCAGCGGCAACCCGAGCGCGTTCGCGCCCCGGCAGATATTGATCGCACACGCCGCGCTGAGCGACCCGGCGCATGGCAAGCTGATCCACGAGCAGCGCGCGGCGCGTTCGGCTTTCGATCTCGCCGGTGCACGCGAAGATGGCTTGCACGTATGGTTGGATGACTGGCTGCTGCGCGCCGAGGGCGCCGGCTACCGCGCGAAAATCTCGGGCGCGGCACTGTCACTCGATCTGGCGTTCGCACCAACACAGCCCACGCTATTGCAAGGTGAGTCCGGTTACAGCCGCAAAGGCCCGCGCGCGGATGCGGCGAGTTACTACTACAGCCAGCCGCATCTCGCGGTGCGCGGCGAGATCGAACGCTCGCGCAAGCGCGAGACCGTGCAAGGCACGGCGTGGCTCGATCACGAGTGGTCATCGAGCTACATGGACGAACGCGCCGCGGGCTGGGACTGGATCGGCATCCATCTCGACGGCGGCGGCGCACTGATGGCGTTTCGCATGCGTGATGCCGCCGGTGCGAGCCTGTGGGCGGGCGCGACGCTACGCACGCCGGGCCAGCCCGCGCGCGCCTACGCAGCGGACGAAGTGCGCTTCACCTCGCGCCGCTCATGGCGCTCGCCACGCACGGGCGCAAATTATCCGGTCGAATGGAGCGTGACTGTTGGTGATCTGGCATTCGAGATCATGCCATTGATGGACGATCAGGAAAACGACACGCGCCTCACTACCGGCGCAATCTACTGGGAAGGCGCGGTGCGTGCATCACATGGAGGTAAAACTGTCGGATGCGGCTACCTGGAACTCACGGGGTATTGGCGTCGTTTGCGGTTATAGTGTTCGAGTCAGAACAACGAGCACAAATTGAAAGCCCCGCCGAGGCGGGGCTTGTTGTGTCCAGACTGTCGCCTGGCACACGGTGCCGCCGGAGAGCGGCACACTTTAATGCGGTGTTCTATCCCACCACCGCATTGGAAGATGCCGGCAATCCGGCATGAGACCGGCCTGCCCAGCGTATCCGATATCCAGACATTCGCCCGGACGTTCGGCTTGCCCCGGCGCGGTACCTGACCGGAGACGCTGTAACACGCGCACCTTCAAGTTCGTTTTATACGCCCGCCCAACCGCTTTGACAATCACCTTTCCCGCGTTGGTTTGATCTGGATCAATTGAGCTTGTGCGGCGGCACGGCTTGCGCGGCGGGCGTGGCAGCCATGCGCGGGTCTATCGCCAGCGGCAAATCCCAGTCGGACTGCGCGACGGCATCGGAAATGAGTTTGGAAATCATGTGCAGCAATTGCGTATTGACCGCGAGGTCTATGCCCTGTCCCTGTTCGGGATGCATGCACAGCACCTGGCTTGCATCGGAATTTTGCTTTGCCGTGATGCGCGACAACAATACCGGAGTGTCGCCCAGCGGCATCGAGCCGGCGCCTTCCTCGAATTGTTTCGAGAACTCGCCGCCGCGTACCATGTTCTCGTGTTGAAACTCCATCATCGCGCGGCGCAGGCTTTCATCGAGATATTGCGCCGTGGCAGGATCACGTTCGATCATTTTGAGCAACACTTCCCACAAGCGCTTGATGTAACGGCGGGTGAGCCAGAAGCGGAACTCGGCCTTGCCGGTGGTGGACAAGCGCATGAGTACTCGGTCTTGCAGCTTGTCGAACGCCATTTGAATCTGGTGTATTTGCATGGCTACGTATGGTTCAGCCCTAGTGC
>CAMDLH010000292.1 GCA_945901405.1 Bordetella parapertussis | reverse complement strand
GGCTGTTCATGCCGAACTTTACGCTGACGTGGCCCCGCTCGTGCCGTACCATCACTCCGGGCACGCGCTGGCACGCGCGTGCATGGAGGTTTTTGCCGCGCGCCGCACGCAGAAAACCATCGGCCTGATACTTGCGTTTCATGGCGTCGTCGCGTTCGGCAACGAAGCGCGCGAATCGTACGAGAACATGATCCGCCTGACGACGATGGCCGAGGATTATTTGAAAGCGCACGATGCATGGGACAGCGCGGCGCCGGCCGCCGCGACCGGCGCACCCGCCCACGCGGAACTCGGCGTCGTGCATGAAGCCATCAACACGCTTGCTGGTACAACGCTCTCCATGCAAGTTGTAGGCGACGCGAACTGCCTCGCGTTCGCGCGGCGCGCCGATCTCGCGGAAGTATCGCAACAAGGCCCGGCCACGCCGCAGCACGCGGTGTACACCAAACGCGTGCCGATGTTGGGCCACGACGCAGGCAAGTTTGCCGCACAATACCGCGACTATCTGAACACGCATCTGGGCAAACAAGCGGGCGCGTTGATCGACGCCGCGCCGCGCATCGTCCTCGACGCCGAATTCGGCATGATCGCGTTTGGCAGGGACGCACGCGAAGCACAAATCGCGGCACGCATGTATCAACACGATATCGCCATCATCACTCGCGCCAGTGCGCACGGGCGTTATCGCAGCGCGCCGCCCGCTGCGATTGCGCAAGCGGAGTTCGAGTACGGCGGCTACGCAATAAAAAATAATGAATAAATTCAATACCTTACTTTGGAACAACAACGCGCTGGAAATGCTCGACCAGCGCGTGTTGCCGGCGCGCGTGGAGTACCTGCGCCATGACTCCGCCGCCACAGTCGCCGAGGGCATCAAGACCATGGTGGTGCGCGGTGCGCCGGCTATCGGATGCGCGGCGGCGTACGGTGTGGCGCTGGAAGCGCAGCGCTTACGCAACGCACCGCGTGACACGTTTCTGAAGGGCCTTGAGCAAGGCATATCGACGCTCGCCGCCAGCCGCCCCACCGCGGTAAATCTATTCTGGGCGCTCAATCGCATGCGCGCGAAACTCGCCGCGCTCACCTCGGCAAGCGATGCGAACGTTTCCACAATCGCCGATGCGCTGCTCGCCGAAGCCCACGCCATCACGGCGGAAGACGTGCGCCTGAATCGCGCGATGGGCGCACACGGCGCCGCGCTGTTCGACGACAACATGCGTGTGCTAACGCACTGCAACGCCGGCGCGCTTGCCACTGCTGGTCACGGCACGGCGCTGGGCGTGATTCGCTCCGCCATCGAGGCAGGTAAAACAATTCACGTCTACGCCGACGAAACGCGGCCGTTCCTGCAAGGCGCGAGGCTCACCGCGTGGGAACTCATGCAGGACGGTATTCCGGTCACGCTCATCGCCGACAATGCCGCCGGGTTGCTGATGCGTCGCGGTGAAATCGACGCGGTGATCGTCGGCGCGGATCGTGTCGCCGCCAACGGCGATGTTGCAAATAAAATCGGCACCTACGGCGTCGCGGTTCTCGCACGGCGGCACGGGATACCGTTTTATGTCGCAGCACCCTTGTCGACTATCGACCCGGATACCAGGTCGGGGGATGAAATTCCCATCGAGGAACGCGCCGAGAGTGAAGTCACCGGTTACGGCAACACGCGCTGGGCACCGGACGGTGTGGCCGTGCGCAACCCGGTATTCGACGTAACACCGGCGGAATTGGTCACCGCGCTCATCACCGAGCGCGGCGTGGTGCGCGCACCCGATGCACCAAAAATCGCAGCACTGTTCGCACAGGGCGAAATTAATCCTCAAGCCTAAATCACCAGCCCGCCGCTGACTTCGATCACCGCGCCATTGATGTAACTCGCGTCGTCCGACGCGAGAAACGCGAAGGTATTGGCCACGTCTTCCGGGCGGCCGAGGCGGCCCATCGGCACTTTGTCTTCAAGCGCCTTGATGACTTTCTCGGGAATCGTCGCGAGGATACTGGTGGTGATGAACCCTGGACACACCGCGTTCGCGCGGATGCCCTTGCGCCCCAGTTCGCGCGCCCAGGTTTTCACCATGCCGATGACGCCGAATTTGCTCGCGGCGTAATTGGTCTGGCCGAAGTTGCCGTACAAACCCACGATCGACGACGAATTGAGTATCACGCCCGATTGCTGCGCCAGCATGACATCGACCACGGCCTTGGTGGCGTTGAACACGCCCTTCAGGTTAACTTCGATCACGCGGTCGAACTGATCCTCCGACATGTTTTTCATCTGCGCGTCGGCGACGATGCCGGCGTTGTTGACCAGGCAATCGATGCGGCCCCATTTCGCCATCGTGGCCTTGACCATCGCTTCGAGCGACTTGATGTCGGTGACGTTGGCGATGCACCCGAGCGCCTCACCACCCTCCGCCTCGCACAGCTTGACCGTCTCCGCGATGGCGTCGGCGCTCAAATCACAAACCACGACCTTGGCGCCCTCGGTGGCAAATTTGACGGAAGTCGCCTGCCCAATGCCGCGTCCCGCCCCGGTGATGATCGCCACCTTATCCTTTAACCGCATGTAAATTCCCCAATGAATAGCAGCACACTTAGCTGCGGTGCACAATTTATAGGATTTTTGCGCGGCGCACAATTACCACAAGAAATAATTTTCTTGCAGTGCGATACCCGCGCATGCGGAATTTGTTGCGGCGCATAGCGCCAGACCGGCTATGCAGCGCCTGCTGGTGGTTTATAGTAACTTATTGTTTTTAAACAATATTTACAGATATCCCCGCCGCGGCTCTAGCGAATAAATCAGCCACATCCGTGTTCCGCATGCGCACACAGCCGATGGAACCGGGCACGCCCATCGGCGCACTATCGGGGCTGCCATGGATATAAATGTAGCGGCGCATGGTATCTACGTCGCCCAGCCGGTTAAATCCCACCTCGCAACCCGAAAGCCACAAAATTCGCGTCAGAATCCAGTCGCGCCCTGGGAATTTCTCCGCCAATTCAGGACTGTAAATTTCCCCGGTCGGACGCCTCGCCACGAACACCGCACTCAGCGGCTGGCCGGCGCCGATTTTCGCGCGCACGATGTGCCGGCCGCGCGGCGTGCAGAAACTGCCGCGTTGCTCGCCCGCGCCCTTGGTTGCAGTCGAAACCGCATAACGCAAAGTTACTCCGGAATTATCGTCAATATAAACAAGCTCTTGCCTGCCGATACTGATGTCGATTCTAGCCACTGGATTTACGCCGTCCGGCAAAAAATTCGCGCAACAACGTGCTCGATTCGTCCGCCAGCACCCCGCCCAACACCTCGGTGTGATGATTCAAACGCGACTCGCTGAACAAATTAACCACGCTGCCGCAAGCCCCGGTCTTGGGATCAACCGCGCCAAAAACCACCCGCGCGATGCGTGCATGCATGATCGCCCCCGCGCACATGGCGCAAGGCTCCAGCGTCACAAACAAATCGCAATCCACCAGCCGGTAATTACCCAGATGCTGCGCCGCATCGCGCATCGCCATGATCTCCGCGTGGGCCGTCGGGTCGTGACGCGTGATCGGCTGGTTATAACCGCGGCCGATCATTTGACTGTCTTTGACCACCACCGCGCCTACGGGCACTTCGCCCGCGGCGGCCGCTTGGCGGGCGAGCGCCACGGCTTCCAGCATCCAACGGTTATCGTCCATGTGGTTTCGTCCACAACCCAGCCTCCACAAGCCGCCGAACCAGCGCAGTACGTTTACCGTGCCTGCCCATGAATTTCGCCAGTTCACGGTTGAAGTTCTCGCTCGTCGCGCACAGCGTATACGCTTCGGCCAGGTCGGCGAGTGTGCGTTTTACGTCATCGTAACCCGATGCCCCGCCGCGCTCGGCGCCTTTTTCGGCGGATTGCCAATGCAGGTCAAAATGCGCCGCCATGGTGCGCAGATAAGTTTCTCGTTTGGCCCGGCTTTGTGCCTCGGCCTGCTTGCGTTTTGCGGCGTTCCGCTGCTTTCTGGCTTGTGCCGCCGCTTCAGCCAGTTCCCGCAGTTGCGCCACCGTCCTTCGAGGCGCAATAGGTTCGCCTGCCGGACAGCGCGCGCGTTGCCACGACAGAAATGCCAATTTCAGTTGCCGTTCCGCTTGTTGACCGGCCCCGGATAGCAATAGCTTGAGCGCGGAAGTACGCTCGTTCTCCGGCAACCCGGCAAGCCAGGCATCTTGCGCATACTCATCGCCATCGTCACCCTGGCAGCGTGCGTTATTGCCGGGTGCGTCCGTATCGGACGCACCCGCAGCGGTCAAAAGATCCGTGTCGATTTCAAGAAACTGCACCAGTGACAACTGCGCCGCGGTCAGCCGCGAAATCCCCGGCGGAAGAGCCGGTTCAACTTCGTCGTCCTCTACTTCGCGATACGTGACACCCGCAAGCCAGCCGAGATAAAGCGCACGCAGATCACCACGCAGAAGCTCGTCGCGCAACGGCAGCAAACGCGCCATCCACCCGCTGCCGTCTTCGCCGCCGAATCGATCGTAGTCCTCGCTTTCACTCAACGCCCATTGCAGTATGCAGTGCTCGCCCTTCTGATCAACCGTCAGCGCATCTTGTGTGGTGAATCCATTCAGCGTGCCCGCATCCAAGACATCTTTCGGCAGTTTCAAATACAACCAGCATGAGCACCAATTGGCGACATACACATGCGCATCGAAGTAACGCCGCATCCAATCGAGCGGATCACCCTTGAGATTGCCCCACGAATAATGGTTGCTAAAATTACCCGGCGTAATCGTGGCGCGCGACGAGCGTGCGCGCAGCTCTTCCATCTGCGTTGCCGTCAACGGCTTGTCGATGGCGGCAAATTCGTAGTATTGGTATTCACTCACGACGCTCTCGGCCGGAAATGCTTTCCCACTCGATTATCAATAGCCAATTCATCTGCTTGATAAATAAAGAAAAATATTATAGACAGTTCTAGAATCCCGTCTAAAATACCGTCACACTTTAACAATAGGCGGCAAGTCCCCCACTTGGAACTCTTCTGCTGATTATATCTGCAGTTGTTGAATTGCAGGGGTTCACACAATCGACCGGGTGCGATTCAAACTGAGGCGGTCATTCAAGCGGCCTTTCTCGCTTGGTTCCAATAGTTGTCCCATT
>CAMDLH010000291.1 GCA_945901405.1 Bordetella parapertussis | reverse complement strand
CGGCGGCCAGCGCTGCCGGCGAACGCTCCGCTGGCGCGCCGTAGCCCGCGCCGCCGGGTGTCTCGATGCGCATGGATTCGCCCACCTGCATTTCGATGCGCGCCACTTTGGAGTAGAGTTCCTCGGCCTTCGCCGTGCCGAAATTGCGTATCAGTTTGGCGCGCCGCCCATCGCCGCCGCCGAACACGCCGTTCGGCACGCCCACCGTGTGGCTGTCGGAGCGCACCGAAAATATCGTGCCCGGCACCAGCGCGCGTATCTGCCGCGCGATGCCCAGCCCGCCGCGCGTGCGGCCGGCGCCGCCGGAGTCTTCCACCAGCGCGTATTCATCGACCATCAGCGGATATTCGTTCTCCAGCGCCTCGGCCGGCAAATTGGAGGTGTTGGTCATATGCACATGCACCGCGTCCATGCCGTCGCCGTCGGCGCGCGCGCCGCTGCCGCCGCCCAGGGTTTCGAGATAGACATACTGTCCGCTGCGGCGCGTGAGTTCGCCCGAAAACACAATCGCGGGGATGACATCGTTGCCCGAGGCCATCACCCGCTCCGGCGGCAGCACGCCGCGAAACGCGCCGAAGATCGCGCCGGCGACTTTTTGACAGGTGATCGAACGCGCGCCTACCGCCGCGCCCGGATGCGGATTCACAATCGTGCCCGGCGGCGTGTGTATTTTCATCGCGTCGAACAAGCCGGCATTCGGCGGCAGTTCGGGATCGAGCAGCGCTTTCACGGCGTAGAACACGCTCGCATGCACCGCGTTGACTGGCATGTTCATCGCGCCGCGCGCCTGCTTGCCCGAGCCACTGAAATCGATGTCCAGCACGTCGCCCTCGACGCGCACACGCACGGTGATCGGCACCGGCTCCCCGCCCATGCCGTCATCGTCGAGATAATTGGTGAAGGTGTATTCGCCGTGTTTTAACTCGGCGATGCGGTTGCGGATGCGCCGCCGCGTGTAACTGATTACGTCGTCGATCGACTGGCGCACGGAGGGCAGCCCCATCTGCCGCACCAATTCTCGCGCCGCCTGCGCGCCGCGCGCGTTGGTGGCGATCTGCACCTTGAAATCAAGCGTGCGCTCCACCGGGTCGCGCATGTTGGCGGTGATGAGATTCATCAGGTCATCATCGAGCACGCCCTCGCGCACGATGCGTATCACCGGCATGCGCAAGCCTTCCTCGAAGATCGAGCGCGAGCCGCCCGC
This sequence comes from Bordetella parapertussis, assembly GCA_945901405.1. Classification (GTDB taxonomy): domain Bacteria; phylum Pseudomonadota; class Gammaproteobacteria; order Burkholderiales; family SG8-41; genus CAMDLH01. The sequence continues at coordinate 3,946 of CAMDLH010000291.1, read as the reverse complement.
AATCGAACCCGGCACCGCGCCGCCGACATCGGAATGGTGCCCGATGTTGGCGGTGAGAAATTCCACGCGCCCATCGATGAACACCGGCGTCACCAGCGTGATATCGGGCAGATGCGTGCCGTTGGCGAGATACGGATCGTTGCAGATGAACACATCGCCATCGCGCATGCGCTCAATCGGGCAATGCGCGAGCACCGCCGCCACGCCGCCGTTGAGCGAGCCCAGATGCAACGGTATCTGCGTGCCCTGCGCGATCACACGGCCCGTGCCGTCGAACAGCGCCACCGAACAATCGCGCCGTTCCTTGATGTTGGTCGAAAACGATGAACGCACTAGCGTATTGTTCATGTCCTCGGTAATTGACAGCATGCGATTGGAGAACACCTCCATCGCGATGGGGTCGAGCAGGTCGGGGTTTTTGCTCATAACTTAATGATTATATTGCCTATTTTATCCACGGCCGCGCACTGCCCCGGCGTCAGCAGCATGGTCGAACTCATTTCTTCGATCACCGCCGGACCGTTGATTAGCGTGCCTACCGCGAGTTTGGCGCGCGCATAAACCGGGGTCGCCAGCCAGCCGTGCGCGGCGCCGTGATACACCTCGCGCGTGCCCGCGTGCGCCTCGGCCAGCGTGCCCGTGACCGTCAATTCGCGCAGCGGCGCTTTCGCCACGCGCCCCACCGCCTGCAAGCGGCAGTTGACGATTTCAACCGGCTTGTCCGGCACGTCGTAGCCGTACTCGCGTTGGTGCGCGGCGTGAAAACCGGCGATGAATTCCGCCATGCCGTCGGCGCGTATCTCGGGCAGCGCGACCACCACTTCAAAATTCTGCCCTTCGTAGCGCGCTTCGATGAACACGCGGTATTCGCGCTCGATCTCGGCGACGCGCTCGCGCGTGAGCCAATCCGCCGCTTCGCGCCGCATATTGTCAAACAACGCACACACGCGCGTCCAGCTCGCCGCGTCGGCGGATGAAATCTCGCTGCGCACGAAATCAAAGCTCACGTCGGTGAGCAGCATGCCGCGCGCGCACATGGTGCCCGGCTCCTGCGGCACGATCACGGTACTGACGCCGCACTCGCGCGCGACCTCGGTGGCGTGCAGCGGCCCCGCGCCGCCGAACGCAAACAACGCGAACTCGGCAAGGTCGTAGCCGCGCTCGGTGGACACTGACCGTATGGCGCGGCTCATGTTGGCGTTGGCGATGCGAATCACGCCCTCGGCCGCCTGCTCAAGCGGGATGCCGAGCGGCGCAGCGACTTTTTGCAGGATGACCTCGCGCGCGGCGGATTCGCTCACCTTCACGCGGCCATCGAGCAGCGACACCGGGTTCAAGCGATGCAAACAAATCTGCGCATCGGTGATGGTCGCCTCCAAGCCGCCGCGCGCATACGCGGCCGGGCCAGGGTCGGCGCCGGCGCTACGCGGCCCGACCTTGAGCGCGCCCGCGTCATCCATCCACGCGATGCTGCCGCCGCCCGCGCCGATGACGTGGATGTCGATCATCGGCGTTTTCACCGGATAATCCGCCACCGTGCGATCCGATGAAAACAGCGGCTTGCCGCGATACACCAGCGACACATCGGTGGAGGTGCCGCCGACATCGAAGGTGACCAGATTGTCGAAACCCGCCACGCGCCCCACTTCCGCCGCGCCGACCACACCCGCCGCAGGACCCGAAAGACAAGTGCGTACCGGAAACGCACGCACCGCGCGCACCGACATCAGCCCGCCGTTGGAATGAATGGTAAACGGCTCGCCGGGAATGTTCAGCGCCTGCACGCGCTGCAAAAAACGATCGAGGTAATGCGCCATGCGCGGCCCCACCGCCGCGTTGAGCGCCGTGGTGGACATGCGTTCGTATTCGCGAAACTCCGACAACACCTCATGCGAAATGCTCACATACGCCTCTGGAAACCCGCGCGTGATCGCCGCGCGCGCCTGATTCTCATGCGCCGGGTTGCGATACGCGTGCAAAAAACACACGGCCACCGCCTGCACGCCGGCGGCTTTTAATTTGTTTACCGCGGCTTCGAGCTCGCGCTCGTCGAGCGGCACGAGTACCTCGCCGCGCGCATTCAGCCGCTCGTTGATTTCAATGCGATGCTCGCGCGCCACCAGCGGCGGCGGCTTGGTCACGCTGTAGTCGTAAAGATGCGGGCGCACCTGGCGCCCGATCTCCAGCACGTCGCGAAACCCCTTGGTGGTAATCAACCCGGTCAACGCCCCCTTGCGCTCGATCACCAGATTGGTGGCTACCGTGGTGCCGTGGCCGATGTGCGTGACTTCATCCGGCGCGATGCGGTGATCGCGCAGCAAATCCGCGATGCCGCGCTCAATCGCCTCGGAAGGATCGTGCGGCGTGGAGGCAACCTTGTGAAAACTCACCGTGCCGTCGGCTTCGGCCAGCAGGGTGAAATCCGTGAACGTGCCGCCGACGTCTATACCGATGCGATACACAATTTTTTCTTTATAAACAAATGCTTATGCATGAACCTCATTCGAGCTTGATCCCCGCGTCGGTGATTACCGTGCGCCACTTCGCCACTTCTGACGCCACGCGCTTGGCAAAATCCGCCGGCGAACTGGCGATCACTTCCAGCCCCTGTGATGCCAGCACCTCACGCATCTTCGGCGCGTTCAACACGCGCGCGCTGTCGTCGCTGATCTTGCGCACGACATCCGCGGGCGTTGCCGCCGGCGCGAAAAAGCCAAACCACACGATGGCCTCGAAGCCCGGATAACCCAACTCGGCGATCGTCGGCACGTCGGGCACCACCGACGAGCGCTTGAGACTGCTCACGCCCAGCGTGCGCAACTTGCCGCTTTGCCGGTGCGCGAGCGTGGTCATCACCACGTCGAACATCAGCGATACGTGGCCGCCCAGAAGCTCCTGCAACGCCGGGCCGCTGCCCTTATATGGCACGTGCGACATTTTCGATTTAGACATCGACAGCAACAACTCCATCGCCATGTGCGACGCCGAGCCGCTGCCCGCCGAGGCGAAATTCAGTTCGCCCGGACGCTGCTTCGCCAGCGCGACCAGCTCCTTTACGTTATGCACCGGCACCGAGGGATGCACCGACAGCAGTTGCGGTATCAGCGCAAACTCCGTGATTGGCGCGAAATCGCGCTGCACATCGAACGGCAGTTTTCGATAGAGCGTGGCGGCCGCCGCGTGCGTGCTCACGGTGCCCACCAGCAGCGTGTAGCCATCGGGCGCGGACTTCATCACCGGCTCGGAGCCGACGATCCCGCCGCCGCCGACGCGGTTCTCCACCACCACCGGCTGCTTCCACAGTGCATTCAACTGCTGCCCGACATGGCGCGCCAGCAAATCGGTCGAGCCGCCGGCCGCGAACGGCACCACGATACGCACCAGCTTTGCGGGATACACCTCCGTAGCAGAGGCAACCCCTGCCGCCAACAACGCGAATCCACCGATCAATAGACGCAACATACGTGTGCCTCCGAGAAACGCCGATGCTTGCCACTATAGCAGGAACGATGCGCGCCCCGGCGCCAACGCGCACGGCGCTATAATCTGCGCTCCCTATTCAAATCGCCAATCAGACACCTCCCCATGAGCACCGACATCGCACAAGGCCTCGCCGAATTCACTGCGCGCCCGCGCCCTCGCCGCCCGCTTCTGGCAGCAAGCCAGCCTTGGCGTACAGCAGGTAACTTGGTCAACCGCTATGATGGCCTATCTCGATGAATGCAAAGGCCACAAGTCTTTAGAAACTATCAAGTTACGGCTGCGCTGGCTGCATGGTGAACTCGATGGTACGTGGTTGCGTGACATAACCAGCGGTCGGATTGAGGCGTTGATAGCGAAATGCAGCACGGGTGACGAGAAGCCACGCGCTCCAGCGACAGTAAACCGTGTCACCGCCGCGTTGTCAGCGGTTCTGCACCTTGCCAAGCGTCGGGAGTGGATCGAC
>CAMDLH010000290.1 GCA_945901405.1 Bordetella parapertussis | reverse complement strand
GGGATTTCTTTACGCCACCCTCGGTCGCAATGAACTTGCAATCGAGCAGTTTCGCAGCGCTTTGAGCCTGGCGCCGGAAAATGCCGTGCTGCATTTCGATCTCGGGTATATTTATCATATGCAGCGCGACTATGAACAGGCGATCGCGGCGTTCCAGGGTGCCGTGCGGCGCGATCCTAAAATCGACCGCGCCTGGTACGGCCTTGGGCTCGCGCTGGGGTCCACGGGCAAGCATGAGGAATCCGCGCAAGCGCTGGAGCGAGCCTCCGCACTGCAATCCATGAACGGGCACGCATGGTATGAGTTGGGCATGGCTTATCACACCCTGAACCGCCGCGACAAACTCGCGGAAGTCATTGCGCATCTGAACCGGTTTGATCCAAAAATGGCTGTGCATCTGACCCGTGTTACCGAAACAGCCCACTCGGCGACGTCGACACAGGAAGCCCGCACGACAACTACTGCTGCTCAAACAAGGAACTAGCGATGTACCAGTTGGTGATCATACTCAAGGGTGTAAACGAAGTTGCGCTGATGGCGCTTTTGGGGCAAGGCGCACTCTACATCCTGGCCGGCTCCAGGCGCGACAGCAATTTCGTTTACTCATTGCTGAAGTCCATTACCGCGCCCATCATGAAGGTGACCCGCTGGATCGCCCCGCGCTTTATCGTGGACCAGCACATCGGATTTCTCGCGCTGTTTTTTCTGCTGTTGCTGGAAACGATCCTGATCTTGCTGAAGATTCGGCTTTACCTGGCTGCGGCCGTCGGATGAGACAGCGAAACGCTCCGGCTTGTTGATTTGACGCTCCGCATGGCCGACGGGCTTCCAGTCACCCAGCCACGGCACTGGCGTGCGCCAAGGCGGAGCCTCATGACTGCGTCCCGGGTATCGTCGCTCAGACCGTTGTAACAGCGCGTGGCGCCATGAGCTAGGCGGCTCGGAGTAGCATTCTGATATACTCTGCCCCCTCTCCGGAGAGATGGATGAGTGGTTTAAGTCGCACGCCTGGAAAGCGTGTGTACGCCGCAAGGCGTACCGTGAGTTCGAATCTCACTCTCTCCGCCAGAACCAACACCTCCAACTCGCTCAAGCGGCGTTGAAGCCCCGCTTCCTGTGGGGCGTAGCGCCAAAAGCTCCTGACTGCGGCCGCGGCATTTCACCGCAAAAACCGTCTCAACCCCGTTTATCTCAAAACCTCCTGACTTTTTCGGGCTTAGTACGGCGGCGTGGGTTTTCGGGTTTCGGCAAAAACGCCCCCGTACCTTGGTGAACGGAAGTTGGTGGTGAAGTGTGGTTTGGGGGGCAGGCGGCGTGAATCATGGACATTAGCGGGTATGGGCCACAGAAAATTTTCTCTAAGGTCATTAGGATTATGAGCACAAGTATTTGTTTTTATTGCATTATTTACCTCTCAACTTATTCACCAGCGGCCACAGCAGCATCACCAGTCCCAGCGTCATGATGCTGCCCACCAACCCGTTGGCGAAGAACACCGAGAAGTCGCCCTGCGAGCCTTTGATGGCATTGCGGAAACTGTCTTCAGCGCCCTTGCCCAGCACCAGCGCCAACACCATCGGCGCCATGGGGTAATCCAGCTTCTTAAAGACGTAGCCCACCACGCCGAATGCCAGCATCAGCCACACTTCAAAGATGGCGTTATGCACGGTGTAAGCGCCGATGGCGCAGATCACGATAATCACCGGCGCGATGATTGAAAACGGAATACGCAAAATGGCTGCGAACAGCGGCACGCAGGTCAGCACGATAATCAGCCCGGCGATGTTGCCCAGATACATGCTGGCGATCAGGCCCCACACGAAATCTTTTTTCTCCACGAACAACAACGGTCCCGGTTGCAATCCCCAGATCAGCAAGCCGCCGAGCAGCACTGCGGCCGTTGGCGATCCAGGAATGCCGAGGGAGAGCATCGGCAATAGCGCCGAGGTGCCCGCCGCGTGCGCCGCGGTTTCCGGCGCGATCACGCCTTCGATCTGGCCTGTGCCGAACTTCGCGCCGTTGGGAGACATACGCTTAGCGATGCCGTAGCTCATAAACGATGCGGGTGTCGCGCCACCCGGCGTAATGCCCATCCAGCAGCCCACCAGGCAACTGCGCATTGAGGTCATCCAGTACTTGGGCAATTTCTTCCACGTCTCGATCACGATTTTCGGATCGATGCGCGCGCTGCTGCCGGAAAACGCCAAGCCTTCCTCCATCGAAATCAGAATTTCGCCGATGCCAAACAAGCCGATCACCGCGATCAAAAAGTCGAAGCCACGCACCAGTTCCATCGAGCCGAAGTTCAGCCGCTGCTGGCCGGTCATGTTGTCCATGCCGACACAGGCGAGCGCGAAACCCAACATCATCGCCGCCAGTGTTTTCCACGGCGAACCCTTGCCCATGCCGATGAAGCTGCAAAACGTGAGAAAGTACACTGAGAAAAATTCGGGCGAGCCGAACTTCAGCGCCAGCTTCGCGATCAACGGCGCTAGAAACGTAATCATCACAACCGCCACAAACGCGCCAATGAATGACGACGTGAACGCGGCAGTCAGCGCCTCGCCCGCGCGGCCTTGCTGCGCCATCGGGTAGCCATCAAAGGTGGTCGCCACCGACCACGGCTCGCCGGGGATGTTAAAGAGTATCGAGGTGATCGCCCCGCCGAACAACGCGCCCCAGTAAATGCACGACAGCATGATGATCGCCGAGGTCGGCGGCATGGTGAAAGTCAGCGGCAGCAAAATCGCGATGCCGTTGGCGCCGCCGAGCCCCGGCAACACGCCGATGATGACGCCGAGAATGACGCCGATAAACATCAGCATCAGGTTAAACGGCGACAGCGCCACGGAAAAGCCGTGAAACAGCGCGTTGATTTCTTCCAAACTTTCTCCCCTTACAACGTACCGCTCGTACCAACCGTACCGCGGCGAACCTACAACCCGAACAGGCTCAGCGGATCGAACCAACTCCCTTTGTGCAACGACACCTTGAACCATATCTCAAACATGAAGTACACCGCGACACTGATCGTAACGCCCAGCGCGATGGACTTGCCCCACGAATATTTGCCCAGCCACACCATGAACACCGTGATGTACACCGCCGAGGCGAGATAAATGCCAAACAACTGCACGCCCAGCACGTAGACCGCTGCGGGGATCAGCACCGCCATGACCTGCCGCAGTTGCCCCGTCGAAACAAAAGCCTCGCGCGGCCTCGGCGTTTTACTCCGAATCGCCTGCATTAGCGTCACTGCGCTCGCAATCACGATAATCAGGTTGATGTAAAACGGAAAGTAGCCCGACTGCGGGCCGTCTTCCGACCAACCCGCGCCCAGGTTGTAACTAGCGACGCCGAAGGTCAGCCCCAACAACAGTAGCAATCCGGCCACGATGATTTCCATCGTGCGATTGCTCACCACCGGACGATCACCGGCCTCGGGTTTTTGTTCGGAATTCATCTTTAACGCGGGGCGGCAGATAACCCGCCCCGCACGTCACTCACAGCTGTCAGCGGAATCAGGGTATGGGCTTCGCGAGGAAGCCGGCTTCTTTCATCAGTTCGCGATGGAGGGTTTCATTCTTCTCCACCCACGCGACGTATTCCTTGCCGCTCATTGAAGTCTGGTTGAACGCACCATCTTCCATGAATTTTTTCCATTCCGGCGTCTCGCGCACTTTTTTGAACAAATCGACATAAAAGTTAACTTGCTCCGGCGTCACACCCGGCGGCATGAAGATGCCGCGTAGCATCACGTAATCGGTCGGCACGCCCGCTTCGGAACAGGTTGGAATGTCATACCACGACATCGTCTCCGTGATCTTCGACTTGTAGGGCATGCGCGTGTCGTCAAAGACACACAGCGGACGCAAGGTGCCGGCGCGCCATTGCGCGATCGCCTCGATCGGATTGTTGACCGTCGAATCGATATGCTTGCCAACGAGTTGCACCGCCACGTCGCCGCCGCCCTTGAACGGCAGATAATTGAACTTGGTGCCGGTGGCCTTTTCCAAGCTGACGGTGAGTATCTGGTCTTCCTGTTTGGACCCAGTGCCGCCCATTTTCATTTTATTGGGGCCGGCTTTTTTCGTCGCTTCCAAGTATTCTTTGGCGGTTTTGTACGGCGTCTCGGCATTCACCCACAGCACGAACTGGTCGAGTGCCAGCATCGACACCGGCGTCATGTCCCGCCAGCTAAAGGGCGTGCCCTGCGCCAGCGGCGTGGTGAACAAATTCGACAAGGTAATGATGATCTTGTGCGGATCGCCCTTGGCATCTTTCACCGCGAGAAAACCTTCCGCGCCCGCGCCCGCCGATTTGTTCACGGGGATGAGCGACTGCTTCATCAGGTTGTGTTTGGCAACGATGCCTTGAATCAGCCGCGCCATTTGATCCGCGCCGCCACCCGGGCCTGCCGGAATCACAAACTCCACCGGCTTGGTGGGTTCCCACGCCGCGGCGTGAGCGCCCGACGCCATCGCCACAGCACCCACGATCATCCCTAGCAACCGTATTTTTTTAGCGCCCGCTTTAACCATGACCAGCCCTCCTCAGGAAAAATTACTATGACACGTAATTCCGCTATAAAGGTGCTACTTGGTAATTGGTGCGACTGCTCAGTGTAACCACAACCCTCGCCTAGGGCGAAAAATATTGGCCTTATGCCGTTTAGTATGGAACTAGACATCACAGACACCGCAAGATTAGCACACTGGCGGCCGGTGGCAGAGCCGGCAGCAAAGGCGCCAAAATCACAAACCGTACCGAGTGTTCACATTATTTCTGGCCGCCAGCACCAACACCTCCAACTCGCTCAAGCGACGTTGAGACCCCGCTTCCTGTGGGGCGTAGCGCCAAAAGCTCCTGACTGCGGCGGCAGCATTTCACCGCAAAAATCGTCTCAACCCCCGTTTATCTCAAAACCTCCTGACTTTTTCGGGCTTAGTACGGCGGCGTGGGTTTTCTGTTTTCGGCAAAAACGGCCCCGTACCTTGATGAACGGGAGTTAGTGGTGAGGTGCCGGGGTATGCGGGATCGTCATGCAGGCCGCGGCGCGGGATGGCGCTTGCGCACGAGCACTTTCTGGACGCCTTCCATGAGCAGTTCGCCCCGCTGGTTGTGGACCGTCGACCGCTTCACCACGACACCGGTGGTCCGCTGCGAAATGAGTTCGACGATCTCCAGCATCGGGTAAGCGGTGTCGCCGGCAAATAG
>CAMDLH010000289.1 GCA_945901405.1 Bordetella parapertussis | reverse complement strand
TATTAGCGAAAGGTTAAACCACAAGACCGAAGTCACCATCGGAAAAATCTGTTGCTTAGAGACGCAAAAAATGTAAAAACATGTTCTTAATCAGTTACTTGGGAAAATACCCTAGCAAAACTCACCCATTGTTTCTGCTGACGAACCATATTTTTATTCTTATTTTAGGTCTGCGAATTCGTTGTGATGCTATACCGGCATATGCGCGAAATCAAGCACCGCAATGCGGCGATAACAATCGTATTGCGGCAAAGTCTGCGTTACTCACGCGGCGCGGGCGCATCACCGGCGCCGCGCTTGAAACGCACATGGTCCGTGGTCAAGCGGCCGGCACGCACATCGATCTTGCGCGACTGCGTTTGCCCGGAATAATCAACCGTTACGTTATAGCCGCCGGCCGGCAGGCGCGCGAGGAAAAACGGCCCGTCGGCCACGTGCGTGACAAGCAACTTGCCGCCCGAAGCGATGCGCACTTGCGCACCCGAAACGTAGTCGCCCTCCGTCAGCGTGATCACCAACTTCAGATTGAATTCACTCTCGCGCGCCTTGATTTGCGCCGCCGAGTCGGCGCCCACGCCGCCGGAGAGCATGGGTATGGTGTCCGCCGCGCGCGCGGGCAAAGCGGTCCAAGCGGCACATGCCAGGATCGACAAAATCAGTGTTGCAACTCTCATGGGTGACTCCTTATTTCACGCGCCATGAATTTTAGCGAATTCATCCACGCTGGCGCGTTGCGTTTCAAGTGTGTTGACCACGGCCGTGTCGTCGGCGTAACCCAGCGCCATGCCGCACACCACGATTTGCCGTTCAGGTATATCAAGTATCGGCCGGATGATCTTGTGAAAATCCGCGAACGCCGCCTGCGGGCAAGTATCCAGACCCATGCCGCGCGCGGCGATCATCAGGCTGCCGAGGTAGATTCCCAGATCGAGCCACGAGCCGATTTCGAGGTCTTCCTCGAGCGTAAAAATCAACCCCACCGGCGCGTCGAAAAAATCATAGTTGCGCCGGCGATACGCCTCGGCCGCCGCGTGGTCGCCCTTCTTGATGCCCATCAGCCCGTATAAATCCCAGCCCACCTTGCGCCGCCGCCCCACGAACGGCTCGCGCCACTGCTCGGGGTAATAGTTCCATTCACGCTTGTGCTGTTTGCGGGCATCGGTGTCGAGCGCCGCGCGAATTTCGTTGCAAATGCGATCACGCGGCCCGCCCATCGCCACATGCACCAGCCACGGCTGGATGTTGCTGCCCGACGGCGCGCGCGCGGCGAGTGCGAGCAGTTCGCGCACCGTGCTCTCGCTAACAGGTGTAGGCAAAAACTGCCGCACCGAGCGGCGCGTGCGCAGCGCTTCGTTGGTGGGGAGCCAATCAGTCATCGACCAGAATCACATGCACACGATAAGGCCCATGCGCACCCAGCACCATGGTCTGCTCGATGTCGGCCGTGCGCGAAGGCCCGGAGATGAAATTCACCGCGCGCGGCATCGTGCCATGCTCCGCGCGCAGCAACGCCCAGGCTTCCTCCATGCACGGCAGGATGCGCGAGGCATGCAAGATCGCGATGTGAGTCTCCACCAGCAGGCTCACCGACGGCGGCGTATCGCGGCCCGATAAGGTCATCAACGTGCCGGTCTCGGCGATGGCGCAGAACACGCCGGTGATGCCGACGAGATCGGATTCGCGCGCCACGCGTGATTCAACCGTGACGCCGCTATTCGCCCAATCCAGTTGCGAAATTTCCGGCCAGCACACTGCCGTTATCGGCAGGCCGTGTTCATTGAGATACTTGGCGATTGCCGCGGGCGCTTCGTCAACGCGCACCGCTTTCGCGCACGTCATCGAAAGCTTCATTGCCCTCTCGACAAACTGCGCCGGCAGGTCGCCCTCGATACGCTGACGCGGGCTGATGGGCCGCGCCTTAAGATGATCCGTCACCGCATCCATGCGCACATGAAACGGCGCGCGCCGCCCCGTCTGCATGCGAATGCGGTCCAGTACCTTCTCGCGCGGATTCACCCGTTCACTCCCTTGCTTCTAACCCAACGTCGGCATATTAAATCCAGTAGGCGCCGCATTGGCATCCGGCCAGCGCGTGCTGACCACCTTGCCGCGCGTGTAGAAGCGCACACCCTCCATGCCATGCACGTGCGTGTCGCCGAACAGCGAGGAGCGCCAGCCGCCGAACGAGAAAAACGCTATCGGCACCGGTATCGGCACGTTGATGCCGACCATGCCGACCTCGATCTCGCGCTCGAACTTGCGCGCGGCGCCGCCGGAGCGCGTGAACACCGCCGTGCCGTTGGCGTACGGGTTGGCGTTAATCAGATTGATCGCCTCATCCAGCGTTTTCACGCGTACCACCGACAACACCGGGCCGAAAATTTCATCCTTGTAGATACTCATGCCGGGCTTAACGTTGTCGAACAGCGATGCGCCGAGGAAGAAGCCTTCTTTCGAGGTAAACGTGCGGCCGTCGAGCGCGAGTGTCGCACCCTCGGCAACACCTTTATCGACGTAACTCGCCACCTTGTCACGATGCGCCTGTGTGACCAGCGGTCCCATGTCAGGCTCCTTGCCATCGACCTTGCCCGCACCCGGCCCGATGCGTAGCACCGCGGCTTTTTTCTTGATGGTCGCCACCAGCGCGTCGCCGATGTCACCCACCGCCACTACCGCCGAAATCGCCATGCAGCGCTCGCCCGCCGAGCCGTAGCCCGCGCCGATCAACGAGTCGGCGACAAAATCCAGATCGGTGGCGCTGTTCATGTCAGGCAACACCACCGCGTGATTCTTGGCGCCGCCCAACGCCTGCACGCGCTTGCCGCTCTTCGCACAAGTCTCGTAAATGTATTTTGCAATCGGCGTCGAGCCGACAAACGAAATCGCGCGGATGTCCGCATGGTTCAGAATCGCATCCACCGCCTGCTTGTCGCCGTGTACCACGTTGAACACGCCATCGGGAAGGCCCGCTTCCTTGAACAACTCGGCGAGACGCATCGCGGTCGAAGGCACTTTCTCCGAGGGCTTCAGCACAAACGTGTTGCCGCACGCGATCGCCACTGGATACATCCACAGCGGCACCATCGCGGGGAAATTAAACGGCGTGATGCCCGCGCACACGCCCAGCGGCTGGCGCAGCGAATGGCAATCGACACCGGTGCCGACTTCCTCGCTGTGCTCACCTTTCATCAGGTGCGGTATGCCCATGGCGAACTCGACGACTTCAAGGCCGCGCTGCACCGAGCCGCCGGCATCGGTCAACGTCTTGCCGTGCTCGGCGGTAATCAGCGCCGCAAGCTCGTCGCGATGCTTGTCGATCAGCTCGCGGTATTTCATCAGGATGCGCGCGCGGCGCAGCGGCGGTGTATCGCGCCACGCGGGGAATGCAGCCTTTGCCGCCTGCACCGCCGTGTCCACATCGGCCTCGTTGCACAACGGCACGCGCGCCGTGATCACACCCGTCGCCGGGTTGGTGATGTCGCCCGCGCGCGTGCTGCTGGCTGCCGCGGGTTTATTGTTGATCCACAGCGGGATATTGGTAACTAATTGATTTTCAACAGGTTTATTCATTTCTGCTCCGTCTGGGCTTGGCGCCATAAAAAATTCAAAGTCAAAATCTTCGACACAGATTAACGCAGATTTACACAGATTATTTTCTCTGGGTAATCGGGGTCATCTGTGAAAATCTGTGTTCATCTGCGTCTAATGTTTTGGAAGTTGATATTGTTTGTATAACTCACGAAATGTTTTGCCCTGCGGCGCGGGCAGATCACGCCCCTCGGTCCAACCGCCGGCGAAAGGTAATTTGCTAATGCGCCGCGCGTCGCCGCCCATCGCAGCCAACACGCGCGCGGCGATCTTCGTAAGCAACGCATAAACCGCAGGCCGCTGCGCGCTCCAGCGCCACAGCGCAAGACCCCACGTTTCAGTGCGCGGCTTCAAACCCTGATCGAATTGCTTTTCACGCAGCTTGCGCAACAAATCCGGCAGCGGAATTTTCACCGGGCACGCGACACCGCATTGATTGCACAGCGTCGCCGCGTTCGGCAAATCGCGCGCATTCTCCAACCCAACGTAAGTCGGCGTCAGCACCGAGCCCATCGGCCCCGGATACACCCAGCCATACGCGTGCCCGCCGACACTTTGATACACCGGGCAATGATTCATGCACGCGCCGCAACGAATGCAGCGCAGCATGGTCTGCATGTCAGTACCCAGCAACTTCGTGCGCCCGCCGTCGAGCAGAATGATATGAAAATGCTCCGGCCCATCGAGGTCGCCCTCACGCCTGGGGCCAGAGGTTACCGAAACATAATTGCTGATCGTCTGCCCCGTGGCGTGACGCGGCAGCAGGCGGATCAAGGTGCAAAAGTCTTCGAGTGTGGGCACCACCTTCTCGATGCCGGTGATCGCCACATGCACGCGCGGCAGCGTCGTCACCATGCGCCCGTTGCCCTCGTTGGTGACGATCAGCGTGGAGCCGGTTTCGGCGATGATGAAGTTGGCACCCGAAATCCCCATGTCGGCCGTGACAAAGTGCCCGCGCAGCATATCGCGCGCTTCCTTGCACAACTCGGGAATATCCGTCTTGCGCGCGCGCTGGTGCTTGTCCGCGAACAAGTCCGATACCTCATCGCGAGTCTTGTGCACCACCGGCGCAACAATGTGCGACGGCGGCTCTTTCGCCAGTTGCAAAATGTATTCGCCAAGATCGGTCTCCACCACCGTAACACCAGCGGCTTCGAGCGCATCGTTAAGCGCACACTCCTCGCTCACCATCGACTTCGACTTCACCGCCTTCTTGACGGAATACTTCGCCGCCAGTTCACACACGATGCGGTTCACATCCGCCGCGTCTTCCGCCCAATGCACCACGGCGCCCCGCGCGGTGGCGTTGCGCTCGAATTCCTCAAGATACAAATCAAGATCAGCCAGCGCCCGGTCGCGTATCTCCGCGGCCGCGTTGCGTATCGCCTGAAAGTTATCCAGCTCCGCCACGCGATCGGCGCGGCCCTTGACGAAATTGCCCTGAAGCTTCTTGAGCGCCAACTGCAGATTGGCGTCAGTGAGCTTTTCGCGCGAGCGGGCTTTGAACTGGTGGGAGGTGAGTTGCACGGGCGCAAGCTTACTGCGAATCCTTCAACCCCGCCGCCTTAATCACCTTCGCCCACTTCGCGTGATCCGCGCGCAAAAACGCGGCAAATTGCTCCGCCGTACCAGGCGCCGGTTCCGCGCCGTCG
>CAMDLH010000288.1 GCA_945901405.1 Bordetella parapertussis | reverse complement strand
CGATCAGCACCCGGGTTTGAATCGGCAGCGCCACGCCCATGGTCTTGAGCAAGCCGGTCACCTGCGGCACCAGATACATCAACAAGAATAACACCACCGCGGTCACCACCACCAGCACGAACGCCGGATAAATCAGCAGCCGCCGCGATTGCGACACGAGTTCATCCTGCCACTTCAATGAATCGGCGAGATTCTTGAACACCTCCGCCATGCGCCCGGTCTGCTCGCCCGCGCGCACCAGACTGACAAACACCTTGTCGAATGCCTCCGGGTGCGAAGTCATGCATTCGGACAACACCTTGCCGTTTTCCATGTCCTCGGTCATCACCGTCAGCACTTCGCGAAAACGCGGATGCTCCAGCGTGTCGCGCAGATCGCGCAGGCCATCGATGATGGGTATGCCCGCGCGATTCATCTGCTCCATGTCGAAACAGAAATTGATGAGATCGGGCCGCGTGATGCGACTGGGCGCGGCGAGCACCGAGGCGCGGCGATCCACCGGCGTGCATGCAATCAGATCAAGCCCCATGCGCCGCAGGCGCAATTCAAGATCGACATCGTTCACCGCGTCGAGCCCGCCGCGCGCGGGGCGGCCGGCTTTGTCGATGGCCTTGTAGCGGTAGGAGAGCATTATTTAGTTTTGAGTGTTGAGTTTTGAGTGTTGAGTTGGCGAGGCGCACAGGCGCCAAGGGTTTTTACTCAACACTAAACACTCAAAACTAAACACTCAAACAATCCTTCCCGTGAGGTCCACCGTGCGTGATACCTCGGCGATGGTGGTGGCGCCGTCGATGATTTTTTGCATCCCGGCTTCGGCGAGCGGCTTGAATCCCTTGTTCAGAGCCGCTTCGCGCACTTCGCGCGCTGTGGCGCGGCGCGCGACCAGTTCATCGAGATCGCCGTCCATCACCAGCAGTTCCATGATCGGCGCGCGGCCCTTGTAGCCCTTGTTGTCGCATTGTTTGCAGCCTGTCGGGCGATAGAGATATTCCGCGCTGTCCGCGAGCGAGCCGAGCAGCATGTGTTCCTCGGGGCTGGGTGCGTACGCTTCCTTGCAATGCGGACACAAGAGGCGCACCAGGCGCTGCGCGATAATGCCGATGATGTTGCCGGCGAGGATATCCGGTTGCACGCCGATATCGGTCAGGCGCGGGAACGCGCCCAGCGCCGAATTGGTGTGCAGCGTGGTGAACACCTGATGCCCGGTCATCGCGGCGCGAAACGCCATCTCGGCGGTTTCGCGGTCACGTATCTCGCCCACCAGAATGATGTCCGGGTCTTGCCGCATGATCGAGCGGATGCCGTTGGCGAAATCCATGCGCACGACTTCGTTCACCGAGGTCTGCCGCATCAAGGTGAGCGGGTATTCCACCGGGTCTTCCAGCGTCATGATATTGACGGTTTCGTCGTTCACCTGCGACAGCAAGGCATACAGCGTGGTGGTCTTGCCGCTGCCGGTGGGGCCGGTGACGATGAGTATGCCCTCGGGGCGCGCCAGCACGCGATGCAGCTTGGTCATCACATCGCCCGGCAGATTCATGCGATCCAGACTGATGATGGATTTCTCGCGGTCCAGCACGCGCAGCACGATGTTCTCGCCGTAGATCGTGGGTTGCGTCGACACGCGAAAATCAATCGGCCTGCCGTTTAACGTGAGCGACAGGCGCCCGTCCTGCGGCGCGCGCGTTTCGGCAATGTTCATGTCGCTTAAAACCTTCAGGCGCACGGTGATGCCGGGCAGATAGGTCTTGTGGATGCTGCGCACGGTTTCGAGCACGCCGTCGATGCGATAGCGTATGCGTACGAACGCGAACTCCGGCTCGAAGTGTATGTCGGAGGCCACGCGTTTTACGGCATCGACCAGCAGCGCGTTGACCAGCCGCACCATCGGCTGTGTGTATTCGTCGCCGCCGGCGCTGTCACCCGTGCGCAGGCTTTCGTAATCGATCTCGCCGGTTTCGATTTCACGCAGGATGCCGTCCACCGACAGTTCGTAGCCATAGAAACGGTCGATGTATTCCTCAAGCTGCGTTTCCGCCGCGAGCAGCGTTTTGACCTCGACGCGCGGACCGACTATCGCGCGCAGTTGATCCATGGCCACGACGTTGAATAACTCCGTGGTAGCCACGGTGAGCAGACGCTCGGCGGGGCTGAAAGCAATCGGCAGCAAGCGGTTGCGCCGCGCAAACTCCTGTTGCACGAGTTGCAAGGCTTCCGGGTCGGCGACCACTTGCGCGAGGTCCACCGAATCCTGCCCGATGGTGCGCGCCATCAATTCGCGCACCGCGGCCTCGGTGGCAAAGCCGAGCCGTACCACCAGCCGGCCCAGCGGCATATTGGTGCCGCGCTGCTCGGCCAGCGCTATGGTCAACTGGTCGGGAGTGAGCAGGCCCTGCTGTACCAGCAAATCTCCGAGACGGAGCTTCTTGCGCTGTTCAATCATGCCGGATGGTTGCCAGGGGTCACTCCACCCGGGCAGCGAGTTGGCTGATGCGTGCCTGCGCCTGCGCGAGGTTGAAGTTTGCGCTGTTGCGCGCGGCGGCAAGTTGCAGCGCGCGGCGATAGAAGTTCAGCGCGAGTTTGTGCTGGCCCAGGTGTTCGAGTCCCACCGCGAGGTTGTAGGCGTAATCCGGATTCTCCGGATCAAGATGGTGCGCCTGAAAGTAAGCCTGCTGCGCCTGCGCCCAATGCGACTGGTCGGCATAAAGATTGCCGAGCGTGAAATAAATCGACGCCGAAGGCTCGCGTGCCGCAAGTTGTTTAAGGCGCGATTCGGCCGACTGCGGATCGGCGCGGCCGACGATGGCGATCAAGCCCGACTGCGCATGCGCATGGCGCGGATCGAGTTCGAGCACTTTCATGTAAAGGCGTTGCGCTTCGTCGGATTTGTTTTCGCGCTGCGCGAGCGCGGCAAGGCCTAGCAGCGCGTCGATGTTGTTGGGCTCCGCGCGCGCGAGTTGCCCGTAGGCGCGTTGCGCGTCTTCAAAGCGGCCGGCTTCGAGTGCGGCGTAACCCTCGCTTGCCAGCGGATTGACGCGCGGCGGGTTGGCGTCGCCGCGGCTGACCACGATTTTTTCGCGCGGGCCGGCGGGAGGCCCAGGTGCGGCAGGCACGGCCGCGGGTTTTACTTGGGGCGCCGGCGCAGCGGCTGCGGGCGATGGCGCCTGCGGTGCGGGGGTTAATGGTGGCGATGGCGCGGCGGATGCATCACGCGCCGCCGCCGTGTCACCGACCTTGCCCAGTATCGCACTCGACGGAATCAATGTTCCGGGCAGTGTCGGCGGTTCGGACGGCGCGCTCTGTGGCACGGGATCCACGCTCGGCGGCGCTTTGGCGGCGATGGCCGGTTTGGGCGCGGGTGCCTGACGCGTAAACAATCCGGGATGCGCGACTTGCAGATAGACGTAGATGCCGTAACCCGCCAGGAACAGCCCGGCGAGCGTGCCGAACACCACTAGCGGATGATCGCGCATCCATGGCCCGATCTGACTTTGCGGCTGGCGTTGCGCTAGCGTCAGCGTCGCGGCTTGCGCCTGCTCGCGCGTGCGCGATGGCCCGGCGTGCACGAGCTGCGGTTGCGGCGGCGCGGCGGTTGGAGCAGCCTTGGCGGGCGTGTTCGCTGGCGCCGCCCCTGCGGCAGGTGTTCCCGCAGCCGCGCGTGGCGTGGGCAACACAGGCTCCAGTGCAAGCGCTCCGCCGCCTTGTGCGGCGGCGCTGGCGCCGCCAACGGATGCCTTGCTTGCGGGCGCTTCGTCCCTGTCCCTGGCGGCCTTCTCCAGGGCTTTCATCAGCAAACTCATTTCGCTGCACTCGGCGGCTGCTCGGGTTGCGCGGCGCCTGTTTGCGGCAAAAAGCGCTGGAAGAACTTCAGCTCGTCGCTTTCAAGCGAAGCGTTGGCGACCACGGTGGGCCGCAGAAAGATCACCAGCTCGGATTTGGTCGCGCTCTCATTGCGAAAGCGTGCAAGGTCGCCCGCCGCGCCCGCGAGATCGGCGCCCGGCACCTGCTGACGGTCAAAGCGCACGTTGTCCTGCATCAGCCCGCCGAGTATCACGGTCTGGCCGCTGCCGACTTGCAGCACGGATTCCATTTCGCGCACTTGCACTTCGGGCACCTGGCTGGTGATGCAATTTAACCGCAGGTTGTCGCACAAGTTCGGATTGGGATCGTTGCGGAATCTGAGGATGCGCGAGATCGTCGGCCGTACCGACATGGAGACCCTGCCATCGTCGGCGATCTGCGGTGTGACGCCCATTACCACGCCGACCGAGACAATCTTCGGCGTGGTATTAAACGTCGTCGTTGATACGCCTTGCGTGGTGTTGGTCTGTGCCTGAATTTCAAAGTAGACGACGTTATCAACCACCTTGAGCAGCGCGGTTTGATTATTGAGCGCCATCAGTTTGGGGCTCGACAACACGCGTGTGTTGCCGAACTCCTGCAATAGCTTCACCGTGCCGCTGATGTTGCCAACCTGTGAATTGGGATTCGAGTAACCGATCTGGAAGAAATTTGCACCTGCCTCGGCAAGCCCGGCGCCGAATCCGCCGAGCAGCCTCTGCGTGAGCGTGATGCCGCCGCGCACCGCCAGGCGGCTCCAGTCGATGCCTGCTTGATAGGCATCCGCAAGAGTGACCTCGACTATGGTCGCTTCAATCAGCACCTGACGCTGCACTGCATTGGTGATGCTGTCGATGTGCCGTTGCACCAACTGGTGCTGGCGTTCGGTGGCAAGCACGCTCAACGTGCCGCTGATCGCGTTGACGATGATGTCGTCGCGCCCTTCGGCCTGCTGTGCCGCGGATTGTCCGCCGCCGAATGCAGTGGTGAATAACGCGGTAGCGCCTTGCCCCGCGCGCGCCACCACCTCGGCCTGGTGCATGCGGTCTTCGCGTGTGGCCTTGAGTGACTCGGCGCGCTGGGCCTTCTCCTCGGCGGTAAGCGCCTGATTGCGGGTCGAGGCTAGTATCGAGCGAATGTTTTCGGTGAGCACCGTCCAGAAATCGTTTTTCGACACCATGCGCACCGTGGTGTTCGACGAACCGCTTGCGCTGCCGCCGGATGAAGCGCCGCCCGCGCCGGAAATGCCGGTGCCGCTGACTTCGCCGGTAACGCCAATCGACGATGAAGTCTCGCGCGACATGTTCACGTACGAAATGCGATACGTGTAATTTCCCAGGCTCCCGCCGAACAAACTGGCCTGTTTGCACCGATTTCCTATCGTCAAATTCCCGTTGGGTTATGACGCTAATTTGCGCGAGCGGATTTTCCTACGGAATAAAGTGGACCCCGAAGTCAAGACAATAATGCTGTG
>CAMDLH010000287.1 GCA_945901405.1 Bordetella parapertussis | reverse complement strand
CGAAGCCGACCGCATCCGCAAGGAATTGCTGGATGCAGGCATAATTTTGGAAGACACGGCAAAGGGAACCAGCTGGCGGAGAAGTTAGGGGTTGTAGGGTGGATGGAGGCGCGTTTTTTGCGCCGTAACCCACCGCTCCGCGAGCTCGTCAATACCGCTCGGTGGGTTACGGCGCATACCCCGCGCCTTAATCCAAATTGAGCCCACCCTACGATTGGAGTGGCATGGCGCTAGCTCTACAAAGTGCATTCGGCCTTGTTGCATTGCTCCTGATCGCCTGGGCGATCAGCGAAAACCGCCGCGCGGTGCCGTGGCGCATTGTCATCTCCGGCGTGCTGCTGATGCTCGTGATGGCGCTGTTGCTTTTAAAAGTGCCGCTATTCAAGCAATTCTTTCTCGCGCTGAATGACGCGCTGCTGGGCCTGGAGAAAGCCACGCAGGTGGGTACTGCATTCGTATTCGGCTACCTGGGCGGCGGCAAGCTGCCGTTTGCCGAACAGCCGCAGACTTCGAGTTTTGTGCTGGCGTTTCGCGCGTTGCCGTTGATACTGGTGATCAGCGCGCTGTCTTCGCTGCTGTTTTTCTGGCGTGTGTTGCCGCTGGTGGTGAGCGCGATCTCAAAAATTCTTGAGAAAACCATGGGTGTCGGCGGCGCGGTGGGGCTTTCGACCGCCGCGAACATATTCATCGGCATGGTCGAGGCGCCGTTGGTCATCAAGCCGTACTTGCGCTTGATGAGCCGCGGCGAATTGTTTATCGTGATGACCTGCGGCATGGCGGGCATCGCCGGCACGGTGATGGTGCTCTACGCCAGCCTGCTCGGCGCGGCGGTGCCCGATGCCATGGGCCATATCCTTTCCGCCTCGCTCATCAGCGCGCCGGCCGCGATTGTCATCGCGGCGTTGATGTTGCCGCCAGAGGGGGCGCCCACCGCGGGCACGCTGGATGCAACGCAGGAAGCCAAGAGCGCGATGGACGCCATCACGCGCGGCACCATTGACGGCCTTGCCTTGCTGCTCAATATCGTGGCGATGCTCATCGTACTGATCGCGCTCGTGACCTTGGCCAATCTTGCGCTGGGCCTGCTGCCCGATGCCGGCGCGAAACCCATCACGTTGCAACGCATGCTCGGTTTGGTTATGGCGCCTATAGTGTGGCTCATAGGCATTCCGTGGAGCGAGGCGGTATCGGCGGGCGCGTTGATGGGCACGAAAACCGTGCTCAATGAATTCATCGCCTACATCGACATGTCGCAACTGCCCGCGGGCACATTAAGCGAACGTAGCCGCATCATCATGACTTACGCGCTGTGCGGCTTCGCGAATTTCGGCAGCCTTGGCATCATGATCGGCGGGCTGGCGACGATGGCGCCGGAGCGCCGTGATGAAATTGTCGGCTTGGGCATGCGCTCGATAGTATCGGGCACGCTGGCCACGCTGGCAGCAGGTGCGGTAGTGGGTGTTGTTCTATAACTATTTGTTTAAACAGCACTTTTTGTATTTCTTGCCACTGCCGCAGGGGCACGGATCGTTGCGTCCTGCCTTCGGTATGTCGCGTATCAACGGTTGCGGTACGTCTTCCAGATGCTTGCCTTCGCTGATCCAGCGTTGTTCGAGTTTTCGTTTCGTCTCTTCTTCTTCCGCCCATCGTTGCTGGCGCTTGGTAATTTCGCCGGGTTCGTAAAACGCCCATGGATCGAACCTCTGTACTTCCCACGGAGGGTTGTCTTTCATCGCCATGAAGGCCTGAGCCACTTCTTCCACGCCGAAAATTCTGCCGATGTGCTTTTGCCGCCGTGCGAGCTTGAGCAGCAAGTCGCGATTTTGCGCACGCGGAAAATCAAGCAGCAAATTGCCGGCGAACAATCGCAAATCCCATTCCTCGCGCTCGTTGGCGGCGCGGCCGGCAAGCCAGGTCAAGGCGTCTTCGAGTTCGGCGTTGCCTGCCTTGCGCGCAAGCGCCACAAACGCGGTCATGGCTTCGTAGCGGATGTACCATTCATGGTCGCGGTCTTCGATCAGTTCGCGCAGCGCCGTGCTGACCGCCGCGGGCTTGTTCATGAATAGCTCGGGCCAGCGCCCAGCCAGCCAGTCCTGTAGAATTTCGTCATCGTCCAACGACATGCGGTGCATGTGCTTGACCAGCATGAGCCCGGCGGGCTCGCTGGCGATCAAGCCCAGGATATTCACGGCATGAAGCTGGAGCCACCAATAATCGGCGTCGCCCTCTACATCGGCGTTCGCGTCGTATTCTTCCATCAATTGTTGAACCAGCGATTCGCTACGCCGCGCGCATTCGTCAATGAGCGCACGCGGCGCGCGATCTTCGTGCTGAATCAGCCAATCGATGAGTTGTCGCGGCGTGGCGGCGCTTAGATCTTGGTCGGAATGGAAGGGGAGTTCGGCGACTTCGCTCATGATCCAGGTAATGCATTCAAAAGGATAGGGCGGGATAATACGCGATCACTACACGATTGCCAGTTGCAAATGTAAAGGAGAAAGCATGCAAGCAGCCTGGTACGAAAAAAACGGCCCGGCGGCCGAAGTGATGAAGATGGGCGACTTGCCCAACCCGGAGCCGGCGGCTGGCGAGGTGCGCGTGCGTTTGCATGCATCGGCGGTCAATCCGTCGGACGTGAAGGCACGCGCGGGCAGCAGGCCGATCCGCTGGCCGAAGCTGATACCCAACAGCGATGGCGCGGGCATGATCGACAAGGTGGGCGAGGGTGTGAACCGCCGCATCGGCGAAAGAGTGTGGGTGTTCAACGGCCAGTGGGATCGCGCGTATGGCGCCAGCGCACAGATGATCGCGCTGCCAGCCGCACTTGCAGTGCCGCTGCCTGATAGCGTGTCATTCGAGCAGGGCGCCTGCCTGGGCATACCCGTGATGACCGCGCATCGTGCGCTCTTCGCTGACGGGCCGATCACAGGCAAGATCGTGCTCGTAACTGGCGGCGCGGGTGTGGTGGGCCACTACGCAATTCAGTTGGCGAAATGGGCGGGCGCGCGTGTCGTGACCACCGTGAGTTCGGATTCCAAAGCCGCGCACGCGCGAGCCGCTGGAGCAGATTTGATAATCAACTACCGCACCGAAAATGTCGCCGCGCGCATCAAGGCCGAGATGGGTAGTGTCGATCGCATCGTTGAAGTGGATTTCGGCAAGAACCTGCCGCTGAGTGCGCAGATTCTGAACGATGGCGGCGTGATCGCGTGTTATGCCTCGACGGGTATCCCGCGCCCGCAGTATCCGTATCCGGAATTACTGTGGAGAAATCCGGTGGTGCGTCAGGTGTTTGTCTACACCATGTCTGACACAGCAAAAGCACAGGCGCATGCCGATATCGCACGCTGGATTACGGAGTCAAAACCAGTTTTTGCGGTTGCCGAGCGCTATCCGCTTGACGAGGTGGTCAACGCGCATCTCGCCGTGGAGCGCGGCGAGAAGATCGGGCACGTCATTTTGAATATCGCGTAAGCAGCGTAGGTCGGAACGCGCAGCGGTTCCGACAATCATGACGATGAAAAACGGCGGAACTGCTGTACGTTCCGACCTACGTGCCGAAGAACTCCTTGACCTTGTCCATCCAGCCCTTCGCGCGCGGGTTGTGGTTGCCCGAGTCTTTCAGGTTGATGGTTTCGAGCTCTTGCAACAATTCGCGTTGACGCGAAGTGAGGTTGACGGGCGTTTCGACAACCACGTGGCACAACAGATCGCCGTGCGCGTTGGAGCGCACGCCCTTGATGCCCTTGCCGCGCAGACGGAATATTTTGCCGCTCTGGGTCTCGGAGGGAATCTTGATCTTTGCCGAGCCGTCGAGCGTTGGAATATCGATGTCACCACCCAGTGCCGCCGTGGTGAATGAGATCGGCATCTCGCAGTGCAGGTCGTTGTGATCGCGCTGGAATACGGCATGTGCCTTGATGTGGATCACCACGTAGAGATCGCCCGACGGGCCGCCATTCGCACCCGCTTCGCCCTCGCCTGATAGACGTATACGGTCGCCTTCATCCACGCCGGAGGGGATTTTTACCGACAGCGTCTTGTGTTGCTTTACGCGCCCGCTGCCGCTGCACGTGCCGCAGGGGTTGGCGATCATCTTGCCGGTGCCGTGGCATTTGGGGCAGGTCTGCTGTATCGAGAAAAAGCCCTGCTGCATTCGTACCTGGCCGTGGCCGTTGCAGGAGGTGCATTTGGTGGGTTGCGTGCCCGCCTTTGCGCCACTGCCCTTGCACGTGCCGCATTCTTCGAGCGCGGGGATGCGTATGCGTGTCTCAGTGCCGCGCGCGGCTTCTTCGAGCGAGACTTCGAGGTTGTAACGCAGATCCGCGCCGCGATACACCCCGCCCGAACGCTGACGTCCACCGCCGAAGATATCGCCGAAGATATCGCCGAACGCATCGCCAAAGCCGCCGCTGAATCCGCCACCCGCACCCGCGGCCATCGAAGGATCAACACCCGCGTGTCCGTATTGATCGTAAGCAGCGCGCTTGTTGGCGTCCGACAATATTTCGTAGGCCTCCTTCGCCTCCTTGAAATTGCCTTCGGCCTTGGGGTTATCCGGATTGCGGTCCGGATGCCATTTCATCGCGAGCCGGCGATAGGATTTCTTAATATCCTCGTCGGACGCGTCGCGATTGACGCCGAGCACTTCGTAGTAGTCTTTTTTTTGGGCCATTGGTTTTAAGGGCGTGAGGCGTTAAGCGTGAGGGGTGAGGCGTAAAAACGCAAATGGGGCGAGGAGCTGCCGCGCCTCACCCCTCACGCCTCACCCTTCACGCGGTTATTTCTTATCTTTCACCTCGGTATATTCCGCATCCACCACGTTACTGTCATCCTTTTTCGCACCGGCATCAGTCTTGCCGTCACCACCACCACCACTACCACCACCCGCGCCGCCGCCCGCGGCCTGCTGCTTCGCCTGTTCCTGAGCGTACATCTTCTCAGCGAGTTTGTGCGAGGCCTCGCCCAGCGCCTGCGACTTGGCTTCGATGGCGTCCTTGTCGTCGGACTTGAGCGCTTCTTCCGCTTCTTTCAGCGCCGCTTCGGTCTTGGTTTTTTCCTCGGGCGTGAGGTGTTCGCCGTGATCCTTGAGTGATTTTTTCACCGAATGCACCAGCGCATCGCACTGGTTGCGCGCGGTGATGAGTTCCATCGCTTTTTTGTCTTCCTCGGCGTGCGCCTCGGCGTCCTTCACCATGCGCTGGATTTCTTCCTCGCTCAGGCCCGAGCTTGCCTGAATCTTGATCTTGTTTTCCTTGCCGGTGGCCTTGTCCTTGGCCGACACGTGCAGGATGCCGTTGGCGTCGATGTCGAA
>CAMDLH010000286.1 GCA_945901405.1 Bordetella parapertussis | reverse complement strand
GAGGGTCTTAACAACAAAGCAAAAGTCACTATGAGAAAATCTTACGGATTCCGAACGTTCAGAGTGGCAGAACTCTCGCTATATCATGTACTTGGCAAACTACCCGAACCAAAGCTCGCCCACAGATTCTACTGACGAACCTTATTTTTTGCGGAGTGGAGTCGAGATGTTTCGCGAGACGTTTGATGTCGTTCGCGGAAACTTCAATCTGATCATAGCTGCAACAGTAGCCTGGGCACTTGCTGCAATCGTAGCGGGCTTTCGTCATGGTTCTTGCGCACGTTGAAGAACAAGCGCGCGATTCTACTGCGGATTGATGCGTACGGTTGCCTCCGTGGCGTAACGCGTGGTAAACCGCGTGCGTGGTCCAAGCGGGATCGTGACGCGTTAGCCGCGTGCAGGCAGAAATATGTAAGTTATTGATAATAATAATAATTTTGTAAAAAGCTCATCACTTTATGCAGTGAGCGGCAATGCCTGCGGCGTATGGAGAGAAGCGTACGCCGCCGCATTTTTTTATGGATGACGCAGGTGACTTATTAGCTACGCGGTTTTGTGACTTTTTCAAATGGCGTAGTGAGAATGACAGGTCCTGTCGAGTCCGCGTTTGCCAGGCTGGCGTAGTTCAAGTCGTACACGCTTGCGCGCCGTGCCGTTCGTCGGTGAGCAGTGGGACTACATCGGCAAAACCATTGATTTAAACGGGGAAAGTCAGTACTGTACTCAATGCAAATCCCCTATCAGCAATCTTACAACCTCTACGGAGTTCCCAATGAATACGGAAGCAACGGTTCCCAGCGAAAAACTCAAGCATGACGTGAAAAATCTGGTGTCTACTCTGGATGAAGTGGTACGCGCGACGGCTAGCCAGACCGGCGAAAAAATCGCGGTGCTGCGCGAAAAAGCGGCAGAGGTTGCTCGCAACGCCGGCGAACACCTGACGGAAGCCAAGGACATCGTGGTCGACAAAACGCGCGTCGCCGCGCGCGCCACCGACGACTACGTGCATGAAAAGCCGTGGCATGCCGTCGGCATTGCGGCGTGCGTTGGGCTCGTTATCGGCATGTTGATCGGCCGCCGTTAGAAATCCGGCGGAGCAATGGACGCAGAAGACCCGTCGCCTAAATTATCCTCGGCGCCAGCCGAAGGCGGCGCGGGTTCGCGCGGCGAGGCCGGGCTGCTTAATTCGCTGCGTAATCGCTTCGCCGCGTACATCGGGCCGCTGCAAACGCGGCTGCAACTGCTTGCGGTCGAGTTGCAGGAAGAAAAACTGCGCCTAGCCGAGATCGGAGTACTTGCCGCGGCCGCAGGTTTTTTTCTGGCGTTAAGCGTGGTGGTGTTCACGTTTTTCCTCATCGTGTTGTTCTGGGATACGCATCGCGTGCTGGTTACAGGATTGATCGCCGGTGCGTATTTCGTGTTGGGCCTTGGTTTTGCGCTTGCCGCGCGCAACCGCGCGCTGGCGCCGTCGCGGTTGTTCGCCGAGAGCGTCGCGCAGTTGGATAAAGACCGCGAACAGTTAAAAAAAATCTGAACCGTGTTTACCACGCAACGAATAGAACTCGCGCGCCGCAAGGAACGATTGATCGCGCAAGCCGCGCGTGACCGTGAAAACGTTGCCGCGCTGGGCAAGCGGCTCGAGCGGCCGTTTGCGCTTGCGGACAAAGCGGTGGAGGCGGGGCACTACGTCAAGGATCATCCGTGGATAGCGGTGGTGGGCGCCGCATCGGCCGGTGTGATAGGGCGGCGTCATCTGTGGCGTGCCGTGGGGTTAAGCTGGAAACTGTTTCGGGCGTGGCGTGTGGTGGGACCTTGGTTACATAAGCGCTGAAACCAGGCGTTAGTAATAAGAGTCAATAAATATCGTTTAAAAACAATAATTTATGAAGTTTTTTAAGAGTATTAACCAAGCCACCTCGCGTGCATTTGGTACTGCCCGGCAACTCACCACGCGCGAACGCCAGCGCATCCTCGCGGAAATGGCCCAAGTGCGCGGGCTGGTGCCGCTGCTGATGAAGCCGCGCAACAAACAAAAGTGGACGCGCGAGGAAAAGGCGTTGCTCGCCGAACATATCAAACGCATATCGGCGTTAAGTCCTTACCTGGTCATACTGGTGATGCCCGGCGGATTGCTCGCGCTGCCCGCGCTTGCGTGGTGGCTGGACCGGCGGCGTCTGCGTGAACGCGCGCCGCAGGCCGGCGCGTAGCCACATTGGGCGGCATTGGACACTGGATAACGCATGCTGACGTGGTTACTGCTCATCTCGCCGTTTATCGCGGGCTACATTATTTATCGCGTTTACCAGAAGAAAAACGCCGAACGCGAAGCCGCCAGCAGCAAACGTTTTGACGAGATCTTCGGCGGCGCCGCCAAAACGCCGCCGCCAGCGGCGCCTGCGCCCGTACCAGTGACCGCGCGCACGGCGCCAGCGCCGGCACCAGTTACGCCCATTGCTTCAGCATGGGCCGCAAAAGAAAAGTTTCTCGAACCGCAGGGCAAATTGCTGTATTACCTGCTGAAGAGCGGCCTGCCCGATCATGAAGTTTTTGCGCAGGTCGCGCTCGCTGCGGTGGTTGCATCCGCGCAGCCGCCACGTAAACCGCCCGAGAGCACGATCGATTTCGTCGTGTGCGACAAGCAGATGAAACCGGTCGCGGCGATACGCGTGTCCGCCGTCAACAGCCTTGACGCGGCGGGCGAGGCGGTCAAGGCCGCCGGCATACGCTGGGTGCGCATCGCTCCTGATGCATTGCCGCAAAGAGGCGACATACGTACGCTGGTTTTGGGTGGCTGAGCCGCTGGTCCGCGCGCGGGTTTGATGCCGATCAAAAGTTGGGATATTTTCTGCCGCGTCGTCGATAACTTCGGCGACATCGGCGTGAGCTGGCGGCTGGCGCGCCAGTTGGCCACTGAGCACGCAGAGCACGCTGCGAAGGTGCGCCTTTGGGTGGATGATCTCGCGAGTTTGCACGCGATGTGGCCGGAGGTTGATGTGGCCGCGCGTGAGCAAGTCGTGGCGTTGGTGGAGATTTTTCACTGGACGGGCGATTTTGCCGGCGTGCGGCCCGCGACCGTGGTGATAGAAGCATTCGGCTGCGGTTTGCCGCAAGCCTATGTTCAGCGCATCGTCGATGCGCGGACGGATACGTTGTGGATCACGCTCGAATACCTGAGCGCCGAGACGTGGGTGGCAAGCCATCACGGATTGCCATCGCCGCATCCACGCTGGCCGGTGCGGCGTTATTTCTTTTTCCCAGGGTTCACGCCGGGTACCGGCGGCGTGTTGCACGAAGCTGGATTGTGGATACGGCGCGATGCTTTCAATGCCGCGGCGCGCGGAGACTTTTGGCGCGCGCTTGCGTTTCAACCGCCGGCCGCGGATAGCCTGATGGTATCGATGTTCGCCTATGAGGCTGCGCCACTCGAGGAATTACTGTCCGTTTGGGAGCATGGCGCCGAAAAGATGGTGGTGGTGATTCCCGCGGGCCAACTCGGTGCGCGGGCCGCCCAATTCATGGGAGCAGGCGCGCACACCGTGCCGGCGGCGCTGTCGCGCGGTGCATTGGAGGTGCGCATGGCGCCGTTTCTGCCACAGCCTGTGTACGACCAATTGCTGTGGACCTGCGATGTTAACTTTGTGCGCGGCGAGGATTCGTTCGTGCGCGCGCAGTGGGCCGGGTGGCCGTTTGTGTGGCATGCATACCCGCAGAAGGACGAGGCGCACACCGCGAAGCTGGACGCATTTCTGGCGCGGTATTGTGCGCAGTTACAAGGTGACGCGGCACATGCAGTCACGCAGTTTTGGCGCGCCTGGAATAGGGCGGGCGATACTGCCGCAACTCTGGCGCAGGCGTGGCCCGCATTTCGTGCCCAGGCCGCGAGCCAGCGGCACGGCCTCGTGGGATGGACGCGGCAATTGGCGTCCATAGGCGATTTGGCCTCCAATCTGGCGCGTTTTTGCGAAAATAAGTTATAATTTACGGTTTCTTATCAAACTGTTAAGTCTACTTAGGCAAGGTGTGTCATGAAAATAGCTCAAGAAATCAGGGCTGGTAACGTCATCATGGTCGGCAAGGATCCGCTGGTGGTGCAAAAGGCCGAATTCAGCAAGTCCGGTCGTAATGCGTCGGTGGTGAAAATGAAGTTGAAGAATCTGCTGTCGGGCACCGCGACGGAAACGGTTTATCGCGCCGACGAAAAGTTCGATATGGTCATGCTCGAGCGCAAGGAAGTGTCGTATTCGTATTTCGCCGAACCGTCGTATGTGTTCATGGATGCCGAATTCAACCAGTACGAGATTGATCAGGAAAACATGGGCGACGCGCTCAATTACCTCGAAGAAGGCATGGAGGCCGAGGTCACCCTCTACAACGGCTTGCCGATCTCGGTGGACATTCCGCAGACGCTGGTGCGCGAGATTATCTACACCGAACCTGCGGTGCGCGGCGATACCTCGGGCAAGGTCATGAAGCCGGCCAAGCTCAAGACCGGATTTGAAATTCCGGTGCCGCTTTTTTGCAGCACCGGCGACAAGATCGAAATCGATACGCGCACCGGCGAATACCGCAGCCGTACCAAGGGCTGATCGCGGCGGTTATCCGGCGCCGCTGGCAACCAGTGCGCGCGCCTGCTCCGCCTGCTCCGCAATCCAGCCGGGTTGATACGCGCTGGTTTATTCGGGTGTAGCCATCCATTGATGCGTGATCTTGAAAAGATCGTCGCGTTTATACGGTTTCGTCATATAGTCGTCCATGCCGGTGGCGAGACAACGGTCGCGATCGCCTTCCATGGCGTTGGCGGTGACCGCGACTGGCCGTGCTCAAGAGGCCAAGGTGCGAAACCGCGCCAACACTGGAGGGACGGGCAAAAAAAATCCCTACCTGATAAGGGTTGGGATTTCAAATTATGGTGGGGCGGCGGGAATCGCCCAGACTGCTGGCGCAGAACGACCAACACCCTGGCGCAGCACTCGGGCGATAGAACCCCGAAACAGCCGCTGGCGCAGGATGCATAACACCAAACGCTTTATCGCTACTCAAGCGCTTTCCCGCAGTGCCCGCATGAGTTACCTGCGGGCATGACGCTACTGCAACTACACGTGCCATCTCCAGACCTTGCGGCCCCCGGCTTTCAGGAGACAAACCGGCTTCGGGCGCTCTTGCGAGCAAAGGGCGATGCGTAACGGGCATCACTCGGGCTGACAGAGCCACTGTAAATACTGTTTACAGCAAGACGAATGTGGCGCACCCCGCTTCCATCGCATTCTGAGCCGAATTGTGGTCGCACGATTTCGGTAAGATTGAGCGCGTTTTATCACACTGACGTCATACCATTTGTCTGCGTGAACCGGGCTGGCATCATAACGCAAGCTTAATTGCCATCATAA
>CAMDLH010000285.1 GCA_945901405.1 Bordetella parapertussis | reverse complement strand
CATGCATCACTTTATAGCAAAGACCGGCAGAAAAAGCCAGCCCCCGGCAAGTCCGCTAAGCGATCAATGCGTTACACTGAACAATGACCCGAACAGTGCCTCAGTGAGACCCGAGTTTTAAGCCCCAAGTTTTAAATTGAGAATTGCTGGTGTCCACGGCGAAATCTTGACAAATTAGTAATTCGCTATAGACAGCTGCATTTCACTTCGATCCGCCCATTACTTGCCGATTACTCATCGTCATGCACCCCCCGCATGCACTTCGCAGCGCTCGATTTTGCTCTCAATACAAAAGCCACCGAGCCCCTCCCGATATCGCCACGGTTCTGCCGATGATGTAATGCCGCGAGATACAATATTCCTTCGGCAGGTCTCGATCCACGCGAATGGAGTCGGGTGCCGCGTCGAGGTAAAACGATATCAGTTCTCACGGACTCGAACAGAAAAGGCCAAATTTGATGACCGCGATCACGCATGATCTTGCCAGGATCCTGTCAACGATCCGCCGCCACGGTGATTTCTACGCGACGGGCACGTCCGACTGTGCCATGCCCAACCTGCAAATTGACGGTGTCGGCCGCATTTCCTTACCACTTCTCCCAGTACAGGCCGAACAGCTTATCGCGGTCGCTACACGCTCCCCCTATGGCCGCGGCGAAGAAACGCTGATCGACACCGATGTGCGCAGGACGTGGCAGATTCAGGCTGAACAGGTTCACCTCTCCGGCCGCAGCTGGCGCAGCACGCTTGAGGCGATCGTTGCCAGGGCCGCTGCCGGGCTGGGGGTGACCAAGCCGGTTTCGGCTGAACTCTACAAACTGCTGATTTACGAACCAGGCAGTTTCTTTGTCGAGCATCGCGACACGGAAAAAAGTGCCGGCATGTTCGCCACACTCGTGCTGGTACTGCCCTCGGTGTGCAGCGGCGGCGAGCTCATCGTGCGTCACCGCGGGCGGGAAGTTTGCATAGACCTCAACTCTGCAGAGCCGGCGGACGTCTCTTTTGCCGCCTTCTATGCCGACTGTGTGCACGAGGTGCGGCCGGTCACCTCAGGCTACCGGCTGACGCTCATCTACAATCTCTCGCGCAAGGGGAAAGCGCCGCCGCCCACCGTGCCCGATTACGACAAAGCATCCGCGTCCATCGCTGCCTTGCTGCGACACTGGATCGACAGCAAGAATCGCCCGCAAGACGACGCGCCCGAGAAACTCATTTACCCCCTGGAGCACGCCTACACGCCGGCCGAGCTCGCGTTCGATACGTTGAAGAACGCCGACGCCGCGGCAGCAGCGGTGCTTGTTGCCGCCGCTTCCGCACAGGACTGCGACCTGCACCTGGCGCTGCTGTCGATTGAAGAAAGCGGCAGTGCGGAATACGACGGCTATGCGCCGCGCGGACGGGGGCGCGGCTATTGGCGCCGCGACAATGACGATGACGACGATGATGATGATGATGATGACAACGATGATGATGCTGAAAGTTTCGAGATTGGTGAAATCATTGAGCGGAACCTCACCGTTTCAAGCTTGCGCTCGCCCGATGGCGGTAGACCGCCGATCAAGGCCCTGCCTTTCGTGGAAGCGGAACTTTGCCCCCCGGACGCCTTCGAGGACGCGGAGCCGGACGAACAATATTTTCATGAGGCCACCGGAAACGAAGGAGCTACGTTCGAGCGCACGTATCGCAGGGCGGCCCTGGTATTGTGGCCCCGCGCACGCAAGCTGGCCGTACTGAACCAGGCAGGCCTTGCGGCTACCTTGCCCTATCTGAGCGATCTGGCGAAGCGGTGGAAGCGGGGCGGCGCGGGCAAGAAGTCATTGTTGTGGCGCGATGCGCACACCCTGTCCGGCCATATGCTGGCGCAATGGCCTACATCGCACCGTTATCCGGGGACAATGCAGGCAGACAACGCAGCCAGCCTGCTGTCGAGTCTTGCGCAATTGGATGACACCGAGCGCATCGACGCCTTTCTGTCCACGGTCTCCGCCACGGGGATATACAGCGGCGGCGAGAATGAGGCCTTGGTGCGCGCGGCGCTACTGCTTGCGCCGGAGCGCGCGGCTGAACGCATGGTCCAAATCATCGCCAGGAATGCGCACTTGGAGCCGGGTGCGTGCGCGAGCCTCCTCGCGCGCCTCTCGGCCCGGGCTGCGATTGCCCATGCGCCGGCGCTGCTTTACCCAGCTGCCACGGCGCTCGTCGAGACACTCCTGGGCGAGCGCGTCAAGCCCGCTCCGCCAGAGCCCTGGCAGCATCCTTCCGCCATTGAAGCGGGCTTGATCACGGACCTCCTCACCGCCCTTGGCCGCATAGGCGCGGCGCCGCTGGCCGAGCGTTTGGTGAATCATGTGCTGGCAAACCCGGACTCATTCGGTATGGATGCCATCCTGGTTCCCGCTATGTTGGATTTGACGGCACATGTGCGTACCGGGGACGTCGCAGCGGTGCGGCGCCTGCGCACAGCCTGCGAGCGCCATCTGCGCGCGCGCATCTCTGAACCCTTGGCGCCTCCCGCCGACCTCGCGCGGCCTTGCCGGATTGCCTGTCGCTGCGCCTATTGCACTGAACTGGGCCGGTTCCTGACCGATGCGGTGCGCGGGGAGTGGGTCCTCAAGGCGGGCGAGCAGCACCGTGGACATGTTGAATCTTCGATCCGGCATAGTGGCTGCGATCTGGATGTGCGGACAAGCAAGAGCAGCCGCCCCTACAGTCTCATCGCGACGAAAAACCAGGCGAGCTATGAGCGGCGTGTGGTGCAGCGGAAAAAAGACCTGGCCGACCTCGCGCGTCTCGAGGCGACGCAATGACGGCTCACATCGAACGGCTGATCGGCACGATTCGCCGCGATTATCTGGATCGCGTGTTCACGAATGCTCAAAAAACCGGAAGCTCTTGAAAAAACAGCAGTTTTACTTAATGCCGCTTGACCGCAATGAACGAAGCTCACCGCCAAGTGTGGCGTAAAATTCATCGGATAAGCATACGTTTTCAGGACAGGTATGGATTGGCCAAGAATCTTAGCCTACATCAGCAATGCAGTATCCTTCCCCGTCTGCTGTCTTCATCGAATACTCGCTCACTATGCCAAAGATCGGTCGCAACGATACATGCCCCTGCGGCAGCGGAAAGAAATACAAGCACTGTTGCCTGAACAAGGATCAGGCAGCCGCGCACGCCAGCGTTGCCGCCAAACAGGTTCAAATGGACGCCCGCCAGGACGAGCAGCGTGCCTGGATTCAGGACTATCGCGAATCGATGCAGGAAGCTCAGGAGCTGGACAACGCGTCCAACGCCGTGGTTGACCTGGTCAAGGCCGGCAAGCTCGACGAGGCCGAGCGCGCCGCCCGCGAGCTGTTGGTCCGTTACCCCGAGGTACACGACGGCCACGATCGGCTCGGCATGGTCTACGAGGCGCGCGGCCAGAACCGCGAGGCTGCTGATTGCTATCGCAGGGTCATCGAATTCATACGCGCCCGCCCCGAGGACCACGACCCCGAGATGGAAGCCCACTACCTGGAGCTGATCGCCAAACTCGATCCCCCGGCTGGCCGCAGCTGAGCGCACGCGCAACGCGGCCCGTCGAGTGCAATGAGCACTGCAGTTCGTGATGTCTGCGACCCGGCAACCAATAAACCCGTCGCTTTGATTCTTGTCACGTTACGTGCCGTAGCCCCACTGACCCTTAACAAGTGTGATCAACTGAGGGGCTACTACAATTAATTTGTGCGCGCCCGTTCAATAGCATCCCATTGTCCTCCGCAAAAATCAATGTCATACGGTTTTGTGGGTTTCTATGGCGATCATGTGACGGCAGGCACCAACGAATACTCGTGGTGCAGGCCACCAAGCACTGATTTCGAACGTACGGCAACACCCTCCCCCAACCAGTGGCGGGAGTTTGATGGTCTTTCCGTTGCCACTACTGCGTTCGGCGGACCCGGCAAGCCGGGACCCAAACTACTGCGTGAACGTCCTCCGTTGTAATGCGATGCCCAGGTTTTCAGGATTTCACGTAGATGCGACTCCGTCATCGGAATCAGCCAGTCCAGGCACTCACGCCGTATCGTGCCGATCACTCTGTCGCAGATAAAATTCGCCTTCGGCGACCGCGGCGGTGATTTTAGTACACGCAAGCCCAGCGCCTTGATCGATTCATCCAGGTGCTTGGCGAAAATGCTGTCTCGATCATGAAGCAGATAACGGTGTGTATTCTCCTCACCCACGACTTCTCGCAGTTGCTGTAAGGTCCAATCCGCGCTTGGGTGCGCCGTGACTGCGACGCGCTTCAGCCTGCGGCTACCGTGCTCGATGACCACAAATACATAGAGCATTCGAAATGTCGCGGTGACCGCAATGAAGAAGTCACACGCAAGAATCGCCTTTGCGTGGTTCTTCAGGAACGTCGACCACCGTTGGTCGCCCCGGGGTTGCCCTGCCGTTGGCTTCGGCATGTACTTACGCACTGTGCGTGGGGAAACCCGAATGCCCAGTTTCACCAACAATTCACTGGCAATGCGCTCCTCACCCCACAGCGGATTGTCCTGTGCCATCCGGCGGATCAACGCCCGTAACTCAACTGGAATCCTTGGCCGGCCTGGTCGGCACTTCCATCGCCAAAACAGGCGCCAGCCTGCACGCTGCCAGCCGATGATGGTCT
Organism: Bordetella parapertussis; assembly: GCA_945901405.1. Classification (GTDB taxonomy): domain Bacteria; phylum Pseudomonadota; class Gammaproteobacteria; order Burkholderiales; family SG8-41; genus CAMDLH01. The sequence goes on along the minus strand of CAMDLH010000285.1, from coordinate 735 downwards.
TCGGCTGCACGACAACCAACGCATCCCGCCAATCGAACAACCGCGATAGCAATGCCAAGCTGATTCGGGTAGCCTCGACATCCGGCACATCCCCTACAAGGGCGTGGTGGCTGCAATCCCAGACCTGGTTGGCGGACGCGTCACGATGATATTCAGCCCCACAGGGATTGTCTTGCCTCTGGTGCGCGAAGGGAAGCTGCGTGCGCTTGCGGTGAGTACGTTGAAGCGCTCGTCGGCGGTGCTGGAAGTGCCAACCATCGCCGAGTCCGGCTATCCGGGCTTCGAATTTACGGCATGGGGCGGGTTGCTCGCGCCGGCAAGGACCCCGGCGGTGATCGTGCGCAAGCTCCATCTCGAATCGGTCAAGGCGCTCGCGCTGCCCGACCTGCGTGCCAAATTCGCCGATCTCGGTTTGGAAACAACCGGAAATTCGCCCGATGAGTTTGCTGCGATCATCAAGTCAGAAATTCCAAAGTGGGCAAAGGTGATCAAGGACGCGGACATCAAAGCGGATTAGGGATCGAATTTCTGCGGCGTGGTGGAATGGCCGCTTTCATGGTTATGGGTGCCAATTCAGGGGTGTTTCTGGGGCGTAGGCATAAGACACCTGCCGGCCCAGAGCGGCCGATCACAGTTACATTTTCTTTTCGTCCCGATAGCTATTATTCAGCTTCGTCAGCAGAATCTGTGGGTGAGTTTCACCCATTTTAGGAAGCTGGGTGTTTACCTGGTTGA
>CAMDLH010000284.1 GCA_945901405.1 Bordetella parapertussis | reverse complement strand
CGTCGGGGATGGCGATGATCATGGCGCGCGCAGTTTAGCAGAGCACGCTTGATGCAAAAAACGCGGAAATAAAACAGGGCACGCGGCGTCCGGCGAAAGAGGGAGGTGCGCCGGAGGAGGGTTGCCGCGTGCCCCTGGGGAAACTATCTGCAGGAACTTGTGCCCATGACGTTGCCGCCGATGGTGCTGCCCGCTGCCGCGCCGACGGCGGTGCCGGCGGTGCGGCTGTTATCGCCGCGGCCGATCTGTGCACCGGCGATGCCACCGGCAATGGCGCCGACGACGTGGCCCATGTTAAAACTTGGCGCGCACGGATCGGCGATGCGCCCGCCCGCGTAGGCGCCGCCCACGGCGCCAACGGCCGAGGCTGCCGCGCGGCCATTGCCGCGTCCGACTTGCGCCCCGAGCAAGCCGCCTGCCGCCGCGCCCGCCACTTGACCCATCACCGCGCTGCCGCTGGATGATTGCGCCGGGCCGCTCTGGCCTTGCGCTTGACTCGAATAGTACGGTTGCTGCGCGCTGCCCTGGCTGTAGCCGCGATCGTAATTGCCGCTCTGTGTGGCGCATCCGGATGCGAACGCCGCGATGGTTAGTGCGAAAATAAATTTGCCGTTTTTCATGTTACTGTCCTCCTGAAGAGGGGTTGGTTTCTGATCCGCTGAGTGCACGGTTCCAAGCGTATACCGCTCGCTCGTAACAATCTGACAGGCTTTGTTAGCAAATGTGTCGAAGCGGCCACGGGGTGGTTTTGACGTTGACGATGTTGTTTTAAAAAAGGTAATAAAATCATGGAGTTAGGATTGAAAGGGAAAGTCGTCGCCGTGACCGGTGGCAGCGAGGGAATCGGCCGCGCGACGGTGCGGCGCTTTGTTGCGGAAGGCGCGAAAGTCGCGTTCTGCGCGCGGCGCAAAGAGGTGCTGGATGCGCTCGCGGACGAGATGCGCAATGCCGGCGGCGATGTGATGGCGATGACCGGGGATGCCAGCAAGGCGGGTGAGATGGAGCGCTTCATCGAAGCGACGGTGAAGCACTTCGGCCGCATCGATGTCGTGGTCAACAACGCCGGTGGTTCGGGGCAGCAGGCCTTTGCCACGGTTGACGAAGCGATGTGGGAGAACGATATCGCGATCAAGGTGTTCGCGCAGATACGCACCGCGCGCGCGGCGATCCCGCACATGAAAAAACAGGGCGGCGGGCGCATCATCAATCTGAACATGGTGGGCGCGAAGCAGCCGGGTGCGGCGATGTTTCCGACCACGGTGAGCCGCGCGGCGGGGCTGGCGCTGACCAAGGGCTTGTCGAAGGAAGTCGCCGCCGATAATATTTTGGTGAACGCGGTGGCGGTGGGCAAGATCAAATCCGCCGGACAGGAGCGTGGCGCCAAGCGCAACAATCTTTCGGTGGACGATCACTACGCGCGCAACAGCAAATCAATCCCGATGGGCCGCATGGGCGAGTCGGAAGAAGTCGCCAACGTGATTGCGTTTCTGGCCTCCGATGCGGCCAGCTACGTCACCGGCTGCTGCATCAATGTTGATGGCGGCATATCCGGCGTGCTTTGACTCTTTGACTGACGTGGGCGTGCAGGGCATATTACTGGCCGCCGGCGCGGGGTCGCGCTTTGGCGGCGGCAAGTTGTTGCATCCGCTCGATGGCATTGCCATCGGCGTGCGCTCGGCGCGCACTCTGCTCGCGGCGGGATTGCCGGTGCTGGCGGTGGTGCGGCCCGGCAGTGAAGCGCTGGTTCGTTTGTTGGAAGACGCGGGCTGCAAGGTTACGGTTTGTGCAAACGCGGCCGACGGCATGGGCGTGAGTCTTGCGCATGCGATTGCGGCAACAGATGCCACCGCGGCGGGCTGGGTGGTGGCGCTGGCGGATATGCCACGCATCCAGCACGCCACCATCAAACGCATTGCCGATGCCGTAACCGAAGGCGCGCTGATCGCGGCGCCCGCGTATCAAGGCGAGCGCGGCCATCCCGTGGGCTTTGGCGCGAGCCTGCGCGGTGAATTGCTGGCGCTATCGGGTGACGAAGGCGCGCGCGCGGTTTTGTCGCGCCACCGCGCCGGGATGAAACTCGTCGAGTGCGGCGACCCTGGCGTGATATTCGACATCGACAGCCAGGATGATTTGCGGGCGGTATAATTCACGGCACTCCACGCAATTTCTACTCAGGAAAATTCATGACTCGTTTTGAAGGCACTGACAGCTACGTCGCGACCAACGATCTGATGATGGCGGTGAACGCCGCGATTGTTTTGCAGCGCCCGCTGCTCATCAAGGGCGAGCCGGGTACCGGCAAGACCATGCTGGCGCTGGAAGTCGCCAAGGCGCTGAAGCGTCCGCTGTTTGAGTGGCATATCAAATCCACCACCAAGGCGCAGCACGGATTGTATGAATACGACGCGGTGTCGCGTCTGCGCGATTCGCAATTGGGTGACCCAAAGGTGCACGACATCTCGAACTACATCGTGCAGGGCATGTTGTGGAAGGCGTTCGACTGTGATGAGCAGTCGGTGCTGCTGATCGACGAGGTGGACAAGGCCGACATTGAGTTTCCGAACGATTTGCTGCGCGAGCTCGACCGCATGGAGTTTTATGTCTACGAGACGCAAAAGCTCATCAAGGCGAAACAGCGGCCGCTGGTGATCATCACCAGCAACAACGAGAAGGAACTGCCGGATGCGTTCCTGCGGCGATGTTTCTTCCATTACATTCGCTTCCCCGATGCCGAGACGATGGAGAAAATCGTCGGCGTGCATTTCCCGGGCTTGAAAAAAATGCTGCTCTCGCAGGCGCTCAATGCGTTCTTCGAGATTCGCGACGTGCCGGGGCTGAAGAAAAAACCGTCCACGTCGGAACTGTTGGACTGGCTCAAATTGCTGGTGGCGGAAGATATTTCGCCGGAGACGCTGCACAGCCAGGATCAACACAAGATCATTCCGCCGCTGCACGGCGCGCTGCTCAAAAACGAGCAGGACGTGCATCTGTTTGAGCGGCTGGTTTTCATGTCGCGGCGCAAATAGTTTTTGCCGCAATGCGCCACCGCGGATTACCGCCAGTGATCGACGGGCAAGTCGAGGTGTTGATTCTTGGCAGCTTTCCCAGCCCGGCGTCGCTGGCGAAAAAGCAGTACTACGGCCATCCACAAAATCATTTCTGGAAGCTGATGAGCGCGCTACTCGGCGAACCGCTGTACGAACTGGCCTATGAGACTAGGGTGCAAATGCTGCTCAAGTGCCGCATCGGGCTTTGGGATGTGCTGCACCAGTGCGATCGCGCCGGCGCGCTCGACAGCAATATACGCAACGCGGTTCAAAATGATTTTCGTAAAGTGACGAAAATCGCGCGCGGCTTGAAGCGCGTGTGTTTCAACGGCAAGACGGCAGGGCGCTTCGAGCCGGTTTTCGCTGAGGCCGGCTATCAAACGCTGGTGCTGCCATCATCAAGCCCGGCCTACACGTTGGCGCTTGGCGAAAAACTCAAACACTGGCGCGCTATCGTCGAGCCTTGCGCGGCTGGCTTGTTGTCTAGCGATAGTAGTGCCCGTGGCCATGGTGTCCATGGTGGCGGTAATGCGGATGATGGCGCGGATGGTGGCGATGGAAGCGGCGCTCGTCGCGTTCGACGTAGACCGGCACTGTGCGATACACCGGCACGTCGCGGTAGACGACTTGCGGCTGCGATGTGACCACATTGGGAATTCCGAGCAGGCCTATGTTGACATCGACTTGCACACCCGCTGCAGCGGCACCGCTGATCGCAACAAGTGCAAGGCCTGCTAATATAGATTTGGTGCGTTTGAACATGGCTTTCTCCTGTGTTGAAAATGAATCCGGGACCATTAAAAACCTGCTGCTGTCCGTAATTCATAGTAACCCCGGAGCATCCGAAAAATCCGTTACAAGATGTAAGTTTGCGTAACCTTTATTGATAGCCCAGTCTATGCTTATCGAGTATTTTTTGAAGTTAAAGGAAGGTGGAGTTCCGGTTTCCATCAAGGAATTTCTCATGCTGCTCGAAGCGATGCAAAAGCAGGTGGTGTTCGGCAGCGTCGAGGATTTTTATTACATTTCACGTACCTGCCTGGTCAAGGACGAGAAATATTTCGACCGCTACGACCGCGTTTTTTCGGCTTACTTCAAGGGCATCATCGACGTTGAGGGCATCACCGCGCAAATCCCCGAGGAGTGGCTGCGCAAGCTTGCCGAGCGGCATTTGACCGAGGAGGAGAAAAAACTCATCGAGTCGCTGGGCGGCTGGGAAAAGCTGATGGAGACGCTGAAAAAGCGTCTGGAAGAACAAAAGGGCCGCCATCAGGGCGGCAGCAAATGGATAGGCACCGCGGGCACCTCGCCTTTCGGCGCCTACGGCTACAACCCGGAGGGCGTGCGCATCGGCCAGCAGGAGTCGCGCCATCGCCGCGCGGTGAAAGTGTGGGACAAGCGCGAATACAAAAATCTCGACGACAGCGTGGAGATCGGCACGCGCAACCTGAAGGTCGCGTTGCGCAAGCTGCGCAAATTCGCGCGCACCGGTTCGCCCGACGAGCTTGATCTAGATGACACCATCCGTTCAACCGCTAAGAACGCCGGCTGGCTTGATTTGAAAATGGTGCCGGAGCGGCATAACGCGGTGAAAGTGCTGCTGTTTCTCGATGTCGGCGGCTCGATGGACGATCACATCCGCGTGTGCGAGCAGTTGTTCTCCGCGGCGCGCACCGAATTCAAGCATCTCGAGTATTTTTACTTCCACAATTTCATCTACGAACGCGTGTGGAAAGACAATCGCCGCCGCCACACCGAGCGCATGGCGACGTGGGATGTGCTGCGTACTTATCCTCATGATTATAAAGTTATTTTTGTGGGAGATGCGACGATGAGTCCATACGAAATCACCTTCCCCGGCGGCAGTGTCGAGCACACCAACGAGGAGCCCGGATCGCTGTGGTTGCAGCGCATAATGAATATTTACCCAAATACGATCTGGATCAACCCACAGGCGGAGTCGCTTTGGGATTACCACGAGTCTATACGCGTCACGCGCGAGCTCATGGCCAACCGCATGTTCCCGCTGACGCTGGATGGGTTGGATCGGGGGATGCGCTTGCTTAGCAAGGGCAATAATCGGGTAAACGCGTAGCCGAAGCAGATCAGGCGGGTGCGATTCAAACTGAGGCGGTCATTCAAGCGGCCTTTCTCGCTTGGTACCAATAGTTGTCCCATTGCCGGTTAGCCCGATTCAGGCGCAAGGTCAGCATGTGATCGGCGTTGGCGGCGCACCACCACGACCCCGGGAGTTTGAGCCGTTTCTGGACGACGTAACGGTGCGCGCTTTCGATTTCTCCCGAACCGATCGGCAAATTGTTGGCCAATGCGCCGGGGTAGTCGAGCTGATCCTTGC
>CAMDLH010000283.1 GCA_945901405.1 Bordetella parapertussis | reverse complement strand
CGAGCGCAATACCTCAACATGAAATGACCCACGCTCGATTATCTATGAACGTTTTTCCGTTGTCTAGCCCTATTTCGACATCAATATTTTCAACTCGGACCCTTCCCCTTGAAAACTAAGCACTTTTTTATACGTGCGTCGGGGCTGCGGCGATGTCCTCGACCTTGTGTTCGGGCGCCATGCCGCCGTAGTACTGGTTGATGATGGCCATGATATCGGCGGCGGTCGCCATCACCGGCATGGCGCGCCCCTGCGTCATGAAGCGCACGCGCTCGATCGGCTCCGGGTCGAGCGGATTGGCCATGGCCACCACCAGCGATCCCTGGTCGTAACACAGGGGCACCACCAGGTACTTGCGCACCAGGTCATCGGGCAGCGCCTTCAGTACCGCGGGGTCGATGCGGAATTTGGAGAGATCGACCGCGGGTATGCCGAGCTTCTGCGACAGCACCTGATAGAGCTGATCCTTCGACAGGTAGCCCAGTTCCAGCAGCACTTCGCCCAGCGGCTTCTTGCGATCCTGCTTTTGCAAATCGAGCGCTTCATTCAGTTGCTCGGCGCTGAGCAGGTTAAGCTCGGTCAGCGCTTCGCCGAGCTTCAACACCGGCATCGCGCGCAGGCGATCGAGCGCGGTGTGCAACTGATCGTGCGAAATGACTTTCTGTTCGGTGAGCATTTCGCCGAGCCGCTGGTCGCGCAGCGATTTTTGCCGCACCAGCGCCTTGCCGATGTCGCCGTCCGAGAGAATGTTTTGCTCGATCAGCGTTTCACCGATCAACGGGCCGATGCGGCGCGTCTTGATCGAACTTTGCGGAATGAAACTGCGCACCACCGAATCGGCGCCGGTGATCGTGTAAAGAAACAATCCGGTCTCGCGCGCCTCGAAGCCGGTGGTCTCCCCCTCGATCACCTTGCCGTTGGTGAGTTCGACATGGTAGGACTGCTTTTCGGAACGTTTGCCGACGTGACCGCGGCGTTCGATTTCGGAGGTGTCGCTACGCGGACGCATTTCCAGCGAGCGCGTGAGGCGCAACTGTTCGATGGTCTTTATCGGCACATCGAGGTTTGAGCGCTCCTTATCGGGCACGAACTCGATAATGCCGCTTGCCGGCGAAAAGCGAGTGAGACGGCCGCTCAAGGTGCGCCCGTCAAGAAAATCCAGTGACGCAAGCTCATGGTCGCCAAGTTCGCCCTTGGGAGGGATCTCGTAATAGGGCGGGACTGGCCATTCGAAATTGCTGTACATGCGATTTCCTTTAACGTATTGATTTCATTGTACTTTTTAAATCCAAGCCCAGATAACCCAAGCCATGCTTGAGTATTACACCACGCCTGCCTTGCGCGTGACTTCACGAATCTCGTCGCGGCGATTCAACCACCACGAATAACATAATGGCAGCAGCTCGTGATAGTTGGAAACGCCGAGTTCTTTCGCCGCGTGCGCCGACCAGTGCGGATTCCACAGCAACTCGCGTGCGAGTGCGATCAAATCGGCCTGTCCGTTTTGCAGAATGTCTTCGGCTTGTTGCGCCTCGGTGATAAGGCCGACGGCGATGGTTTTAATGCCCACTTCGCCACGCACGCGCTCCGAGTATGGCACGTGATAACCGGGCGCGCGCGGTGTCAGCGTGGGTGTGCCGGGGCCGTTGATGCCGCCCGAAGACGTGGTGACTACATCGACGCCGCGTTCCTTCGCCGCGCGCGCCAGCGCCACCGTGTCGTCCATGCTCCAGCGGCTGTTGTTGCCGTCCATCGCCGACACGCGCAAAAACAGCGGCTTGTCGGCGGGCCACGCGGTGCGCACGGCCTCGATGATTTCAAGACACAGGCGCATGCGGCCCTCGAGATCGCCGCCATAGGCATCGTTGCGTTGGTTGGCCAGCGGCGACAAAAACTGATGTATCAGGTAGCCGTGCGCGGCGTGCACCTCGACGATGTCGTAACCCGCGTCGAGCGTGCGTAGCGCGGCCTCGCGCCAGCTTGCAACCATCACCCGAATGTCATCGCGATCCATTTCACGCGGCGTGGCCGATTGTGCGTTGGCGGCTATCGCGCTGGCCGACACGGTCTGCCACGCAACGCGGCCGCGCGCGGCGTCTTCCGGTGTCAGCGAGCGATAGCCCTCCCACGGCTCGCAGCCCGAGCCCTTGCGCCCGCCGTGGCCGAGTTGCATGGCCGGTGTCGCGCCCGCGCCGCGCAAAAAATCATTGATGCGCCGGTACATCGGCACGTGCGCGTCCTTGTAGATGCCCGCGCAGTGGTGCGATTTGCGCCCGCGCTCCTCCACCGTGGTTTCCTCGCAAAACACGATGCCAGCACCCCCCTGCGCGAATTTGCCCAGATGCACCAGGTGGTAGTCTGTCGGCCCGCCGTCCTGCGAGGCATACTGGCACATGGGTGACACGACGACGCGATTGCGCGCGGTGACGCCACGCAGCTTGATCGGTTGAAACAGCAGGGGCAGCGAGAGTTCTGACATATGAAATCCAGGGTGTGCGCCAACGGCGGATTCTATCGCTGAAATCCAAATACAGCCGCAAAACCGGGTGCGAATTCTATACAATGCGGGTTCGCAGCTCGCATCCTTTCGCAACACAATCCAAAACCGCATCAGGAGAGACCATCATGCCACACGCTATTCGTATTCATCAGACCGGAGGCCCGGAAGTTCTGCAATGGGAAGAAGTCACCGTGGGCGACCCCGGCCCCGGCGAAGTCCGTGTTCGCAACACTGCGATCGGGCTTAACTTTATCGACACCTATCAACGCAGCGGGCTGTATCCATTGCCACTGCCGCTGACGATGGGCTCCGAGGGCGCGGGGGTGATCGAAGCGGTCGGCCCCAAGGTAAAAGGTTTCAAAAAAGGTGACCGCGTGGCCTACGCCGGGCCGATAGGCGCGTATGCCGAAGTGCTGATGCGCCCGGCGGCGCGCATGGTAAAAATCCCCGCCGGTGTCAGTGATCAAACCGCCGCCGCGATGATGTTGAAGGGCATGACCGCGTGGTACCTGTTGCGCCGCACGTATAAAGTGCAAAAGGGCGACACGATTCTTGTGCACGCGGCCGCCGGCGGCGTGGGCCAGATTCTGTGCCAGTGGGGCAAGCATCTGGGCGCGACAGTCATCGGCACCGTGGGCAGTGACGAGAAAGTCGCGGCCGCGAAAAAATCCGGCTGCAAGCACGTCATTGTCGCCAGCCGCGAAAAAATCTCGCAGCGCGTGCGCGACATCACCAAGGGCCGCGGCGTGCCGGTGGTGTACGACGGCATCGGCAAGGAGACCTTCATGGAGTCGCTCGACTGCCTTAGCCCCCTGGGCATGATGGCGAGCTTCGGCAATGCCTCGGGCGCGGTGCCGCCGGTGAACATCGGCATTCTCGCGCAAAAAGGCTCGCTGTTTCTCACGCGGCCGACGCTGGGCAACTACACGGCAACGCGCGAAGACCTTGACAAGGCCGCGAAGGATTTGTTTGCCGTGGTGAAAGCGGGCAAGGTAAAAATTTCAATCAACCAGACCTATCCGCTAAAAGAAGCAGCGCAGTCGCATCGCGACCTCGAAGCGCGCAAGACCACAGGCTCCACCGTGTTGCTGCCGTAAACGACCGGGCGTGAACGTGATGAGACGTCAATGCGCGATGCTTGCGTTTGCGCTGGCGCCGGCATTTGCCGCCGCGCAAACCAAGCCCGTGCCGGTGGAAGAACGCGCGGTCGGCAAGCCGGAGGCGCCGATCGTGCAGCAACAGCGCACCAGCGCGGCCTATCGCGCGATGACACAGGCGGCGCACGATGCGAAGTTTGCCGAGCAGGATTACGTCAACACCAAAGATGCCCACGCCGCCGCGCAAAAACGCGCCGATGCGCTGAAGGCGGAGTTGGAAAAAGCCACCAAGGCGCGCGATGCGTCGAAAGCAAAAGAAGCCGCCGCGCGCAAGGCTTACGAAGAAGAACTCAAACGGTAGCGCTCATTTTCCATTTACAACATGTTGCCACTGGATAAACTGCCGCCGCCGCCCTCGGGCGCGCCGATTGCCTTACTCAAGGGCATCACCGTGCTCGATCTAACGACTTCGATTGCCGGCCCGTATGCCGCGATGCAGTTGGGCGACATGGGCGCGGATGTGATCAAGATCGAACGCCCCGGCAAGGGTGATGATTGCCGCGCGTGGGGGCCTCCGTGGCTTGACGGCGAGTCGCTGTGGTACTTAAGTGTCAATCGCAACAAACAAAGCGTGACGCTTGATTACAACAATGACGCGGGGCGCGCGGTGCTGCATGACCTGGTGCGCAAATGCGACGTGGTGATCGTCAATTTAACCGACCGCGTGCAAAAGAAACTTGGCGTCGATCACGCGGCGCTGTCGGCAATTCGCGCGGACATCGTGCATGTGTCGCTGTCGGGCTTTGGCCTCAAGGGCGCGAGAAAAGATTTTCCGTGCTACGACCTGATCGCCGAGGGTTACAGTGGCGTGATGGATCTGACGGGTGAGGCCGACAGCCCGCCGCAGAAAGTCGGCACGCCGGCGGCGGATTTGATCGCCGGCATGGATGCGGCGTATGCCACGCTGGCCGCGCTATTCGACAGGCAACGTTCAGGCAAGGGCCACAAGATCGATATTTCAATGATCGATAGCATGACGCGTTTCATGTCGCCGCGTATCGTGCCGTATCTGGGCTCCGGCATCGTACCGCATCGCAGTGGCGCTAAAGACAGCGTGATTTCTGTGTATCAAACGTTCGACACCAAGGACAGGCCGATCACGCTGGGTCTGGGCAACGACGGCATTTTCAAGCGCTTCTGGCAGGCGGTAGGGCAAGCCGCGGTGGGTGAAGACCCGCGCTATGCCACCAACGCCCAGCGCTGCGCGGTGCGCGCCGAGATCGTCGAGAAAACACAATCCGTGTTGCTTACGCAGACGCGCGAGCATTGGTTGAAACTTTTTGTCGAACACAAAGTTCCGGCAGGGCCGGTGAACAGCGCCGATGAAGTGGCCAGCGATCCCGAATTGATGGCGCGCGGATTATTTTTTACCGCCACGCATGGCGAGCGAAAAATTCCGCAAGTCGGTTTGGGCATCGCGGTGGATGACAACAACGCGAGCTACCGCAGCGCGCCGCCGCGTTTGGGCGAGCACAATGATGCGGTGCTGGGCGGGCTGCTCGGTTACGATGCAACGCGAGTCGCGCAACTCAAATCAGCGAAGTTGATATGAACGTCAAACTCTTTGACGCAGATAAACGCAGATTTACGCCGATGACCTGGATTCATCTGCGCTAATCTGCGTAAATCTGTGTCAAAGTTTTTGGTTCGTCAGCAGAAACAATGGGTGAGTTTTGCTAGGGTATTTTCCCAAGTAACTGATTAAGAACATGTTTTTACATTTTTTGCGTCTCTAAGCAACAGATTTTTCCGATGGTGACTTCGGTCTTGTGGTTTAACCTTTCGCTA
>CAMDLH010000282.1 GCA_945901405.1 Bordetella parapertussis | reverse complement strand
TCCGGTTGCTCCCCACCCCGTTTCGCTTTGACACGCAACGGCGCAGTTACCTTCGGCTACGGAGCTGTGGCACACTCCGACACGGACTTGCACCGTGCTGATTTGGCGCCATCACGGGCGCACGGTTCCCGCCTGCGCGGGAACGACAGGATAGGGGTTAATCCGCGTTGGTCTGCGAAATCCGTGTCAAATGTTTTCCAGAAATAGCTACCACGCCACCGTCCCGCCATCCACCGGCAATATCACGCCGGTGATGTGATCCGATGCGCGTGACGCGAGCAGCACCGCTGCGCCTTTCAGATCATCCGGCCCGCCGGTGCGATGCGACGGCACTTCGGCTTCGAGGTATTCGCGGTTGCGTTCAAAAAGCTTTTCGTTGAGCGGCGTGACAAAAAAGCCGGGCGCGATGCAGTTGACTTGAATATTGTGCTGCGCCCACTTCACCGCGAGATCGCGCGTGAAGTGCACCAGCGCGCCCTTGCTGGTGCTGTAGGCCACACTGCTGTACGCCGCCGGGTTGCGCCCCACCATGCCCGAGATCGACGCGATGTTGATGATCTTGCCGCGCTTTTGTTTGATGAACTCGCGGCCGATTACCTGCGAGCAGATAAAGGCCGCGTTGATATTCAAATCCATCACCTGTTGCCAGCGCTCGAGCGGCGTGTCTTCGGGCGGCGCCACCCACGCGCGGCCCGCGTTGTTCATCAGCACATCGACGCGGCCGAATTTGCTCATGATCGCGTCTTTCATCGCCTCGACCTGATCGGGCTTGGTGACATCGCACTTCACCGCCAGTGTTTTCACGCCAAGCTTTTCGAGTTCCGCGCACGAGGCCTCGCACACCTCGACCTTGCGCGAGCACAGCACGATGTTCGATCCGGCTTCGGCGAGGCCGGTCGCCATTTGAAAGCCGATACCCGTGGCGCCGCCGGTGACTACGCTGACGTGGTTCTTGAGATTAAGCAGGTCGTTTACGTTGGCCATAGTCTTGGAAAGGTGAAGGGTGAAGGGTGAAGGGTAACAGCAGACTGCGGCATCTCCAACGGTCTCTTCACCCTTCACCCTTTACGCATTCACCCTTCACAAGAATCACCTCAGCAACAACCCGCCAATAATATTGCGCTGTATCTCGGAACTGCCTTCGTAAATACGCACGATACGCGCATCACGATAGGTTGTTTCAATCCCTGCCTCGCGCATATAACCCATGCCGCCGTGTATCTGCACCGCGCAATCGGCAACCTTGGCGAGTGCCTCGGTGGAAAACAATTTAGCGGCGGAAGCCTCCATAGTGCCGCGCTCGCCGCGAATCAGCGTGTCGATGGCGCGATAGGTCAGCCCGCGCGCGGCATCGCGCTGCACACTCATGTCGGCGAGCATCCATTGCAAACCCTGATGTTCGGCGAGTTTCTTGCCACCCTGCACGCGCACTTTCATGTAATCAATGCAGCGGTTGATCAGATGATCCATGATGCCGCAGCAGCGCGCGGAGACAGTCACGCGCCCGGCAGTCAGCGTTTTCATCGCCTGTATGTAGCCCAGCCCCTCGCCGCCCAGCAGATTTTCGGCGGGCACTTCGCAATCGGTAAACGCCAGCGGCGCGGTGGAGCAGCCGTGCATGCCCATTTTCAATTCGTTCTTGCCGACGCTGAAGCCCTTGAAGTTGCGCTCGACGATGAAAGCCGAAATGCCCTTGATGCCTTTCGACTTATCGGTGATCGCCATCACGGTGAACACATTGGCGATGCTGGCATTGGTGATGTAGATTTTTTCGCCGTTGAGCAGGTAGCGATCACCTTTCCTAACCGCCGTTGTGCGCATGTCCGCCGGCGAAGAACCCGCCTGCGGCTCGGTCAACGAAAACGTGCCCACCCATTCGCCGCTCGCCATGCGTGGCAGGTACTTTTTCTTTTGCGCGTCGTTGCCGAGCGCAACGATGCCGGCGGTGCTGATGCCCGTGTGATTACCAATCACCGTGGCAAAACCGTAGTTGGTCTTGCCCATTTCTTCTTCAATCGCGCACTTGCCCGCAAGCGTGAGGCCGCTGCCGCCGTACTCCTCGGGGATCGTCAGGCCAAACAGACCCATCTCGCGCGCGAGCTTCATCAGCTCGTCGGGAATAGCGTCTTCTTCTTCAATCTGACGCGAGCGCGGGTCAACTTCCTTGCGCAGAAAGCGCGCGACCTCGTCGGCAAACGCGCGCATTTCAGGAGTGTAGGGGTTCATGGGTTGCACCTAAAAAAATCAAAGGCATTCTTGACACAGATTAACGCAGATTTACGCAGATTGAACATTTCTCCACTCGTCATTCCCGCCTGCGCGGGAATGACGCGATGGGTGTTGATCTCATCCGCGTTAATCTGTGTCAAAAGTACTTAGTCCTTGACCTTCGGTCGTATCAAAGCATCCGCCGCCACCACGCCCTTGCCCTTTTCCATCACGAACAGCGGATTGATATCAAGCTCGGCAACATGATCCTGCAAATCCACCGCCAGCGCGGAGAGCTTCACGATTGCATCGGCCAGCGCTTCGATGTCGGCATGCGGGCGGCCACGCGCGCCGGTGAGCAACGGGTAGCCTTTGATTTCTTCAATCATCTCGCGCGCCATCGCCGGCGTTACCGGCGCCAGTCTGAATGAAACATCCTTCATGATCTCCGCGAAGATGCCTCCCAGGCCAAACATCACCGCCGGGCCGAACAGCGGATCGTTGGTGATGCCGAGTATCGCCTCCGTGCCGCCACGCAGCATCTCCTGCACCAGCACACCTTCGATTTTTGCATTCGCGTTGTAGGCTTTTGCATTGGCGAGCACTTCATCGTAGGCCGCGCTTAATTCGGCATCGGTGTTGATGCCGAGCTTCACTGCGCGGGCCTCGGATTTGTGCGAAATATCCGGCGACTGCACTTTGATCGCCACCGGGTAGCCGATTTTTTTCGCCAGCGCCAACGCTTGATCGCGCGTGGTTGCCAGCTCCTCCTGCGTCACGCGGATGCCGTATTCGGCGAGCACTTTCTTCGCCTCGTATTCGGCGACATCGGCCACTCTATTCGTAAGCAATTGTTTTGATTGATATTTTTTCAAAACCAATGGCTGCTCGCCGCGCTGCGCTTCGATGCGGCGTTTGGCCTCCGCATAACCGCTCATTGCCGCGTAAGCGCGCCCGCAGCGCACCGGCGATTTGTAGTGCGGGATGCACGCCTCGTCGAGCGCGGCATATGCATCCTTCGCCATCTCGTCGCGCGCGCTCCATGCGCACGCAATCGGCTTGTCGGTGGTATTCGCGATGGCGATGATTTCCGCCGCGATCTTGGTGGCGATCTCGCCTTGCAGCGACGCATTGAGCAGCGCGATGCAATCCACACCCGGATCATCCACGATAGCTTGCAGCGTGCGCCGGATCAGCGCAAGGTCATTGAAAATCGCCGCCGTGACATCGACAGGGTTTGCGAGCGAGCCGAACGAGGGCACGAATTCGCGCAGCTTCTCCACCGTTTGCGGCGCGAGGCTCGCAAGCCGCATGCCGCGCGAGACGCACTCGTCGGTCATCAAGATGCCTGCGCCGCCGGAGACCGTAATCATCGCGATGCGATTGCCGCGCGGCAGCTTGCCGCAGCGGAACATGCGTCCGTAATCGACGACATCCTGAATGTCGTCCACCTGAATGATGCCGCTTTGTTTGAACGACGCCTTGTAGAGCGCCATCGCGCCGCCGAGGTTGGCAGTGTGCGAGGCAGCCGCCTTTTGCCCCTCGTCGGTGTTGCCCACCTTCCACATCAGGATCGGCTTGCCCGCGTCCATCGCCTTCAGGCCGATCTCCGTCGTGCGCCGCACGTCGCGCGAGCCTTCGAGGTAACACACGATGATGTCGGTGTGCGG
The DNA here is from genome assembly GCA_945901405.1 of Bordetella parapertussis. Lineage (GTDB taxonomy): Bacteria > Pseudomonadota > Gammaproteobacteria > Burkholderiales > SG8-41 > CAMDLH01. Next base: position 1,611 of record CAMDLH010000282.1, on the reverse strand, counting down.
ATCGCGCACAAAGTAGTCGATGAATTCCAGGGAAGTAACACCGATCTCGTTGCCGGTGGTCACCATCTGCCGGAACGCGAGACCGCCTTCCGAGCACAGGCTCAACACCGAAAACCCGAAGCCGCCCGACTGCGACACCATCGACACACGCCCCGCCGGATAGTCATTGGCGAAAAACACCGAGCCGAAACCCGCCCACGCGCGGTCCGCCACGTTCATCATGCCCTGGCAGTTGGGGCCGACGACGCCGATGTTGTGACGGCGCGCAACTTCCGCGATGCGCTGCTGCAGCGCCACGCCTTCGCCGCCCATCTCGGAGAAACCCGAGCTGAAAATAATCACATACGGCACACCTTTCTTGCCGCATTGCTCCAGCATGTCCGCCACGCGCGAGGCGTTGATGAGTATCAACACGAGGTCCGGTGTCTCCGGCAAATCGGCAAGCGCCGGATAACACTTGTGGCCGAGAATTTCGTCGTAGCGCGGATTCACCGGATAAAGCTTGCCCGTGTAGCCGTGATTGACAAGGTGCGACAACGGCTGGCCGCTGATGGTGATGAGATCACGCGACGCACCAAGAATGGCGATCGACTTGGGATTGAAAAAACGTTCGAGGTCTGTGCGCATTGAGATAAGGGGAAGGCGCGCCGGAACCGGCGCGAAAAAGCGCGTATGTTAGCAGCTAGTGAACCGTTAACGATTCGCCATCAAACGCTCACTGCACCACGAACTTCTGTATGCGCCGCCCAAACCCTGCCTCGCCGGTATAAAGATTACCCTTGGAATCCACGGCGAGATTGTGCAACGAGCGAAATTCACCGATCTGCCGGCCGTGGCGCGCGAAGCTCCCGACATGTTTGCCGTCGGCGCGCGTGAGAATGCGCAGTTGGCTGCTGTCCGCGTCGGCAATCACCATGTAGCGTTGCGCGCCATCAGGCGAGAACGCAAGATCGCCGCTGTCCAGCCCGCCGTAATGCGCGCCGACGATCTCGCGCACAAACGTGCCATCCTTGCGAAACACCTGCACGCGGTTATTGCGGCGGTCGCACACATAGACGAGGCCATCGTTGGACAGGCGCACGCAATGCACTGGGTTGGCGAATTGCTTCGAGAGCTGCGCATCCGGGCTGTACGCAGGCATCTTGTCGTCGCTGGGCTTGCCACCATAAGCACCCCAGTGCCGTTTGTAGGCGCCAGTACGCGAGTCGAGCACGACGATGCGTCTGTTGCCGTAGCCGTCAGCGACGTATAGCTCGTTCGCGGCAATGTCTACTTCCATGTTGGCTGGGCGCCCGAGTTGTGCGCCGCTATTGCTGCCGGGGGATTTGCCGGGCTTGCCGATCTGCATCACGAATTTGCCCTCGCGCGTGAATTTCAGAATCATGTGGTCCTCGGCGTCGTTGCCCGCTACCCACACATAGCCTTCTGAATCCACGTAGAGGCCATGTTCATTTTTGGGCCAGTTGTAATTTCCCAGGCTCCCGCCGAACAAACTGGCCTGTTTGCACCGATTTCCTATCGTCAAATTCCCGTTGGGTTATGACGCTAATTTGCGCGAGCGGATTTTCCTACGGAATAAAGTGGACCCCGAAGTCAAGACAATAATGCTGT
>CAMDLH010000281.1 GCA_945901405.1 Bordetella parapertussis | reverse complement strand
AATCGCCTGCCGCGTGCAGGTCTGGAACGAGCACCACCAGCTTGCGCAGATCCGGCAATTCGGCGCGATGGCGTTCGACGATCGCGCGCGCGGCTTGCGTTGCAAGCCCGGTCCGAGGTACTGCGATACGGTTTGTGGCGGCGGGCGTCATGTGGGCGTCACGTCTTGGCGCCGCCCGAGTCATCAGCGGCGCCACGATCTTACCGCCGCCGCGGCGCTTGCGCCCGAACTAGCGTCCGAATATGCCGCGCAAAATGTTGATGCCGTCTTTCACCGGATCGGGCGCAGCGGGCGCGCTGGGCTGCGCCGATTGATCCCCCGCCGGCTCGCCAGGCTTGCGCGACGGCTCGGCGCGTTGCGGACGGCGGCCCGAACCGCCCGTTTCGCCGAGAATTGTCGATGCGGTGGATTTGAAGCGCACCTTTACGTACCACTGCGGGTCTTGCGGACGCGGCGGGTGGCCGAAGTTCGCTTCGGGGCCGTAGGCAATAAAGCTGAACATCTGCGCTTGCTTGACAACCGCGGCCGGCACCGTGCATTCGGTGGTTTGCGGCGGCATCACTACCTTTTCGCGGATCAGGCGCGCCACTTCGGCGGGCGGCACATAGTCCATAAGCGATCCGCCGGACTCCTGCACCTCGCTCGAACTCCACATAACCACATCGTTGCCGTCGCCGCCCATCGCGGTTGCAAAATAGCCCGTGGCGGTGGACGGCGCGTTCCAGCGCACCGAGGTGGCACCTGCGCCGCGCGCGGAGGTCTCCAGTTCAACGCGCTCCATGAAATCATGCCCCGCGCCGAGCGCGAACGAAATGTCCGGCGTGTAGTTGCCGCGTATTTTGTGGTCGCCAAGCAGCGATGCGGAATCCGGCACGGCCTTGCTGTCCTGCTGGTTGGGCCACAGGCCGTTGGTGCGACCGGCTACCGGGCCGCCGCCGGACACATTGCGCCCGGCCATGCCTGACGGCATCTGCCCCTGGCCCATGCGAGCGAAATCGATAATCACCGGCTGACCCGCGCGAGTTGCCTCGCCACAACCCCAATAAATCAGCATGCGGCCCTTGGGACGCTCCATGCTCTCGTGCCGCTCGCGTTCGGTAGGCTGACGCTCGGCGGCGCCACGAGGCGTGAGCAGCGGCAACGACGGCCCCATGTTCATGCCCTGCGGAATTTCGTGCGCGGCATTGGGCGCATCGGCAGGGCGCTGCGAGCCCAGATGCAGGGACATCTTGCGCCCGTTTTGTTGCTGCCCGCCCATCGCACCGGCCATCATGCCCGCTATACCACCGCTCATACCCGGCATGCTCATGCCGCTGGCGGTCTCGACATTCATCCAGTACTGCGCGATCGGCGGTTTTTGCTGCGCGAACGCGCCCGTTGGTATCGCCAGTAGAGACAATGCCAAGAGTTTCTTCATTTGACGGTTGCTCCAAGTGAATGCGGGGGATTTTGAATGGGGCTTACTTCTCCAGCAGATGAGCTTTCTTTTTCTCTTCGGCCCATTTATCCGCGTCCGCGGGCGCGGGTATTTTCTCGATGATGGGCTTCCATACTTTCGCCAGTTCGGCATTCAGCTTGGTGAATGCGCGCTGGTCGTCGGGCACGTCGTCCTCGGCGAAGATCGCTTCCACCGGGCACTCGGCGACACACAGGGTGCAGTCGATGCACTCGTCCGGGTCGATGACCAGCATGTTGGGGCCTTCACGAAAGCAATCGACGGGACATACATCCACGCAATCCGTGTATTTGCACTTGATGCAGGTCTCGGTTACAACGTAGGTCATGGGGATCCTTCGGAACTGTTCGGTAATAGACTTTAAAACAGATAGACTTTCAAACAGACTTGAAAACTGCGAATTTGGACATATTTTAGCAGAAACAGCCGCTTAGCGACCCTCGCCGAACGCCTTAAACACCGCTTGCGCCACTGTGCTTCCCAAAATGAGGGTTTTTGGTTAGCATAGTTTTGCCCACCCCCTGCCACGCGATTTTCTGTGCGCTTTTAAGTGCTCCTTGCGTGGCGATTTCCGACAAATTTTTCAGGAAAAATACGCCAATGAGTGAACATATTCACTATATTACCGACGCTACTTTCGATGCCGAAGTGCTGCAATCGCCGACACCGGTGCTGCTCGACTACTGGGCAGAATGGTGCGGCCCGTGCAAGATGATCGCGCCGATACTCGATGAGGTCGCCAAGGATTATTCGGGCAAGCTGAAGGTCGCCAAGATCAACATCGATGAGAATCAGGCCACGCCGGCCAAGCATGGCATACGCGGCATTCCGACGCTGATGCTGTTCAAGAACGGCGCGGTGGAAGCCACCAAGGTCGGCGCGCTTTCGAAATCCCAGCTTAAGGCATTTATTGACAGCAACATCTGATCGCTATACTCTTCCCGCCAACGCCTGAACGTTCGTTCCGCGAAAATCCCGCAAAAGCACCAAGCACCACCCCGGTTGCACCAAGCACTAGCCGTTCAGGCGCGGGCGTAGCGCCCTTGCTTGCGGTTTTTCGTGGTTGCGTTTTTCGTTCCTTCCCTCTTTTCCCCTCCTGTAACACTACCTGCAGCGCCACAAGTCCATGCATTTATCCGATCTGAAGAATCTCCATGTCACCGAACTGGTGGACATGGCCATCAAGAATGAAGTTGACGGCGCGAACCGCATGCGCAAGCAGGAGGTGATCTTTGCCCTGCTGAAAAACCAGGCGCGCAAGGGCGAATCGATTTCCGGCAGCGGCACGATTGAAGTGCTGCCCGACGGCTTCGGCTTTCTGCGCTCGCCCGATACCTCGTACCTCGCGGGCACCGACGACATTTACGTTTCGCCTTCGCAGATACGCCGCTTCAATCTGCATACTGGCGACACCATCGACGGCGAAATCCGCACGCCGAAAGACGGCGAACGTTACTTCGCGCTGGTCAAGGTGGACAACGTCAACGGCGAACCGCCGGAGAACGCCAAGAACAAGATTCTGTTTGAGAACCTCACCGCCTATCATCCGACCGAGCATCTCAAACTCGAACGCGATATCAAGGCCGAGGAAAACTTCACCGGCCGCATCATCGACATCATCGCGCCCATCGGCAAAGGCCAGCGTGGCTTGATCGTGTCGCCGCCCAAGGCCGGCAAGACGGTGTTGATGCAGCACATCGCGCACGCCATCACGGCGAATCATCCCGAGGTGGTGCTGATCGTGCTGCTGATCGACGAGCGCCCGGAGGAAGTGACCGAGATGCAGCGTTCGGTCAAGGGCGAAGTGCTGTCGTCAACCTTTGACGAGCCGGCCTCGCGCCACGTGCAGGTCGCCGAGATGGTGATCGAAAAAGCCAAGCGCCTGATCGAACACAAAAAAGACGTGGTGATATTGCTCGACTCGATCACGCGTCTTGCGCGCGCCTACAACACCGTGGTGCCCGCGTCGGGCAAGGTGTTGACCGGCGGCGTCGATGCCAACGCATTGCAGCGCCCGAAGCGCTTCTTCGGCGCCGCGCGCAATGTCGAGGAGGGCGGCTCGCTCACCATACTCGCCACCGCGCTGATCGACACAGGCAGCCGCATGGACGACGTGATCTACGAAGAATTCAAGGGCACCGGCAACATGGAGATTCACCTTGACCGGCGCATGTACGAAAAACGCATCTTCCCGGCCATCAACGTCAATCGCTCCGGCACGCGCCGCGAGGAATTGCTGCTGCCCAAGGACGTACTGCAAAAAATCTGGGTGCTGCGCAAGTTGCTCTACCCGATGGATGAACTCGAGGCCACCGAATTCCTGCTCGACAAAGTACGGCAGACCAAGAACAACGCGGATTTTTTTGACTCTATGCGCAGGGGGTAGCGCGAGTACCTTCGTTAGCGTGCAGGCGCGTTAATAAACATCAATAAAAACAAATAGTTACATCACCCGTCTGCCTCACGGCCATCCTGTTGTCACGGCGCATTCCGAGTAGTAGGATGTTTTCCTCATTCTACTTCTGGTGTGCAAAGGAGGCTTTATGTGGCGCATGATTTTAGTAGTCGCAATGCTGCTGACGGGCTGCGTGCAAATCCCGCCAAGCGAGCAGGATATTCAAGCCAGAAAATTTGATGCCGTCTCCGACAAAGCGGTAATTTATATCGTGCGCTCACGTCTGGATTCGCCCAATAACGGCACCATCAATCTGGGCGATGCGGGCACGATAACAACGCAATCAGGTACGTTCTACCGCTGGGAAGTTGCGCCGGGCACACACCGCATCACTTCGTTTGGCCATGGTACGGCGGCAGTGACGCTGCGCGCCGAGGCGGGCAAAATCTATTTCGTGCAGCACACCGTACACGGCGACCGGCGGCACGGCGTCACCAACATGCATTTGCAACAGATCGGTGACGCTTTTGGACGCAGGATGGTGGAGCAAGCACAGTTGCTATAGACGCGCACGCCGGCGCATGAACGCAAAATTCTCATGCCTGATCGCGTTGCTGATATGCGCCGGTTGCGCGTCAACACCGCAAGCAACCGCCGAACGCGACGCCGAAGCCAAGCAGTTCCTGAGCAGTCCGGGCAGTTCGACGCTATACATCTACCGCACCGATACCGGCTCCGCTGATTCCGACGCGGTGCTGTGGGTCGACGGCAAGCTGATCGGCGCAACCCTGCCGCGCGCGTATTTTCGCGTCAACGTAGACCCCGGTAGCCACACGCTCAATGGCTCGGGCCATGATGTCGGCAGAATCACGCTTGAGACACGTCCGGGCGAACTTTATTTTGTGTCGCAGAGCATGAGCGCCGGGCACTCGCACTTTCGCCTGGTGCCCGAGGAAAAAGGACGCGCCGCGCTAAACACCTGCTGCGCCCTGCTGGAAAATTGGGCGCCCGGACAGCGCCCCTTGCTGCGTTAGCTTCGTTAACTGAGTTGCCGCGACCCCTCAGAAATACTTGATCGCCTGCACCCAGCCGCGCGTGCGGCGGTCGGTGTCCGACGCAGTGGACGCCTGATTTCCCAAGCGCTTGGCGAGCGTCAACTTCACCTGAAAGTCGTTGGCTCTGACCCACGTCAAGCCAAAACCCGCCGCCGACAAATGGCGATCATTGGCACCCGCGGCGAATGGATTTTCATTTATCGTCACGCCGCCGCTATCAACAAACACAAACGGCTGCAACACGCCCGGCACGGCGGCAAAACTCATGGTGTAGCGAAGTTCAGCCGTCGCCAGATAACCCGAATCGCCCGACGCCTCGCCGGTTGGATACGCACGCACGCCATTGGCGCCGCCGAGTGAAAACTTCTCCGACGAATCGAGATTCTTGCTCGCCCTCTGCCCCGAGACGCTCATGTACGCGGACAGGCGCTCGCTGATATGTTGCAGGTGTAATTTCCCAGGCTCCCGCCGAACAAACTGGCCTGTTTGCACCGATTTCCTATCGTCAAATTCCCGTTGGGTTATGACGCTAATTTGCGCGAGCGGATTTTCCTACGGAATAAAGTGGACCCCGAAGTCAAGACAATAATGCTGT
>CAMDLH010000280.1 GCA_945901405.1 Bordetella parapertussis | reverse complement strand
GAGCCACTCGATCAACGCCAGTCTCTACCCAAAGCTCAACTTCAACGCGGTGAGAGACTTCGCTACGATCACATTAGTTACATCATCGCCTTTTGTTCTGGTGGTGCATCCTTCCGTGCCCGCGCGTAACGCGCGCGAGCTGATTGCGCTGGCGAAGGCAAAGCCCAACGAATTAAGTTACGGCAGCGGCGGCGCGACATCGCATCTCGCGGGCGAGCTCTTCAACAGCATGGCGGGCGTCAAGCTCGTACATATCCCCTACAAGAGCAGCGGCCCGGCGGCGACGGATCTGCTCGGCGGGCAAGTGGCCATCATGTTCAGCGCGCCGCCTGCGGTATTGCAGCATGTCGCCAGCGGCAGGCTGCGCGCGCTGGGTGTTACCAGCAGCAAGCGTCTCACATTCATACCTGAAATCCCGACGATCGCGGAAACGGGTCTTGCGGGTTACGACGTCAATTCCTGGTCGGGCTTGTTGGGCCCAGCCGCCATGCCGAAAGAAGCGATCACGAAATTGCATGCCGATATCGTGCATGTGATGGGCTTGCAGGAAATCAAGTCGCGGCTGCCCGCGCTGGGTCTCGACGCGACCACCAACACGCCCGATGAATTCGCCACGTACTTGCGCGCCGATGTCGCCAAGTGGGCCAAGGTCGTGCGCGAATCCGGCGCGCGTGCGCAGTGAACGCCAGCGCGCACATCGGTTGTGCGCTGGCCGCCATGGTTATCGTCACGAGTGCAAGCGCGCAAGGCTACCCGACACGCCCCATACGCGTGATTGCGCCGTTCGCCCCCGGCGGCGGTGTGGATTTCATGGCGCGCATGATCGGTCAGAAACTCACCGACGCGCTGCGTCAGCCGGTGATCGTGGATAACCGCACCGGCAACGGCGGCATCCTCGGTACCGAAATCGCCGCGCGCGCCGCGCCCGATGGCCATACGCTGATACTGGGCAACAACAGCACGCATGGCGTGAGCCAGGCGGTCAGCGCCAAGCTGCCTTTCGACACCATCAATGATTTTGCGCCGATTTCGCTGATTGCCTCAGCGCCGCATCTGTTGCTCACCTCGAACACGGTGCCGGCAAAAACAGTGCGCGAATTTATCGATCTCGCCAAGAGCCGGCCGGGCCAGCTTAATTACGGCTCCAGCGGTTTGGGTTCGCAAACGCAAATGTCGTCGGAACTGCTGAAATGGGTCACCGGCATGAACATCGTCGAAATTCCGTATAAGGGTGTTGCGCCCGGATTCACCGCGCTGATGAGCGGCGAAATTCAGTTGATGTTCGCGTCGCTGCCCTCGTCAATCCCTCACGTGCGCTCGGGCCGCCTGCGCTCATTGGCGATCACCGGCGAAAAACGTTCAACACTGATGCCTGATATGCCGACCCTGCACGAGCAAAACGTCAGCGGCTTCGAGACCGGCCCGTGGTACGGCCTGCTCGCGCCCGCGAAAACCCCCGCCGCGATCATCACCCGTCTGAACACGGAAATCGTAAAAATCGTCGCCACGCCGGATATGCAGGAAAAGTTTTCATCGCAAGGCGCGGAGCCCATCGGCGGCACGCCGGCGCAACTGGCCGATACGGTGAAGAAGGAAGTCGCGAAATGGAGCGCGCTGGTCAAGTACTTGCAGTCGCGCGCCAAAAATTAGTCTAAGCTAATCGAGCTTCGCGCCCGAATCCTTGATTACTTTCGCCCACTTTGGAATGTCGGCCATGATGATCGCCGCGAGTTGTTCGGGCGTGCTGCCGACGATGTCCATGCCGAGTTCGCTGAATTTCGCGCGCAGATCGGGCGCAGCCAATGCCTTGATGGTTTCGTGATGCAGCTTGCGCACGATGGGCGCGGGCGTGCCCGCGGGCGCCAGCAAGGCGAACCACGAGGTTGCTTCAAAGCCGGGGAAGCCGGACTCCGCCATGGCTGGCAACTCGGGCGCGGATGCCGCGCGCTGCAATGACGTCACCGCGAGCGCGCGCACCTTGTCCGCGCGCGCCTGCGGCAATACCACCGATGTGATGCCGAACAGGGTGGTCAGCCGCCCGCCGAGCAGATCGAGCATGCCCGCCGGCGTGCCCTTGTACGGTACATGCACGATGCGTATACCCGCCATGGTGTTGAACAATTCGCCCGCCATGTGTTGCGGCGTGCCGCTGCCGGCCGAGCCGAAGGTGAGCTTGCCGGGCTGCGATTTGGCGAGCGCCACCAGCTCCTGAACACTTTTTGCAGGCGACCCATTTGGCACCGCGAGTATGCTGGCCGACAGACACACTTGCGAGATCGGCGCGAAATCCTTCATCGGATTGAACGGCAGATTGTTGTAAAGACTGGGGTTGATCACCATCGGCGCGTTGCCCGGCAGCACCAGCGAATATCCATCCGGATTCGCTTTCGCCACGCGCTCGGCGCCGATGTTGCCGCTGGCGCCAACAACGTTTTCGATCACCACCGGCTTGCCCCACGCCTCGAAGAACTTCTGGCCTATCAGCCGCGCGGCCACGTCCGACGGCGTCCCCACCAGATAGGGACTGACGATGCGAATCGGCCGCTCGGGATAATTCGCCTGCGCGGCCGCGCCATGCGCCGTCATTGACATCGTCACCGCAAGCGCCGCACCGGACAGTCGATTCATATGCATTCCCCTGATTGCTGAAATGATTGATAAGCGATTAACCGCGCACATGATAATACGGGTGGCCGCCTTATACCTCTCGCGAAAATATCGGTCCGGTGGAGCGGCTGTACAAGCGCACTTGCCAGCCCAGTATCAGCACCTCGGCGAGAAACGCGCAGCCCACCGCCGCGACGCCAACCGCGGCGCCATTGAGATTCGGCGCGAACAGCGTGACGCTGCCCACCGCGATAACGACCAGCAGCCGAATCACCGCGCTGGCCGCGATGATTTGCGTCTTGCGCATGGCTGAAAGCAGGCCACGAAACAGCGACGAATAGCCCCACACGATCACGACGAACAGAATCATCTGCACGCCCGGAGTGGCATAACTGCTCAGCTTGGGCGGCAAGCCCATGATGCCGTTCAGGATCACATCACGCATCGGCGTGTAGAACATGGCGCATACCAGCACGGCGTAAACCATCGCCAGCCGGTGCACGAACTTCAGCATCACCTGCATGTCCGCGCGGTTGTGCACCAGCGCCTGCGCGGTTTGCGTCAGATTGCGTAGCGGCGATGCGACCAGCGATTTGAGCGCGTTGACCACGCCAAACGCCGCCAACGCGAGATCAGGATTGGCCAGACGTCCGAGAAACAGGTTGATCACGAAGGTCACTCCATGTTCGGTCATCTGCGTAATCATCAGCGGCCACGAGAATACCCACATCTGCCGGTAGCTAACCCGCTCGCCACCCGTGGCTGGCAACTCGTCATAGAACGAACGGCTGACCCAATACATGAACACCGCCTCCATGGTCATGCACCCGACCAGCGACGCGGCGCCCGCCACCGCGCCCTCCATCCAGAACGGCAGCACCATCAGCATCAGCGCCTGCGACACGATGCGCACCATCGTCGAATGCGATATCAGCATGGTGCGCCGGCGCATCATGCACAGGGCGGTGGTGATGTTGCGCACCTGGTTGGGGAATATCCACAGGCCCATCACGGCGGACGAGGCCTTGGCGAGCCGCGTCACCTCGGGGCTCGCGCCCATCATCGTGCCAAACAGCCAGTCACCCAGCGGCGTCAGCGCAAACGTTTCGATCAGCACGAACGGCGCCAGCGACACGAAGAAATAAAAGCGCGCAACGCGCCAGAATGAACGTTTGTCGGAAATGTAGGACATGCCCGCCTGCGTGCACACGCTGGTGACGCTGCTGAACGTGGTGTTGAACGCGAATGCGATGCTGAACGCCGCCAGCGTGGTGGTGGGGTCACCCAGCCGCGCAAGAAAGGCATGAACCAGCGAGTGCGAAAGCTGATGCAGCTCGGTGGTCAGAATCAGCGGCATGAAAAACAGCACCGCGATGCGCATCGTCAGGGGGGAGTGTGCGTACATGGAGTGCAGGCGTTGATTTCGAGAGGCGGACGACTCGTAACGCCTACAATCCCAACCCCTTCGCAATAATGTTGCGCTGTATCTCCGAAGTGCCGCCACCGATCACCGCCAGCCGTGAATCGCGGAAGTAGCGCTGCATCGGGTATTCCATGCAGTAGCCGTAGCCGCCGAGGATTTGCAGGCCCATGTCGGACACCGCCTTGTAAGTTTCGCCGGTTTGCAGCTTCAACACCGCCGCGTCGTGGCGCGTGGCCTTGCCATTCGACATCAGCCATGCAAATCGATACACCAGCATGCGCGACACGTCGAGCATCATTTTCATGTCGGCGAGTTTGTGCGACACCGCTTGGAACTTGCCGATGGGGCGGCCGAATTGTTTGCGGTTTTTCGCGTAGTCGAGCGCGTATTCAAACGCCGCGGTCGCCGCCCCCATGCGCGCGGCCGACAGGCACAGGCGTTCGTACCACAGATAGGCATCCACAGCGTCCCAGCCCTTGTCGACTTCGCCAAGGATCGCCGACTCCGGAACCTTCACGTCGTTGTAAAACACCTGTGTGGTGCCGATGGCGCGCTGGCCCAGTGTTTTTATTTTCTTGATGTCGATGCCGGGCAGCTTGGTATCGACCAGAAAATTGGTGATGCCCTGTTGTTGCTTCTCGCCTTGAGTCGTGCGCGTGATCAGCAGGCAGTATTCGCTGATGTCCATGCCCGAGGTGAAAACCTTCTGCCCGTTGATGATGTAGTCGCCGCCCTGCTTCACCGCGCGCGTTTTCAGCGCCGCCGCGTCGGAGCCGGATTCTGGTTCAGTGAGCCCCATGCAGAACGACCACTCGCCCTTCACCACCTTGGGCAGGATACGTTCCTTCTGCGCCTTGGTGCCGTGGCGCACCACCGCATAGCCGCCATAGGTGAGCGTGCGAAACAGCCACATCGCGAGCTCTTCAAAATGCCGCCCCGCTTCTTCGAGCAGAATCGCAAGCTCAATCGCCGAGCCGCCCGTGCCGCCGTACTCCTGCGGAATGATGAGGCCGAACCAGCCGTGTTTCGCCAGCGCCTGATACGCCTCCACCGGCGGCGTGGCGTCGTTGTCGCAACGCTCGGCGTATTCCGGCGTGCACACTGAATCGAGCAGCTCATTCAGATGCGCGCGCAGTTCGTCTTGTTCAGGAGTAAAAGAAAAATCCATATTGGCAAACCTTTTTCAGCCACAGATAAGGGCGGATAAGAACGGATGAACCCGGAAAAGTAATCTGCGAGAATCTGCGTTAATCTGTGTCAAATCCTTTTTGACGTTGAACTTCAAACCTTTGACACAGATTAACGCAGATTCTCGCAGATTAAGCCCGAAAAAATCCGCAGTGATCCGCTCTTATCCGTGGCTAATTTCAGATTTCCTGATGCATAAGGGGTGTGAGCTATTTTATCGGAAACGAGAAATGCACTAATTTTTATTTAGAAATCGTGTTGAGGATAAGATGAACTGCAGATCTATTGATGGGAGATCGTTATGGTCATGCAGTATCTACTCG
>CAMDLH010000279.1 GCA_945901405.1 Bordetella parapertussis | reverse complement strand
AGGAGAACTCAATGAAAATGAAAATGATTTTGGCTGGCGTTGGTGTGATGGTGTGCGCTGGATACGGCACCGCCGCCCTGGCACAGCAAAAACCCGACGTGCTGGTCAAACAGCGCCAAGCGGCAATGACGCTGGTCGGCAAATACTGGGGACCGATCGCCGGCATGCCCTCTGGCAAGGCGCCCTACAACGCCGAGCGCGTCACGACCTACGCGGCCTACCTCGAAGTGTTGAGCAAAATGCCGTGGGACGGTTTTGTGGACAGCACCAAGGATATTCAAAGCCGCGCGCTGCCCGCCGTGTTTACCGACAATGCCAAATTCAAGGAAGGCGCGGACAGCATGCAGAAGGCTATTGCGGCGCTGGCAAAAGTGTCCAAGGGCGGTGACGAAGCTTCCGTGAAGGCGGCCATTGCCGATGTGGGCAAGACCTGCGGCGGCTGTCACGAAAATTTCCGCGCCAAGTAATCGCACTGTGTAATCTGGTATAAAGAAAACCCCGCCACGGCGGGGTTTTCGCATTTATGGAGGGCAATGGCCATGTCAATCCGGATACAGCGTTGGATTCAGTCAACCATATTCTCAACGTTAATGGCGTGCGCGGCGGTGCCTGCGTACGCGCAAGCCGACGCCAAGCGCGGCGAGTACGTTTCAAAGGCGGCGGGTTGTCTGGGCTGCCACACCGAAGAAAAAAAAGGCGCTGCCCCTTATGCCGGCGGACGCGCGCTTAAAACGCCGTTTGGCACATTCTACGGCCCCAACATCACGCCGCATCCCGCAGCGGGCATAGGCAAATGGTCGGAAGCCGATTTCATGCGGGCGCTGCGTCACGGCAAGCGCCCCGACGGCGCGAACTACTTCCCGGCGTTTCCGTATCCTTCATTCACCGGCATGACGGACGCCGACGCGCGCGATCTGTGGGCCTACCTGCGCACGCTGCCCGCGAACGCGCAGCCAAGCCGCCCGCATGACGTGGGCTTTCCGTACAACATCCGCTTCGCGGTGACGTTCTGGAAATGGCTCTACTTCACGCCCGGCGCTTTTACACCCGACCCGAAGGTATCCGAAACCATCAATCGCGGCGCGTATCTCACCACCGCGCTCGGTCATTGCGGCGAATGCCACACGCCGCGCAACTTCATGGGCGGCCCCAAACGCGAACGGTTTCTCGCCGGCGGCATGGGGCCGGAAGGCAAGGAGATACCCAACCTCACGCCCGCCACGCTGAAGAAAAAATGGGGCGACAAGGACTTGGCGGATTTCCTGTCGAGCGGTGTCACGCCCGACGGCGATGTACCCGCGGCCGCGATGGGAGAGGTGATCACCAACACCACCGGACAACTCACGCCCGCCGATCTGGCGGCGATGATCGCTTATCTGCGCTCGCTGCCCGCCATCGCCGACGAAGCGCCGGCTGCGAAGAAAAAATAAATCCTACGACTGCACGGCGATAGTGTGCGCCGCGAGTTGGCCGCCGTTCCAATGGTATAACTGATACCCTGGCGGCTCGTCCATCGCGGGGCTCCATTCGCCGCCAGCGAACGCCAACGCGGACTGAAACGCGGTGCTCGGACAGATCGACACTGCCGTGCCCGCCCATGTTGTCCTGATGGGCCGATGCACATGACCACAACCGATGTGCAGAACCTGCCGGTGCGCGCGCACCACGGCTTCGAGCTTGCGCGCGCTTTGCGGTTCCAATGCAATACGATCCATCAACGCCATGCCGCTCGCCACGGGCGGGTGATGCATGAATAACAGCGCGGGCTGATCGGGCGCAGTGCGCAGCGCCGCATCCAGCCACGCGATCTGTGCGTCATCGAGCGCGCCATGCGGTTCGTTCTCCACCACGGTATCGAGCGCCAGCACACGCAACGCACCGATGTTCAATGCATGGTTGAGCGTGCCCGCGGGTGAATCGAAATAACGATGGTCCGCAAACACCACGCGCAGCGCCGCGCGCCGGTCGTGATTGCCCGGCATCAGGTAAACCGGCGTCCCCGGCGGCGAATCGAGCGGCACGAGCAATTCGCGCAGGCGGCGATACTCCGCCTCGCTGCCTTCATCGACAAGATCACCTGACACGATTACCGCCGCCGGACGTGGCCGCAGACCGAGTATGTGTTTAACGCAACGCGACAAATGCGCCGCGGTATCGATGACATCAAATGCACGTCTGCCCGGCAGCATGACATGCAAATCGGATATCTGCGCGATATAAACGTCGTTCGAACCGCTGCTCATGCTCGCTGGCCCTTGGCCGAATTCGCCGGCTCCTCGGCTCGCAAACGCAGGTTTACGTAGTCTGTTTTTCCAGAGCCGGTCAGCGGCAATCTATCGATGTGCACGATGCGCCGCGCCACCGCGATCTCGTGCGCCTCGATGGCCCGCGCGGCATGGTGCAATTGGGCGCGATTCAATGCGGGGTCGGTGGTGAACAGCACCGTGATCTCGCCGCTGCCCGGCAACTGCGCAAGGGTTGCCGCGTGCATGTGCGCGGGGGACGCTTGCAGGGCAATGCGTTCGACCACATCGAGCGACACCATTTCACCGGCGACCTTGGCGAAGCGCTTGACACGGCCGAGTATGGAGACAAAACCCTCGCCGCCGACATCCACCACGTCGCCTGTTTCATGCCAGCCCGCGCCGATGTGCGAAGCGGGCGTTATCAGTACGCCGGGTTGGGCCTCGGTGTAGTAACCCAGCATCAGATTGGGCGCGCGCACGTGCAGCACGCCGCCGCGCTCGATGCCCGGCAACGCCACGATCCGATGCTCGACCCAGGGCAGGAAACGTCCTACGGTTTCGGGCTCGTATGCGATGGGGGTATTGAGCGACATTGCCGGTCCGCATTCGGTGGCGCCATATCCCTCGTATATGCGCAGGCCGAACTTGTTGAGCCACAATTCCGCCACTTCTCGATTCAGTTTTTCGCCGCCGCTGATGACCACGCGCACCGAATTAAAATCGTACGGAGTTGCATTGCGCGCATAGTGGCCGAGAAAAGTGCTGGTGCCGAACAAATAAGTGCATTGCTTTTCATACACCAGTGCCGGAATCGCGCGATAGCGTAAGGGCGTTATATACAGAAACAGCGGCGTGCCGGTCATCAACGGCATCAGCGTGCATGCGACCAGGCCATAGACGTGGTACAGCGGCAACGCATTGAAATACTTGTCATCGGGGCCGAAGTCGATCACCGCGCGCAGTTGCGCCATGTTGGCGAGCATGCCGTCGTGTGACAAGACGACTCCCTTGGGACGCCCTTCGGAACCCGAGGTAAACAACACCACCGCGGGCGCGGCGCTGCTCACGCTCTGCGTGGCCAGCCGCGGAAACCACAGCGCAAACGCCATCAGCCACAACTTGTCGAACGCGGTAATCGAGGTGCTTAAATCCTCAAGATAGAGCACGCGCACGCCGGGCAAGGCATTCACCGCATCCTGCAATTTCGCGGCGTGCAAAAAGGCGCGCGAGGTGATCAACGTTTCAAGACTTGCGGCGCGGCAGGAAATACGCAGCGCCTCGATGCCGGAACTGAAATTGAGTATCGCCGCGACGCGCCCATTCGCCGTGAGGCCCAGGAGCAGCGCCACACTGACCGAGAGATTGGGAATCAGCACACCCACGGTTTCACCGGCGCGCGTGTTGCGCGCGGCGAGTCTGCCGAGTGCTAGCGTGGTACGCAGCAGCCGGCCATAGGTTTCCGGCTGCTGGCGCACGTCCTCGATGATGCGCGTGTTGCGGCCAAATCGCCGCACCGCGTTGACGTAGGCATCGAACAGTGTCTCGCCCGTGGTGCGCGCCCCCATCAACTGCTGCATCGCGCACGTCACGCGCCCGCTGTTTTGGGCGCGCCGCTGACGCCCGCTGCCATCGGTGGAAAGCGTGAGTGTGATCGGCTCCAGCACGGTCAATGTGACCGGTGGAAACCAGTGCTTCGGCCAGCGCGGCGATACCGCCGAGAGGCGTGAATAAAGCGTGCCCTCGATGCGCACCGGCGTGAGGGGCGACGCGCAATGCGCGGCGATGATACCCGCCGAATCATGCGTTTTCATCAAGCCGCCGGTGACCGTGACGCGGCCTTGCGGAAAAATCACCACGCTCTTGCCACCGCGCACCGCGTGCACGATTTCCTTGATCGCAAAGGGATTGGCGGCATCGGGCACGCAGTGCGGAATAAAGCGCAGCAACAATTTCACCAGCCGGTGTTTGCGCATCTCGGGCGTAACCGCGATCTGCGGCGTGCCCGGCAAGAACAGCGCGAGCAGCACGCCGTCAATCACTGAATCACAATTCGCGACAATTAGCCGGCCATGCGCGGCACCGCCGTGCGCCGTCGCGCCGCCTATGACACGCACTCGAAATAACACGCGCAGCAGGGTGCGCAATAGAACGCGAATCAGGATAACCATGGCGCAAGTAAACACGAATTTATTGCGTTTGTCTCGCTGAAAACGCCACTGCACCGTGCAATTGGCCATCGGATTACCGCTCATACACCACGCGTGCAACGCCGGTTGCGCGCTGGGTGCGTGTCTTACGTAGCGCGATTCGAATAAATGTTCGGTACGCCATCCATTCATGCGAGTCACAGCCGTTGGTTCGTGACTTATTGCACATCCCACGCTTAAGAGTTTCCGTTTACGTGAATTTTTTCACGGCACGCCATCATTTTTCGATTGACTGAATTGTTAGATTTCTTAATCATGTTTAAAAGAGTTTATATGTAAGTTATTGTTTTATATAAATAAATACAAATCTAACAGTTTGATAGATTTGCTTTTTTGAAAATAACGCCATTTAATGCGTAGCGTGACGTGTGGTGGATCCCGTCGCGATTGCAAACAGTTTTCAAACAAACATTGAAACCTTAAGGGGGCTAGTCATCATGGAAATGCGCGTACCAACCGCGGTTCTCGAAGCACGCCAACAACCCAATACCCATGTTGCACCAGAGGGAATGCTCTACGTTTTTTCGCCGCAACTCTCGGTCAATTTTGATAAATCCACGCGCGCCTTGTGGTCGCACTGGAACGCGGCGCCTCGGCCGTGTTTCAATCCGCGGCTGCTCGCCGACATCCGCGCGTACTACAACTTCGTCGCCGAAAGCGAGGGGCAACTCGCGTGCGACGGAGAACAACACGCAATCGAATACGTGGTGCTCGCCTCCGCCATGCCGGGTGTATTCAATCTCGGCGGCGACCTTGATTTGTTCAAGCAACTGATCGGCGCGCACGACCGTCAAGGCCTGATGCGCTACGGCCGCGCGTGCATCGACGTGCTGTACCGCAACTACATCGGACACGAGCTGCCGGTGACCACGATTTCCCTGGTGCAGGGTGAGTGCCTGGGCGGCGGATTCGAGGCGGCGTTGTCGGGCGATGTGATCATCGCCGAGAAAAGTTCGCGCTTCGGTTTCCCGGAAATTCTGTTCAACTTGTTTCCGGGCATGGGCGCCTACTCGTTCCTTGACCGCAAGATCGGGCGCAAGAGCGCGGAGGACGTCATCGGCAGCGGCAAGGTGTTCAGCGCGGACGAGATGCTTGCAATGGGCATCATCGACGTGGTTGCCGAGGACG
>CAMDLH010000278.1 GCA_945901405.1 Bordetella parapertussis | reverse complement strand
AAGTTGGGGGCGAGCGAACTCACGCAGATGGAGGCCTGGGAGTCCTCACACGGAACGCCGCAACAAGTGGCGCTGCGCTGCCGAATTGTTTTGGGAGCTGTGGCGGGTGAGGATAATGTATCGATTGCCGAAACGCTCGGCGTCAGCCGCCCCACTGTTCAATTGTGGCGCACGCGAGTGCGCACGCAGGGCATCGGGGCGGTCTGGCAGATCGCGCCCGGACGCGGGCGTAAGCCGCAGCACGACCAAGCCAAGCGGGACAAAATCATCAATGCGACTTTGCACAGCAAACCCGAAGGTAGAACCCATTGGAGTTGCCGGCTCATGGCCGAGGCCCAAAACGTCAGCAAGAACACGGTGAACCGCTTATGGCAACTACACAATCTCAAGCCGCACCGGAGCCGCACCTTTAAGCTGTCGCGGGATGCAAAACTCCTGGAGAAGCTCACCGACGTGGTGGGGTTGTATATGAACCCGCCGGACAAGGCGCTGGTGTTGTGTTTGGATGAAAAAAGCCAGATTCAAGCATTGGACCGGACGCAGCCAGGGTTGCCACTGAAGAAAGGCCGCTGCGGCACGAGGACGCACGACTACAAACGCAATGGCACCACCACGCTGTTTGCGGCGCTCAATGTACTGGACGGCAAGGTGATCGGCGAATGCCACCCGCGGCACCGTCATCAAGAGTGGCTGAAATTTCTGCGCCGCCTGGATCGGGAGTTTCCCGAGGATCAGCCGTTGCACTTGGTGATGGACAACTACGGCACGCACAACGAGCCGCATGTGAAAGCGTGGCTGAAGAAGCATCCGCGATTCGTGTGCCACTTTGTTCCGACCAGTTCAAGCTGGCTGAACCTGGTGGAGCGCTGGTTTCGAGAATTGAGTGAGCAAGCGATTCGGCGTGGCAGCTTCGCGAGCGTGGCGGATTTACAGCAGGCGATTAACGAATTTATGAAAGCCTGGAACCAAAACCCGAAACCCTTCGTCTGGACGGCCACCGTAGGACAGATCGTGGAGAAGATCGAACGGGCACGAGTGAAGATGGAGCAGATCAAGCCTGGTTCCACCCTGCCTCGAGGGAAAAAGAAGGCGATTTAAATGTAATGTTATTTAAGGGACGCTACACTAGTTTTCGCAACGTGCGTCACATCACGCGCGCAGAAAATCGCGCACAACATCGATAAAGCCCTGCGGATTGTCGAGGGTGACGTGATGATCCGAATCGCGCACTTCGGCCACCTGCAACTGCGGAGCGCGTGCGTGAATTTCGGCCATGATGTCAGGCGTGAAACGCGGACTGTGTGCGCCGCCGCGGATCGCCAGCGCCGGGACTTTGATCTTCTCCCATAGCGGCACGCCCGCGATCTGCGTGAAGTTGGCATAGACACCACGGTCGGCCTTGTGCTGCCAGGTTCCATCGGCATTCTGCCGTCCGCTGAATGACGCCATGCGTTGCAGCACCTGCGGCGCGGTTAGCTGCTTCTCGCCGCCCTCAAGGCGGTAACGCGCCACGAGTTGCGCCTGCGACGCATAGGCTCTGGGCGGGATCTGGCCGAAGGCGCGCATGCGTTCGACACGCTCCATCGGCATCAGCATGACGCTATCGACAATGACGATGCGGCCGATGCGTTGCGGATGCGTGGCGGCGTGCAGCAGCGAGATCATGCCGCCCATCGAATGGCCCACCAGCACGTAGTCGCGCAGATCGAGCTTCTCCACGAATGCGTTGACGTCTTCGGCAAACGTCTTCCATGCATATGTTGCCGGGCCGGCACGCGCGCTGTCGCCGTGGCCGCGCGAATCCAGTGCCAACACATGATGATCCGCCGTGAAGCCGGGCGCGACATAGTCGTACCAGTGCGCATGCGCGGCGCCGCCGTGCAGGCACAGCATGGGTCTGCGTCCTGTTGTGCCGTAATCCAGATAGTGAAGCCTGATACCGTTGACTTCGACATGATGGCTGGTGCTGTCGGCGGCGATAAGTTTGGTCATTGCGTTGCGTGCAGGGTTGAATTCAGGAGGCCGAATTCTACGAGAAATCGCACTGCGCCGCGCCTTCCGCGCGCTTAATCGGATCCCTGCTTCTATCGCAACAACGGCTTGCGTATATACTTTACACGCATGGCACGCGCGCGAGACGACCGACGGCCGCGGCCATCCGCACGACATTCAACCCCGAAGGAGCAACGCATGATCACCGACGCACAAGTGCACATCTGGAACGCCAACACGCCGCAAGAACCCTGGGACCCGAAGGCGCAATCGCACTTGCCCGACCCCATGCCCGCCGAGCGCATGCTGAAGTTCATGGACGAAGCCGGCATAGCCCGCGCGCTCATCTCCCCGGCGGGCGTCGTGCCCGACCGCGACCCCTCGTGCGCGCAAGCCGCGGCGGCCAAGTACCCGAAGCGCTTTCGCGTGATGGCGTGGTTCGTGCCCCATGTGCCGTCGCAATGGAAGATTTTGCCCAAGTGGATCGAGCAGCCCGGCGTGTGCAGTCTGCGCCTGTCGATGAACGAGCCCGAGCACAAAAAACTCTTCGCCGAGGGCGCATTTGATCCGGTGTGGCAGGCGTGCGTCGATCAGAATATGCCGGTGGCGGTGTGGACCCGCGATGGCCCGGCGCTGATGGAGCCGGTGCTTCAGAAATACCCGAACCTTCAGTTTATCGTTGACCACTTCGCCTGGGCCGTGCCCGGCGACAAGCGCGAAGCCAAGATGCAGGCCATGATCAACCTCGCGCGCTATCGCAATGTCACCGTCAAAGTGTCGTCACTGCCGCTGGTGTCAGGCAGCGCGGCACCCGAGTATGAAGACCTGCATCCGCTGATCAAGCGCGTACACGCTGCCTATGGCGCCGAGCGCCTGATGTGGGCATCCGACCAGACCCAGACCATGGGCAAGTGCCGCGGCACCTACGCGGAAAACGCCGACATCATCCGCAAGTATGCTGCGGCCTATCTGCCGGCGGCTGACATACAGAAGATGATGCACGACACGGCGACGCGTGTGTTCAAGTGGGCGGTGATGTAAGCTCAAACACCTGCAACGACGACGAGGAGAAATCGAATGAATAACGCGCAATCAACCCGCTGCTTCACCGCACCCCTTGTGGGCCTGATTTGCCTGCTATGCGTCGCGGGAACAGCCTGGTCGCAGCCCTACCCCGCCAAGCCCGTGCGCGTGATCGTGCCGTTCCCGCCGGCGGGAGCGAACGATATCGTTGCCCGCATCACGTTTCCCAAGGTGTCGGAGCAAATGGGGCAGACATTCATCATTGAAAATCGTGGCGGCGCCGGCGGCACGATCGGCACCGCCGTCGTTGCGCAAAGCAAGCCGGATGGCTACACCCTGCTGGTGCAAAGCATCGCCTCGCACGTGGCCAACGCGCATCTCTACCGCAAGCTGCCGTATGACGCCCTGCGCGATTTTGTTGGCGTGGCGCCCATGGCGCGGTTGACGAACGTGTTGACCGTGCATCCGTCGCTGCCGGCCTACTCCATCAAGGAGTTCATTGCGCTGGCAAAAAAGCGGCCCAATGAGATTCTGCACGGTCACTCAGGCGTGGGCAGCTTCACACACCTGAACGGCGTGATGTTCGACTCGCGCGCGGGCATCAGCATGCTGCATGTGCCCTTCAAGGGCGGCGGGCCTGCCGTGATCGCCCTGTTGTCGGGCGAAACGCAGGTGCAAGTGGCGGCCATCAGCGAGCTGATCTCGCACATACAGTCGAAGCGATTGCGCGCGCTGGGGGTAACCACCCTGCAGCGCCTGGCGGTGCTGCCCAATGTGCCCACCATTGCGGACACCATTCCAGGCTATGAGTCGGCGACCTTGATCAGCATCTATGCGCCGGCGGGCACGCCAAGAGCGATAGTGGACCGGCTCAATGCCGAACTCGGCAAAGCGGTTAATGACCCGGACGTCTCGGCACGGCTTAACCAGCAAACGCTGGACCCTTCGCACCGCACGGTCGATGAGTTGAACCAGCGCATGCGCTCGGATTACGACATGGTCGGCAAGCTGCTGAAGCAGTTTGATTTGAAGCTGGATTAGTCATCGTGGGCAAAGCGTAGCCTGCATACGCATCTCTCAACATCGAAGGAAGTGGGTGTCTGACCCGAATGGCACTTACTTAAGCCGTAAGTGATTGAATTCATGTAAAAAAGACTGGCTCGATTCGAGTGGTAAAGTGGAGTTGCGAAACAACCCTCCATCACTCGAGGAGCCAGCCCAAATGCATCGTAAACCCAGAGCGTGTGTGCGGCAACAACGACGAGTGTGTGAGCAAGTACGCCATAGCAATGCGTGTTCGTTCTTCAACCTGTTAACGGGATCGGCATTGCTCGATGAAGTCGAGTCGCTGTTGCCTGAGCATCGGGAACGACTGTTTCCGCCCACCGAAACGCTGTCGATGTTTCTGGCGCAGGCACTCAATGCAGATCGCTCCTGCCAGAAGGCCGTGAGCAACACGGCGCTGCATCGGATGGCAGGCGGTTTGCCCCCTTGCAGCACGCATACCGGCGCGTATTGCCGTGCGCGAGAGCGCCTGCCCACGCCGATGGTAAGCACACTGGCACGTTCCACGGGGCAGCGGGTGATGACGCATGCCCCTTGTGCGTGGCATTGGCGAAATCGTCCGGTGCGGCTGGTGGACGGCACCACCGTCACCATGCCGGATACGCCAGCCAATCAAGCGGCCTATCCCCAATCGCACAATCAGAAGCCCGGTCTGGGCTTCCCGATTTGCCGCATGGTGGGGATCCTGTGTTTGGGCAGCGGTGCGCTGCTCAACGCGGCCATCAGCCCCTATCAAGGCAAGGGCAGCGACGAGCAGTCGTTACTGCGTTCGATGCTCGATACATTGGTGCGTGGCGACATCCTGGTCGGTGACGCGTTCTATGCCACGTATTTTTTGCTCTGCGCGTTGCGCGAGCGTGGCATCGATGCGGTGTTTGAACAGCATGGCTCGCGAAGCCGCACCACCGACTTTCGCCGCGGCCGGCGTCTGGGACAACGAGACCATCTGATCGTGTTACAAAAGCCCGTCATCAAGCCCGGCTGGATGAGCAAAGCAGCCTATGAACAGGCTCCCGCGACCCTGACGGTTCGGGAATTGCGCGTTGGCGGCAAGACGCTGGTCACCACGTTGCTCTGTCCCAAACAAACCAGCAAGGCCGACCTGAAGTTGCTCTACCGGGATCGGTGGCACGTCGAACTGGACCTGCGCCACATCAAAACCACGCTGGGGATGGAGCGGCTAAGTTGCCTGCGCCCGGACATGGTCGTCAAGGAAATTTGGATTTACCTGCTGGCCTACAATTTGATTCGCGTGATGATGGCGCAGGCTGCACGGCATACTCATTTGCTACCGCGCCAACTGAGCTTCAAGCATACGGTGCAGATATGTATCGCGCTCCCCCACTATCACGACCTTATCCTGCACGACGACAAACGCTGCATATTATTTGAATTGATTGCGCAACAGCGGGTGGGCGATCGGCCCGGTCGCGTCGAGCCCAGAGCCGTAAAACGAAGACCTAAACCTTATCCGTTACTCACACAACCCCGAGAGATCGCCAGAGCGAAAATCCGAAAATATGGGCATCCTGTTAAGCTTAAGTAAGTGCCATTCG
>CAMDLH010000277.1 GCA_945901405.1 Bordetella parapertussis | reverse complement strand
AAAATCGCGCTCGGAACGAACGCCTCGGCACGCAAGACCATGGAAAGCTTGGCGGACATTCGCGCGACGCTGGTACGAACGACGACAGGCGGCGCGGGACGCAGGCCAACGGTGATGCTGGCGCCGGAGTTGACCAGCGAGCAGCGCCGTGCGGTGAAGGTCTTCGAGCTAGAGCGTTGGTTTCCTGACATTCTTTCATGTATGTCCGTTCGACCTCTGAATTCATAATTTGAGAGGCAAAATATCGGCCTTCCAGCCGATTTGACACAATTTCATGCGAAGATAGGGCTAGGGAGGACGCTTGTAACATGGTTTGCGATAGTGCCGGGCGATAAATCTGGCCAAGGTTCTTCGTCGCGTTCTGCAAGAACGGCTTTTACCAAGTATGAACTCCACTCACGTGAAATCATGATATCTAAGCTTTATTCTCTATGAGGATGGAAAGGGCAATCGTCATTTCTACGTGGCTGTTTGGCATTCCGAGGGTTTCACCATCAAAAATAAGCCTGTCCACCCCGCACCGTAGGCGTCCACTCACATTCCCCCCAGGGCCCATCACCCTTCATGCCGATGTAAGCGACTCGCTTGTGGTTCTTTTTGAGCTTTCCGTTCAACGCCAGTTGCAACCAATCCAGCACATACTCGCCCGAGGTCAGCCCGCCGATATTGGGCGGGCTGCGCAGTTGGTGAAATTGGTCTTCAAAGACCCACATTTCTTTTTGTGATTTGAGTTCGCCGTAGGCTTCAATCGCGTCTTCCAGCGGGCACAGCGGATCGAATTCGCCGGTGGCGAGCAGCGTCGGGCATTTGATGGTGCCCAGCGTGCCGCGCACGGTCATGGGCTTGGCGACTTCTTCGTCGA
Source organism: Bordetella parapertussis (assembly GCA_945901405.1). Taxonomy (GTDB): domain Bacteria; phylum Pseudomonadota; class Gammaproteobacteria; order Burkholderiales; family SG8-41; genus CAMDLH01. The sequence goes on along the minus strand of CAMDLH010000277.1, from coordinate 4,904 downwards.
ACTTCGCTTCGTCATCGCAGCCGGCCATGTACATGAACATCTGTTTGAAGCGCGGCGACGATTGGGTGAAGATGGTGTTGTTGGGGTTGAAGCACGCTACCGTGCTGGCGACCGCGGCGATGCGCCGGTCGTAGCTGGCGAGCCGGAGCGTCCAGTAGCTGCCCATGCTCACGCCGTAGATGGCGATTTTTTTCGCGTTCACTTCCTTGCGTTTTTGCAGGTAGCTCACCACGGCCGCGCCTGCGCGTTCGTAGTTGTCGCCCACCGCGCGAATTTTGCGCAGGTTCGATGCGCCCTGACCGGGGCCGTCCATCGACAGCACGTGAAAGCCGCGTGACAGCGCAGTGTTATGCGCGGCTTTGGGAAAGGTTTCCTTGGTTTGGTCCATGCCCGGCACGTAGATCACCACCGGCGCGCGCGGGCGGCCCGGCAGCAGGTGCAGCAGGCACGAGATGCTTTTGCCGTCGTCGAACGGCACTTCCACGCGCTCTATCGGATAGTCGGCCACCGCTGATCGCCGATCCACCATCTCGTCGAGCTTGCGGCACATGGCTTTTTTCACCGGATGGTTGTCGTAGTAAATTGCGTGCTGGCCCATGCGATAGGCCTCGATAGCGTGGTCGTAGTGCGCTGTAGCCGTGGCGTTGAAGCCTTTCGCCTGCGCGCGCTTGGCGAGCGCCTCGTGATGCTCGGCGTCCTTGCGCCACACCTTGGGGAACATGCGGTAGTTGCGCGCGCGCGAGGGCACTTCGCTGCTGTCGGCCTCGAAGTTTTGCACGCGCCCGCGCATGTTGAGCGCCAAGTCGAGCATCCATTGCTGGCTGTCGCGTTCGGTTCGGAGTTTGCGGATCAATTTGTTCTCCGGTTTAATTGAACTGACAATGCATCTATCCGTAGGATGGGTGAAACACATCACAACTCAATTTTGACTGCAGTGCCGCGTGCGTTTGTGATAGGTTGCGCTGCGCTTCACATTCTGTGTTTAAGGTGGTTCTAGAGTAAAGTATGCGTCAGAACAAAAACAAAATGCACGCCGCGAATTTATCATAAGTAATTGTTTTTAAAAAACAATTTACGCAGCAATTCCACATTGTTTGCCTCATCACCGGAGATCACGCATGAGCGCCACTACAAAAACTGCCGCCACCGTTTCACAAGACAAAGGCCACAAACTCATCATCGAAAAAGACGTGTGGATTCCGCTGCGTGACGGCGGCAGGTTGTGCGCTGATATTTTTCGCCCCGACACGGCAACCAAGGTGCCGGTGATTGCCAACATCAGTGTGTATCAAAAAGACAAGTTGTGGATACCGCCTGCCGATCTGGACGAGAAGGCCAATCCGTACATGAACTGGGAGACGGTGAATCCGGAATGGTGGTGCCCGCGCGAGTACGCGTGTCTGCGCATCGATTCGCGCGGCTCGGGCAAGTCGCCCGGCAAGTGCGAGCCGAGTTCGTATCAGGAGTCGCTGGATTTTTATGACTGCATCGAGTGGGTGGCGAAGCAGCCGTGGTGCAACGGCAGCGTGGGCACACTGGGCATTTCGTATCACGCCAGTTCGCAGTGGCGCGTGGCCAATCTGCGCCCGCCGTCATTAAAAGCCATCATGCCGTGGGAAGGGCGCGCGGATCAGTATCGCGATCAGTGCTACCACGGGGGGATTTTCTCGATGGGCTTTGTCGCCAACTGGATTGCCACGCACACCGCGCATCATCTGCTGGGCCGGCCGCGCAGCTTCAATCCGGATTCGTTCCAGCCCGACATGCTATACAACCTGATGCGCAACGATCTCGATTCAAACTGGTGGCGCATGATGAGCGCGCGCTGGGACGAGATCACCATGCCGGTGTACAGCGTCGGCAACTGGGGCGGTTTTTCGCTGCACTTGCGCGGCAACACCGAGGGCTACACGCAGGCCGCGGCCAAACACAAAAAGCTGCGCATACACACCGGCACGCATTTTCATCCGTTCCACTCGAACGAAGGCCGCGCCGAGCAACTGCGCTGGTTCGACCATTGGCTGAAAGGCATCGACACCGGCATCCTTGATGAGCCGCCGGTCAAACTCGAAATTCGCACCGGTGGAAGCAAGCAGCCGTATCCGTTCCGCACCGAGAACGAGTGGCCGCTGGCGCGCACGCAATGGAGAAAACTTTTCCTGAAAATCGAGCGCGAGCAATCGCAGGACGACAGTGCCAGCGAAGGCGCGCTTGCTACCGACGCTCCCACGCAGGAAGCCAGCGTGAGTTATTCCGCCAGCGGATCAACGGCCGCGGGTGTTGCGTCTGGCTCGTCGCTATCCACCACGCACGGTGGTGCAGGTCGGTTGGGCGTGTCGTTCGAAAGCGCGCCGATGACTGACGACAGCGAGATCACCGGGCCGCTGATGCTTAACATCTGGGTGTCGAGCAGCACCGAAGACATGGACATCATGTGCACGCTGCGCAATATCGGCCCCGACGGCAAGGACGTGTGGGAGGTGGGTCAGCACGGCGGCCCGGTGCCGCTCACCAAGGGCTGGCTGCGCGCCTCGCATCGCAAACTGGACCCGAAGAAAACGCTGCCGTACCGCCCGTACCATACACACGACGAGCGGCTATGGCTGGAGCCAAACAAGCCGGTGGAGTGCCAGGTGGAAATCTGGCCGACCTGTATTGTGCTGACAAAAGGCCACAAGTTGCGGCTCGATATACAGCCGCGCGACGGCGTAGGCAGCGCGCCGTACACGCATTATCATTGTGATTACAATGCCGGGGCGACGAATACGATTTATTCCGGCGGTGACAAGCAGACCTATTTGTTGGCGTCGTTTATACCGCAGAAATGAGGATTGAGGATTCAGGATTGAGCAAGCGCACCGTTGGTGGGGTTACTTAATCCTCGACCCTCAGTCTTAATAGCTAATTATGACCCCCATCCGCAAACGTACTGCCTTCATAACCGGCGCATCCCAGGGCCTCGGCGCGGCACTTGCGCTGCGTCTCGCACAAGATGGCTACGACGTCGCTGTCTCTGGCACCAGCCTCAAGAACCTGTCCAACACGGGGTCCGCGCTCGAAGAGACCGGCGCGCGCGTCGTTGCGGTGCCGCTTGATGTCAGGTCACAGGAGAGCACCGAGCAGGCGATGGCGCAGGTCGTCAAGGCGTTCGGCGAACTTGATGTGCTGGTCAACAATGCCGGCGTCACCACGCGCTCGTTCGCCGTCGATACCACGCGCGAAGAGTGGCAAGCGGTGATGGACATCAATCTCACCGGCACGTTTTTCATGAGCCAGCAGATGGGGCGGCACTTGATCGCGCAAAAGCGCGCGGGTTGCATCATCAATCTGAGTTCGACACATGGCCTGATCGGCTTCGCGCAACGTTCGACTTATGGCATTTCGAAAGCGGGCATCTCGCACATGACACGCATGCTTGCCATCGAGTGGGCCGAGCATCGTATCCGCGTCAATGCGGTGGCACCCGGTACGGTGGCCACACCGTCGCGCGTGGCCTACTTCACCGCGGACGCGAAAGGCTTCAGCGAGATGATCGCGCGGGTTCCGCTGGCGCGATTGTGCGAGATGGATGAAGTGGCGGCGATGGTGAGTTATCTTGCTTCGCCCGCGGCGGCATATGTTACCGGGCAGACCATGGTGCTGGATGGCGGGTTGACTTCGTACTGACTGCCGCGTGTGATTGTGATGGGTTGCGCTGCGCTCCACCCATCCTACGGATACTTTGTGACAGTACAGCGATGGATTTGTAGGATGGGTGAAACCCATCACAACCCAAATTCGATTGCCGCCGGCACTGGCAATTCAGCCTTGCGTCGCCCACTCCGGCACACGCGACAAACTCTTCGGCACGCCGCGATATTCATCAAAGTTCGATCCCACGGGCCGGCGGTCTTCCTCCATCTTCAACCATAGCCGCACCATGTGCCGGCGTTTCTTGCGGTCGTCGTGATCGAGGTACTCCGTGCGTGAATGCAGCGTGGTGTAGTTGTTGATGAACTGCATGTCGCCGCGCTCCAAATCCATGTCCAGGCGCAGCGCCGGATCAGCCGCGATTTTGTCCAGATAGAGCAGCGCTTCGATTTCGAGTTCGGTGTACTTGGCGATGCCCATCTTGCGCGCCGATTCGATGGTGTTGCGCGAGCAGCGCGAACTCAGCACGCCTTCGTGCACGCTGTAGATCGGCACGCGCCATTGCGCATAATCGCCGCCTTCCTCGACATTCACGTAGAGCAGGCCGTTGTAGAGCGGCTCCAGATACTCGGGATGATTTTTCAGTATCTCGTTGTGTATCGTCATGGTGCTGACGAGGCTGCTGATGCCGCCTTCCTTCGCCTTGTGCAAACATAAAAGGCCCACCGCGTCGGCACGGTCGGAGTGAAACATCAGGAACGAATTGGTGCGATAGCCGCGCACCTTGCCCGTGCCCATCTTCACCCCTTCGTCGTAGACATCGCCGAGCAACTCGCCGTACGAGTTTTGCGATAGCGCCGTGCCCATGTAAAGCCCGATGCCCCAGAACACCACGCGCACCTGCATGTCGTTGTAGCGCTCCACCGGCAGGCCGCGTATCAGCGTGAAGCCGCGTCCGCGCTGCAGTTCATGCGACCAGGCGCCGATTTCGGCGGCGAGCTTGGGCAATGGGAATTGCTCGCGCTTCATCTGCGTGACTTCAATACCGCTCGCCATTGCCAGAGCGAGCGCGGCATCGATCTCGGTGATGTGCTCCGGGCGCAAATGCATGATCCACGACGTGTTTTTTGCCATGTCCGCGCCGCGCCAGGCGCTCGCGTCGGTGATTGGTGTGCGTATGATTTGCATGCGGTCTCCCATGATTCTTGCTCAAGAGTATAGTATGTTTTTTTCGCCCCTCTCTCATTTTTCAAAGGAGTTTCATCATGTTGACT
>CAMDLH010000276.1 GCA_945901405.1 Bordetella parapertussis | reverse complement strand
GGTGCCAGGTAAACCCCCTCCGCCAGCATCGCGTGATAAAAGCGATTGAAGCGTTCCTTGTCGCACTGCATGACTTCCGCGTAGCTCGCGGGGGCCGCCGCGCGAAAATACAAGCCAAACATGCCGCCCACGTGGCGCGCGCTGAACGCGATTTTGCGCGCCTGCGCGGCCTTTTCAAGGCCGCTGCATAACGCATTCGCGCTGGCCGCGAGCTTGTCGTAAAAGCCCTCCGCCTGCACCAGCTTTAACGTCGCCAGCCCCGCTGCAACGGCGACCGGATTGCCCGAAAGCGTGCCGGCCTGATACACCGGCCCCAGTGGGGCAACACATTGCATGATGTCGCGGCGTCCGCCGAACGCACCCACCGGCATGCCGCCGCCGATGACCTTGCCCAGCGTGGTCATGTCCGGCGTGATGTTGTAGAGCGCCTGCGCGCCGCCGAGCGCCACGCGAAACCCGGTCATCACTTCATCGAATATCAACACCGCGCCGTGGCGCGTGCATACGTCGCGCAGCGTTTGCAAGAAGCCCGGCTTGGGCGCGATCAAATTCATGTTGCCGGCAACCGGCTCGACGATCACCGCCGCGATATCGTTGCCCTCGCGGGCAAACGTGGCTTCGACCTCCGTGGCATCGTTGTAATCGAGCACCAGCGTGTGCGCCGCGGTCTCGGCGGGAACGCCCGCCGACGAAGGCTGGCCGAAGGTCAACGCGCCCGAACCCGCTTTAACCAGCAGCGCATCCGCGTGGCCGTGATAACAACCTTCAAACTTCACGATCTTCGAGCGCCCGGTGTAGCCGCGCGCCACTCGTATCGCGCTCATCGTGGCCTCGGTGCCCGAACTCACCAGCCGCACTTGTTCGATCGACGGCACCAGCTTCACGATCAAGCTCGCCATTTCGAGCTCCGCCTCGGTCGGCGCACCGAAAGAAAGGCCGCGCTCCGCCGCCTGTTGCACCGCCTTCACCACATCCGGGTGCGCGTGGCCCGCGATCAGCGGCCCCCACGAGCCGACGTAGTCGATGTAATTGTTGCCGTCGACATCCCACACATGCGCGCCGCGCCCGCGGCGAAAAAATATCGGTACACCGCCCACCGATTTGAATGCGCGCACCGGTGAATTCACGCCGCCGGGAATGATGAGCTGCGAATGATTGAACAGTTTCTGGCTGTTTTTCATGGCTGGGCTTCGAACAAAGTACTGAACTGGCGCGCGGCGGCAGTGATATCCGCCGCCCCAAACAACGCGGTAATCACCGCCACGCTCTGCGCGCCGGCGGCGATCAATTGCGGCGCATTGTCGGGCGTGATGCCGCCGATGGCAACCACCGGCACGCCAAATCTGCGCCGCGCCTCGGTCAGCAGACTGAACGGCGAGCGCACCGCGCTGGGTTTCACCGGCGAACGGAAAAAACTGCCGAAAGCGATGTGATCCGCACCCGCTGCAATCGCGGCAGCGCCGTTTTCGAGATCGCGATAACAAGACGCGCCGAGCAGCTTGCCGGGGCCGAGCTTCGCCCGCGCGGCGGCAAGCGAGCCATCTTCGCCGCCCAGATGCACGCCGTCGGCATCCACCTCCAGCGCGATATCGACGTGGTCGTTGACGATCAGCGCCGCGCCGTACTCATGGCACAACGCACACAAGGCGGCGGCTTGCGTGCGACGCAACGCCGCGTCCGCAAGCTTATTGCGATATTGCAGCAGGCGCATGCCGCCCGTGAGCGCCGCACGCACACGCGCGAGCAGCAGCGGCGTGTCCGCTTCGTCGGGCGTTACCCCGTATAGCCCGTGTATGCGCGTGGCGGCGTTGTTCATCGCGGCGGCTCCCCATTATCAGCGGCGGGATCTTCGGGCGTGTCCGCGGGTTCTTCCTCGCGCGCCCAGAACATGCGATCCGGAATGTATTGGCCCATGCCCGGACGAAACGCGCCGCGCAGGGTTTGCCAGGTGTATTCTTGCGCGTCACGCACGGCTTCCTGCATCGGCACGCCGTTGGCGATGGTCGCCGCGATGGCCGAGGCCAGCGTGCAACCCGAGCCGTGATACGAGCCTTGCAAGCGCTCCCATGATTCTCTGGTTGTTTCATTTTCAGCGTGATACAGCGTGTTGACCACCATCGATGTGTTCTCGTGCGTGCCGGTGATCAACACGTATTCGCAACCCGCCGCGAGCAGGCGCCGCGCGCATTCGGCGAGACTCGGGTCGTCGTTTTCATTGCCGTCTTCGAGCGCAAGCCGCCGCGCTTCGAGACTGTTGGGCGTGATGATGGTGGTTTGCGGCACCAGCAGCTCACGCATCGCCGACAACACATCATCGTTGGCGAGATCATCGCCGCGCCCCGACGCCAGCACCGGGTCGAGCACCAGTGGAATCTCCGGATAATCCGATACCACTCCCGCAATCGCGGCGACGATTTCCACGCTGCCCATCACGCCGATCTTGAACGCCGCCACCGGCATGTCTTCGAGCACGCAACGCGCCTGATCGGCCACCCAGTCGGCGTCCAGCGGATACACCTGATCGACACCCATCGTGTCCTGCACGGTGATCGCGGTGATCGCCGATAGCGGATGGCAGCCCATGCTGGTCAGCGTCATGATGTCGGCCTGCATGCCCGCGCCGCCGGTGGGATCCGTGGCGGAGAACACCAGAACAATAGGGGGCGTTTCAGCCATGAGAATGTTGGAACGCGCCGGGGGTGCAAAAAAATCATGGCGCGAATCGATTAAAATGTAATTTTATCGCAATTCCGAAATTGAAATGACCGAGATGGCCGAGATGACGACCGCAACGCAACAATACAAAACATGGATGTGCCTGATTTGCGGCTACATCTACAGCGAAGAAGCCGGCGTGCCCGATGAAGGCATCGCACCAGGTACCCGATGGGAAGACGTGCCGATGAACTGGACCTGCCCCGAATGCGGCGCGCGCAAGGATGATTTCGAGATGGTGCAAATCTAAACGGAGAACCAGCCATGAGAATGCTGCACACCATGATCCGCGTCGGCGACCTGCAACGCTCGCTCGACTTTTACACCCAAGTGCTGGGCATGAAAATACTGCGCCAGTCCGAATATCCGTCGGGGCGCTTCACCAACACCTTCGTCGGCTACGACGACGAATCCAAGGCCGCGGTGATCGAACTCACCTGCAACTGGGACACCAAATCCTACGACCTGGGCAACGGCTACGGCCATGTCGCCATCGAAGTGGACGACGCCTACAAGACCTGCGAAGAAGTCAAAAAACGCGGCGGCAAGGTCACACGCGAACCGGGGCCGATGAAACACGGCACCACCGTCATCGCGTTTGTCGAAGACCCGGATGGTTACAAGATCGAGTTTGTGCAGCGGAAGGGTTAGGGCGTGTAGTCGCAAATGAAGTTCACTTACCGTGTACATGCCGTGCGGCGCATGTTTGAGCGGCGTATAACTGCCGCCGACGTGGAAAAGGTGCTGCTGGAGGGAGAGGAAATCATGTTCTACCCGGACGATCTGCCGTACGCCAGTCGGCTTATGCTAGGGTGGCGCAATGACCGGCCATTGCATGTGGTGGCAGCATACAATGCGCACGACGAGGAACAAATTGTGGTGACGGTTTACGAACCCGACCAGACGATGTGGGAAAACGATTTCAGGAGAAAACGGCCATGAAATGCGTAGTGTGCAAACAAGCAGAAACCCGCCCCGGTGTTACGACGGTAATACTAGAGCGAGGCGAAGCCATGTTTGTGGTGCGCGAAGTGCCCGCGCAAGTGTGTCCGAACTGCGGCGAAGATTACGTGGAATCACACGTAACGACAGAACTCCTGCGCTCATCGGAAAATCTCTCGAACGCGGGGGCGCAGGTAGATATCAGGCGCTACGCTGCTGCATAGACCGTCTTGCCGGTGACGTTGTGCTACGAGCGAGCGCTCACCGCGTGCAGCAACTAGGAAAATCCTTCAACGTGCGGCACATGAAGTTGAGCCGGTGAACTCGCCAGCCATTGCAGTCGCTTAAGGTTTGGGCTCGGTCCGGCAGCTACCGCCATAATTTGAACACCAGTGGTTTTTAATGTTTGCGCTATTGCGTCAGGTTTGGCGGCAGCGTGATATTTGCCATCGCTAACCAGAAGGAGCACTTCCAGTGGTGCGTAATTTGCTGTCGAACGTGCTGGCCGGGCAACCAATAGTTCCGAGCAGGCTGTTTCCAGCGCCTCGCGAATATTAGTGCTGCCACCGAGGCGCAAATCCAAACCCGCCGGATCTGCCTGCGCGAAACGCGGACGCGGCAATACGCGCGCGTGCGAGTCGAATGCAATGTCAATGATGCGAATACGTTTACCGGTTGCGTAAAGCGCCTTCTCGCATTGCCTGGCAACCTCCGCCATTTCTTGCGCGCTTGCCGCGCCCATGGTTGAACTTTGATCGAACAGACGCACGACGACAGCATCGTGGGACGGGGTGAAACCAATAGGGGAAAAGTTTTGATGGGTTTTATTGTGGGGCGATGGTTCGGTGAAGCGGATCATGGTTTTCTCCTGATCGGGTGGGATGCGCCTGATAGCCCATCCAGTTCGGCGCGAGGTGTATATCGTGCATGACCGCCCTCTATTTTTCGCATCTGGCCGCAAAATGCGAGTAAGGCCAATTGGATTTCCGTCTTCTCCGATGAGAGAGAGGCGCTCGATTCCGCTAATCGTGCGGGCGTGACTCGCATGCCGCCCTGCATGTCGGCCCCCGGTGAACGTGGCGAGATGCCATTACCGCCATGGGCGAGCTAATCCTTTGTTTAAAAATGGTATTTTGACAACCCAACAGATAGCAGCTTGACCTAGGGGCGCGAATTGGTGATTTCCCAATTGGGATTTGTCGCAAAGCTGCCACCTGACTGGCATACTGTCCCTGCGACATAAACAAAGGGCAGATCATCATGGTAGAGAGCGAACTTGAACGGAATACGAAAGAATTCAACAAATTTGAATCTCGCGCTGCGGTATTCGTGGCGGGCGAGACGCCGGCAATCGTCACCGAAACGCTGTGCATGCTCATGCGCGGTGAGTGCCACAGCCATATTGCGAACGACAAACCGCACAAATTCATGCCTACCGAAATTCACATCATCACTACGCGGGGTGAGAAAGAGAATGGCACGGGAAGCTTTGTGCGCCGCTGGAAAGACCCTGGCCACCTGGGCATAGGCGCAGTATTGAATTGCGTGCGGGAATATGGCATCGACAAAATTTCGATCACATTGCATTTCATTACCAATGGCGCCGACAGTGCGCCGGAGCCATGGGCTGATAGCGCAAAAAATATAGCGGCGGCGGGCGTCAATGCAAACGATCTAAAGAAATGGAAATACCTCAAAATTCATGCCCTCAATGCCCAAGTCCCCGACGACGCCGACAATTTGGCTGATATCCGAACGGACGCCGAGAACGAGGCCGCCGGCAATTACATTACGCGAGTATTGCAACAACTCGCACGCGGCGACGGCTCGTCAGAAAGGGCTATTCATATTTCAATGGCGGGCGGACGCAAAACCATGAGCGGCTTCACAAAGGGCGCCGCGTGGCTGCTGGGCCGCGCGCAGGATCGCCTTTCTCACGTTCTGGTTGACAAATCGCTAGAGGCGCAACCGAATGAGCTTCCAGATTGGAGCAGGGCAAAGATAGGGCTTGAGGCAACGCGGGCAAACCGCACGAAGGTTAAAGGCGCTTATCTGTTGCCGTCCTAACTGGTAATCACGCTGGTGAAGCAGTTTAATTTTCCCAAAACGCTACTGATAAAACAGTATAGCTCTACAGCCGTGAAAAGTACGCGCGCACGACGGGTCGCGGAGTCTTTGATGGCGAGATCAACCGCAGTGCGGTGGCGAAC
>CAMDLH010000275.1 GCA_945901405.1 Bordetella parapertussis | reverse complement strand
TATCTATGAACGTTTTTCCGTTGTCTAGCCCTATTTCGACATCAATATTTTCAACTCGGACCCTTCCCCTTGAAAACTAAGCACTTTTTTATACGTGCGTCGGGGCTGAAGGAACTACCTACCAATTTCTGCACTCCAAAATATAGTGTAACCTGTTAATTGGGCCAGCGGTAGTACGCTTTTCCGCCCCTGTCAGATGCCTGCCAAGTTTCGGATTTAATTCAGTTTTTTAGTTCAGGAATACCTCTACATGTCTGTCCGCTGGCTGGCTATCCCACTATTGCTTGTGGTTGTTTGCGTTTCCGCGACAATCTTGCTCATGGCCTTTGTTGCGGTGATGATTTACCCGGCGCTGCCGGATTTGGGCATACTCATGGACTACCGGCCTAAAGTGCCGCTGCGTATCTATAGCGCGGACGAGAAGCTCATAGGCGAGTTCGGCGAAGAGCGCCGCTCTGTTGTGTCCATGCAACAGGTTCCCAAAACACTGGTTAATGCGATCCTGGCGGCAGAAGACACCCGCTTTTATCAGCACAAAGGCGTCGACTACGTGGGCGTCGGGCGCGCCGCGCTGTCGAACCTGTCCGTGGCCGGGGTGAAGCAAGGCGCCTCGACAATAACCATGCAGGTCGCACGGAACTTTTACCTCACGCGTGAACGAACGCTGACGCGCAAGTTAAACGAGATACTGCTGGCGCTCAAGATCGAATCCCACCTCACCAAGGATCAGATATTTGAGCTTTACATCAACCAGATTTACCTCGGGCAGCGCGCATACGGCTTCGCATCCGCCGCGCGCATCTATTTTGGCAAATCGCTCGAACAGCTTACGTTGGCGGAGGCCGCCATGTTGGCTGGATTGCCGACCGCACCCTCGGCATTCAACCCTGTCGCCAACCCGGTGCGCGCCAGAGCCCGCCAGCAATACGTGCTAAAACGCATGCGCGACGTCATGGGCGTCATTACCGAGGCGCAACGCGCGGAAGCCAGCAAGCAGGAACTCGTCATCAAAAATGAGCTTAACGATTTCCCGACGCGTGCCGACTACCTGACGGAAATGGTGCGCCTTGCCATGGTAGAGCGCTACCAGGAACATGCCTACACTATGGGGCTGAAGGTGTACACCACCATCAGCGTACCGCTACAAACTGCAGCCTATCAAAGCTTGCGCCGGGGCGTGCTGGAATACGATCGACGCCGCGGATATCGCGGCCCGGACACCTTCGTTGAGCTTCCTGCGCAGATAACCGACGAGGTTTTGGAAGAATTTCTACAGGATAGCCCTGATAGCGACGACATCCGCGCAGCCATTGTGCTCGAAGCCAATGCGAAACGAGTCAAAGTCTATCTGCGCGGCGGCGCAGTCGTTGAAATTACCAACGCCGGGTTGAAGTTTGTCACCGCGATGCTGGGTGACAAGGCCAACCCTGCTCAACGCATCCGTCGGGGCGCCATCGTTTATGTTCAAGAAGATGATAAAAATCAATCATTTATAACGCAGCTGCCAGAGGTGGAATCAGCCTTCGTGGCGGCTGACCCCACGAGTGGTGCGATCCGTGCGCTGGTGGGCGGATTTGATTTCAACCGCAATAAATACAATCACGCGACACAGGCGCTGCGCCAACCCGGCTCGAGCTTTAAACCCTTCATTTACTCGGCTGCGCTGGAAAAGGGCTTTACCCCCGCCACCATAGTCGATGATTCGCCCATCACCTTCAGCGCGACTCAGACCGGATCGCAGGCGTGGGAACCGAAAAACTACGACGGCACATTCGAGGGCCCCATGCCGCTGCGCCGGGCATTGGCGCGCTCCAAGAACCTGGTGTCGATACGCATACTGCAAAGCATAGGCGCGCCGTATGCGCAGGACTATGTTTCCCGTTTTGGTTTTGATCCCAAGCTGCATCCGCCGTATCTCACCATGGCGCTGGGCGCGGGCAACGTCACGCCAATGCAGATGCTTGGGGGCTACTCCATCTTCGCCAACGGCGGTTTTCGCGTGAAGCCGCACTTCATCACGCGCGTCGAAGACAGCAAAGGCAATATCGTGTTTGAAACGAAACCGCCACTTGCGGGCGCCGGCGCCGAGCGCGCGATCGACTCGCGTAACGCCTATGTCATGACCAGTCTGATGCGCGATGTCGTGCGCGCGGGCACGGCGACAGCGGCAATGAAGCTGGGCCGCGGCGATCTCGCCGGCAAGACCGGAACCACCAATGATTTTCTCGACGCCTGGTTCGGCGGCTACAACGCGAGTCTGGTCGGCATAGTCTGGGTCGGATTCGACAAGCCGCAAACCCTGGGACGCAACGAAACCGGCGGCAATGTTGCGCTGCCGATCTGGATCAACTTCATGGCGACGGCATTGAAAGGCGTGCCCGAAAAACCATTCGACGCACCTCAAGGCATCGTCTCCGCGGGTGGCGAAGTGTTCTATCAGGAATTCGTTCCGAGAGGCGGTGACTCGGACACCGCGGGGGCGCCCGAAACCGCGCCCGAGACGGCGCGCAACGAATTGTTCTAGCGAAACCGTGAAGGATCGCGAACGCAACGGCGAACGCTCCCGCAAAAACGAGCGTGTGCCGGTAAACGAACGCTCCCGCAAAAACGAGCGTGAACGTATTGCCCACCTGGCCGCGCGCATCATGGTGGAGGATGGGGTCGAGGATTTTGGCATGGCCAAGCGCAAGGCCGCGCGGCAGGCGGGGGTGTCGAACACACGCCAATTGCCCGGTAACGAAGAGGTCGAAAAAGCGCTGCGCGAATATCAGCAGATTTATCACGCCGATGAACAACGCGATCTGCTGCGCGAGTTGCGTGAAATCGCGCTGGATGCAATGGCGGAATTGGCGGCGTTTAATCCGTATCTTACCGGCTCGGTGTTAACGGGCAGCGCCGGCAAGTATGCCGATATCAACCTTCAGGTGTTTACCGACAACGCGAAGGTCGTCGAGATGTTCCTGATGGAGCGGCGCATGGATTACCGGGTGAGCGAAACCACGCTCTACTCAGGCGAAGAACGCCTCACCGTGCCGGTATTCACGCTTGATGACGAAGGCGTTGAAATCGAAATCGCGGTGTTGACGCCGAAGGATGTGCGCGCGCCGCTCAAGACCAGTCTGGAAGGCAAGGCCATCGAGCGCGCGCGTTTCGACGCAGTGGAAAAATTGCTAGAAGAGAAAGACGCGTAAGGAAACGGAAACGTCAGCGCGCAGCCAAGGCCCGCGCCGCGTCCACTGCGAAGTAAGTCAGTATGCCGTCCGCGCCCGCACGCCTGAAGCATAACAGCGCTTCCAGCACGCAACGCTCATCCAGCCAGCCGTTGAGTATCGCGCCTTTTAACATCGCGTATTCGCCGCTGACCTGATACACATAAGTCGGCACCTTGAATGTTTCTTTTACGCGCCGCAATACGTCGAGGTATGGCATGCCGGGCTTCACCATCACCATGTCGGCGCCTTCCGCGATATCAAGTGCGACTTCGCGCAGCGCCTCATCGGTATTCGCCGGATCCATCTGGTAGGTGTACTTGTTGCCGCCGCCCAATTGTTTTGCCGAGCCCACCGCGTCGCGAAACGGGCCGTAGAAACCTGACGCGTATTTCGCCGAATAGGCAAGGATGCGCGTGTGGATGAATTTCTTCGCGTCGAGTGCCGCGCGAATGGCGCCGACGCGGCCATCCATCATGTCAGAGGGCGCCACAACATCAACACCTGCCTGCGCGCAAACCACTGCCTGCTTTTCCAGCACGCGCAGTGTTTCGTCGTTGAGCACATAACCCGCGCGGTCCATGACGCCATCCTGTCCGTGAGTGGTGTATGGGTCAAGCGCGGCATCGGTGATCACACCCAGTTCGGGCAGGTGTTTTTTCAGCGCCGCCACCGCCCGTGGGACCAAACCTTTGGGATTGACGGCTTCGCGGCCGTCGGCGGTTTTTAATCTTGCATCGATCGCCGGAAACAGCGCCATCGCGGGAATACCAAGTTTCACGCACATTTCCGCGTGCGGCAGCAGCTTATCGATGGTGTGGCGCAACACGCCGGGCATGGAGGCGATTTTTTCGGTGCGATTCTTGCCGTCAATAATAAATACGGGATAAATCAGGTTATCCGTGGTCAAACGGTTCTCGCGCATGAGCCGGCGTGAGAAATCGTCTCGGCGCATGCGCCGCATGCGCACTCCAGGAAAACGCGCTAAAGGATGAGAATTCAGGTTGGTAGCCATAAGATTTTGATTACAAAACGAAATTAATTGCGCAGTGCAGCGGAACTATTCCAAATTATAGGCGTCTTAGAAACAGACGGCGTTTTTCGTCTCCCGCTTCACCTCCCTGAGCGGGCGCCTTAATCCAATTAAGGCACTTTCGGCCCCCGGTTTACTCCCCTTTACCGGGGGCTTTTTTATTCTTATTTCGCGGTTTCCATTGTTGCCGGTTTTTCCAGCCACCGCGCAAGCAGTCCGCGCACTTGCGGTACGCCGACGCGCGTCAGCGCCGAAAATAACTGCACGCTGCACATCGGATATTTCGCTGTCAGCAGTTTCGTGGATTGATCCAGCACCGCCAATTGATCACGGCGATTCAATTTGTCGCACTTGGTGAGTAGTACGTGCATGGGCTTGCCCCACGGCGCAAACCACTCGAACAATTGCTCATCCAGCGCCGTGGCACCACGCCGGGAGTCTACAATAATTATCAATCCACTCAATGACTTACGCTCTGTTAAGTAAGTGCCTATCAACTCTTTCCAGTGGTCTTTCTCGGCGTGCGACACCTTGGCATAGCCGTAGCCGGGCAAATCCACCCAGCGTCGTGATTTCCCCACCGCAAAAAAATTAATGGTCTGAGTGCGACCGGGCGTGTTGCTCACGAATGCCAGTTTTTTGCGCCCCGCCAAGGCGTTGATCGCACTCGACTTGCCTGCATTCGAGCGCCCGGCAAAGGCGACTTCACCGCCGATGTCAGGCAGGAATTCCTTCGCGTGATAGGCCGAGGCCGAATACTGTGCGCCAGAGAAATCCATAGGTGATTGTTATTGCGCTGGAAACCAGCGCAACCGAGTGGCGTGAGGGAAGGGGCGTACTATACAATACGCGCTTCCCCAGCCCGTGATTTTCGAGGAATTCGCATGAAATTCAGCTTGTTTGCGGCAATGTTAGTCAGCGCCGCTGTTGCCCCCGTGGTTTTGGCGCAAAGCGTGGTCAAAGGCGATGCCGCCAAAGGCCAGCAAACCGCCAGCCAGGTATGCGCCGCGTGTCACGGCCCCGATGGTAATAGCCCGCTGCCGGTGAACCCGAGTCTTGCCGGCCAGCATCCGGAGTACATCGTCAAGCAACTCAATAATTTCAAACCGGCCGGCGGCAAACCCGCCGAGCGCGCGAATCCGGTGATGGCGGGCATGGCCGCGCCGCTTAGCGACGCGCAAATGAAAGATGTCGCCGCGTACTACGCGTCGCAAACACCGCGCCCGCGTACGGCACGCGATGCGGAGTTGGCTAAAGCGGGACAAGCCATTTACCGCGGCGGCATCGCCGCAAAAGGCGTGGCCGCGTGCGCTTCGTGCCATTCACCCAACGGCGCGGGCCTGCCCGCGCAGTTTCCGCGCATCGCGGGCCAGCACGCCGAATACACGGCGGCCCAGTTAAAGGCGTTTCGCGCCGGTGAACGCGCGAATGATCTGAATCGCATGATGCGCGCCACGGCCGCCAAACTTTCGGATCGCGAGATCGCGGCAGTTTCCGAATACGTGGCTGGGCTGCGGTAAATACTAGGTATTTGTTTTTAAAGGATTTTATTCCAGCGCCGCCAACACGCGCCCGGCGGCTTCTAGCGTCTTCTCGATATCCGCCGCTGTGTGCGCTGACGACACAAACCCCGCTTCATACGCCGACGGTGCCAGGT
>CAMDLH010000274.1 GCA_945901405.1 Bordetella parapertussis | reverse complement strand
GATTTAAAAAACCTTTTAAAAACAAATACTTGCAATAATACGTTCCATGTACGGCTTGCCGCTATTAAGTTTATCGATCTGGGTGCCGATTGTGTTCGGAGTCGCCGTGCTTGCCACCGGCTCCGACCGCAACGCGACGGCGGCGCGCCTGCTCGCGCTGATCGGCGCCATCGCCGGCTTTCTGGTGACGCTGCCGCTGTACACCGGCTTTAATTCCACTGGTTCCGGCTTTCAGTACGTCGAGCTTGCGCCATGGATATCGACCTTCAACGTCAACTATCACCTCGGCATCGACGGCATGTCATTGCTGCTGCTGTTGCTCAACAGCTTTACCACGGTGTTGGTGGTTATCGCCGGCTGGGAAATCATCACCAAGAAGGTCGCGCAATACATGGCGTCGTTCCTGTTTTTGTCGGGCCTGATGAACGGGGTGTTCTGCGCGCTCGACGCGTTGTTATTTTATGTGTTCTTCGAGGCGACGCTGATTCCGATGTTCATCATCATCGGCGTGTGGGGCGGGCCGAATCGCATCTACGCATCGGTCAAGTTTTTCCTGTATACCCTGATGGGGTCGCTGCTGTCGCTGGTCGCGCTGATTTATCTGTACAACACGGCCGAGGGCAGTTTTTCGCTGCTCGATTTTTACCAGTTGCCGCTTGGCATCGGCGCGCAGATTCTGATATTCCTCGCGTTCTTCATGGCGTTCGCGGTGAAGGTGCCGATGTGGCCGGTGCACACCTGGCTGCCGGACGCGCACGTCGAGGCGCCCACCGGCGGTTCGGTGGTGCTGGCGGCGATCATGCTGAAGCTCGGCGGCTATGGTTTTCTGCGTCTGAGCCTGCCCATCGTTCCCGATGCCAGCCAGCATCTGGCGGGCTTCGTGATTTTTCTGTCGCTGGTGGCGGTGGTGTATATCGGGCTGGTGGCGCTTGTGCAGACCGACATGAAAAAACTCATCGCGTATTCATCGATCTCGCACATGGGATTCGTCACGCTGGGCATTTTCATATTCAACGCGCAGGGCATGGAAGGCGCGATCATTCAGATGATTTCGCACGGCTTCGTGTCGGGCGCGTTGTTCCTGTGTGTGGGCGTGCTCTATGACCGCATGCACTCGCGCCAGATCGCCGATTACGGCGGCGTGGTCAATCGCATGCCGGTGTTCGCGGCGCTGTTCATGCTGTTTTCCATGGCCAACGCGGGCCTGCCGGGTACCAGCGGTTTTGTCGGTGAATTCACGGTCATCATGGGCGCGATGAAGGCGAACTTCTGGTATGCGTTCCTCGCCGCAAGCACCTTGATATTCGGCGCCGCCTATACGCTGTGGATGTACAAGCGCGTGATCTTCGGCGCGGTCGCCAATCATCACGTCGCCGAGCTTAAGGACATCAATTTGCGCGAGTTCCTGGTGTTGGGCACGCTGGCGGCGGCGGTGATCATCATGGGCGTGTGGCCCGATCCATTCGCCGAGGTGCTGCACAATTCGGTCAACGACCTGCTCACGCACGTGTCGCAGAGCAAGCTGCCGGCGCAGTAAAAAGATCACCCATATGCAATATATCCAACCCCTCTGGCCCGCGTATCCTGAACTCTTTCTGCTGTTCATGGTGTGCGTGGTGCTGGTCGCCGACTTGTTCATGCACGACGACAACCGCATTGCGACCTACACGCTTACCCAGTTCACGCTGGCGGGGTGTGCGCTCATCACGTACTTTGGCGCGCCCGACCACGGGCCCACCTACACCTTCAGCGGCATGTTCGTCGATGATTTGATGTCGGATGTATTGAAGCTCATCACCTATTTCACGGTGATGGGCATCCTGGTGTACTCGCGCGCCTACATCAGCGCGCGCGGCATGTTCCGCGGCGAGTTTTTCTCGCTCACGCTGTTCTCCACGCTGGGCATGATGATCATGATTTCCGCCAATCATCTGCTCACACTCTATCTGGGGCTGGAACTGTTGAGCCTGTCGCTCTACGCCATGGTGGCGTTGCAGCGCGATTCGGCGCGCGCGACCGAGGCCGCGATGAAGTATTTCATCCTGGGCGCGCTGGCATCCGGCATGCTGCTCTATGGCATGTCGATGATTTACGGCGCGGCGGGTACGCTGGAAATCACGCGGCTCGCCAGCGTGATCGCCGACGGTTCGGCCAAGGGCAACATCCTGATATTCGGTCTGGTGTTTCTGGTCGCCGGCGTGGGCTTCAAGCTCGGCGCCGCGCCGTTTCATATGTGGGTGCCCGATGTCTATCACGGCGCGCCGACCGCGGTCACCGCGTTCATCGGTTCCGCGCCCAAGCT
This sequence comes from Bordetella parapertussis, assembly GCA_945901405.1. Classification (GTDB taxonomy): domain Bacteria; phylum Pseudomonadota; class Gammaproteobacteria; order Burkholderiales; family SG8-41; genus CAMDLH01. The sequence continues at coordinate 3,606 of CAMDLH010000274.1, read as the reverse complement.
CGCGGCGTTCGCGTTCGTGATGCGCCTGCTGGTGCAGGGGCTGGGCGCCGAGGAGTTGCTGGTCGAATGGCGCCAGATGCTGATCGTGATGGCCGTGCTGTCGCTCGCGCTCGGCAACATCATCGCCATCGCGCAAACCAATTTGAAGCGCATGCTCGCGTATTCGACGATCTCGCACATGGGCTTTTTGCTGCTCGGCATCCTGTCGGGCGACCTTAACGGTTACGCTTCAAGCATGTTCTACGTGGTGGTTTATGTGCTGATGAATCTCGGCACGTTCGGCATGATCATGCTGCTGTCGCGCGAGGGCTTCGAGGCCGAGGATCTGGACGACTACAAGGGTCTGAATCAGCGCAACCCCTGGCTTGCGTTCCTGATGCTGTTGTTGATGTTGTCGATGGCGGGCATCCCGCCGCTGGCGGGTTTTTACGCCAAGCTCGCGGTGCTGCAGTCGGTGGTGCAGGCGGGCTACGTATGGCTCGCGGTGGTGGCGGTGATGTTCTCGCTGATCGGCGCATTCTATTACCTGCGCATTGTCAGGCTCATGTACTTCGACGATGCCACCGACAATACGCCCATACGCGCCACCGGCGACGTGCGCATCCTGATGACGGTCAACGGTTTGGCCATGTTGTTCTTCGGCGTGCTGCCGCAGCCGCTGATGCAAATCTGCGTTGATTCCATACTTGCTTCTTTCTAGGCGATGACAGGACCCGCGAAAAGTGATCTGACCGAAACACGGGTGGATTCAACCACGGTGTTTCGCGGCAAGCTGCTGCACGTGGTGTCGGATCGCGTCGTGCTGATCGGCGGTAAGAATTCGGTGCGCGAATACATCAAGCATCCGGGCGCCTCGATGATCATCGCCATGCCAGAGCCTGGCGTGATCACCCTGGTGCGCCAGTTTCGCTATCCGTTGGGCCGGCACTTTATCGAGCTGCCGGCGGGCAAGATCGACGCGGGAGAAGACCCGCTTGACGCGGCTAAACGCGAACTCAAGGAAGAAACCGGTTTCACCGGCGCGCAGTGGCGGCATCTCACGACGCTGCATCCGTGCATCGGTTATTCCGACGAGCGCATAGAGCTTTATCTCGCGCGCGAACTCGCGCAGACGGGCGCGACGCCCGATGACGGCGAGCATCTCGAAGTGATGTACGTGCCCGTGGCCGAGGCGCTCGAATGGGTGCGCGACGGCCGCATCACCGAGGCCAAGGCGGTCACCGGCCTCTTGTGGGCCGACAAACTGCTGCGCGGCGACTGGAAGTAGCTCCGCGCAACGTCGCGCAACTTTGTACGCTTCACGCGGCACTTGCCTGCAACACGCGCGCCTCGTCGTGCCTGCCTTCCAGCAGTTGCGGTCTCTGAAACAGATAACCCTGGCCGTATTCGGTGCCCATCTCGACCAGCATGTCGAGCGCGGCGGTTTCCTCGACCCATTCCGCGATTACCTGTTTTTTCATGCCGCGCGCAACATCGTTGAGCGCCTTCACAAAAAGCCGGCTGCTCTCGTCGGTCACGATATCGCGCACGAAGCTGCCGTCGATTTTCAGGTAATCGACCTCGAAGCGTTTCAGGTAATAGAATGAACTGAAGCCCGCGCCGAAATCATCCAGCGCGAAACGGCAGCCCATGTCCTTCAATCGCTTGATGAACGACAGCGTGACATCGATCTCGGACAACGCGGCGGTTTCGGTGATTTCAAAAACAAACTGCGTGGGATCGATGCCGCTGCCGCGCATAAGGCCGAGAAAGTTCTCCACCCAGCCGGCATTCGAAATGGACACACGCGACAGGTTGACGAAATAGCGCGACTTGCCGCCCGCAAGACCATGCGCGTCGATGTACTCAAGCAGCTTGCGCACCACGCAAATATCGATTTCCTGCACCAGGCCCAGCGTCTCGGCGGTCTCGATGAACTGCGCGGGCAGCGCGTATTCGCCGTCATCACCGCGAACGCGCAGAAGAATCTCGTGGTGCATCACCTTGCGGTCATTCAGCCGCACCACCGGCTGTGCAAACAGCGTCAGGCGATCCTCGTCGAGTGAATCGCGCAGTTTCTTTGCGAGATTGATGCGCTTGTGCGTGCTGCGCAGCGAATCGGAATCCTGATCGAATAGCGCATAACGATTGCGGCCCAGATCCTTCGCCTGATACATCGCGATGTCGGTGTTCGACAGCAGCGCGCGGGGATTTTCGCCGTGAAACGGATACAGCGCGATGCCGATGGATGCCGACAGGTTGGCGACCGCTTTGTTGTCCTCGCCCTGATAGCGGTAGTGGCGAACCGCATCGAGGGCCTGCTGCGCGGACGAAATCGCTTCCTTGCGCAATACCTCGGGCAGGTGCACCGCGAATTCGTCGCCGCCCAGCCGGTAAAGCTCGCCGCCCGCCGGACGTATCGCGCTGCGCAGCGCGCTGCCGACGCCGACGATGATCTGATCCCCGGCGCGGTAGCCGAAATTATCGTTCAGGTACTTGAAGTGGTCGATATCCACGAACATCAGCGCGCCGATCGCGCCGTCCTGCATTGCGTTCTCGATGCGGCGCTGCAGGCTGTGGCGGTTGGGCAGCTCGGTCAATGTATCGTGCATCGCCAGGTATTCGATTTTTCGCAATGCATCCTGTTGTTCGGTGATGTCGCGCGCCGTACCGCGTATGCCGCGCATCTCGCCACGTTCGCTGCTGGTCACGCGTGCGTTGATGCCGATCCAGCGATCCTCGCCATTGACCGTGCGTAAATGGGTAATGTGATTGCGGATTTCGCCGTTGCGCTTGAGCAGCGCGAGAAAGCGTCGATTGGAGATGTGCGAGGTCTCGGCCTCGAAGTCGAAAAAGCATCGCCCCAGCAAATCATCCGGCGCCAGCCCGAAAATTTCGTTCGCGGCGTTGTTAAGGTAAACAAAGCTGCCCTGCGCATCGGTGGCCCAGATCAAGTCGTGCGAGGTTTCCACCAGATCGCGATAGCGGCCTTCGCTTTCAACCAGCAACTGGATGATGCGCCGCTTTTCGGCGAGCGAACGCTTGGTTGCGTTCAGTTCGCTTTCGAGTTTCTCGCTGAGGGAGGCCGCGGTGTTTGCCGCGATGCGGTCTATGAGATCGCGCGGATAGCGCCGGTGTCCGCCGCCGGTGCGCAGCGCCACAAGCACGCCTTGCTTGTCCCAGCGCCGCAGCTTCTGAATGGGTATGCCCAGTAGCGCGGATGCCTCCTGTACGGTGTATTCGGTGTCTGCCATGTTCGTCTGCTCCCTGAACGGATGCTTCTTGTAGTGTATGTTCGAAAACGAAACAAATTTGAAATACCGGACCCGCCGCGAAGCCGCGCCAGTGTACCAGAGTGCGCGTGCCGCGGTCTCGTGGCGGGTATCCGGCCCGCTGGTTCAGTTCACCTGTTGCGGCTCGGTCAATACGTTCTGCCGCGACACCAGACGCTGCATCAGCTTCAGGTCGCGCACATTGATGCGCAGCGCCGCATCGACCCAGATGTGCACCACGTCCATCAATTCCTCGAAGCTGATGCCGTGCACACGCCGGCGCACCGATGCCAGCGCGGCCAATCCATTGCGGCTGCGCTGACGCTGGCGTATCAAGTGCGCAACCGCCTGCTCG
>CAMDLH010000273.1 GCA_945901405.1 Bordetella parapertussis | reverse complement strand
GTAATTGAGGGTCTTAACAACAAAGCAAAAGTCACTATGAGAAAATCTTACGGATTCCGAACGTTCAGAGTGGCAGAACTCTCGCTATATCATGTACTTGGCAAACTACCCGAACCAAAGCTCGCCCACAGATTCTACTGACGAACCATAAATCTTACTTTGACCAAAGATCACTTGGGCAGCCTCTTCCAATAGGGTACGACTGACTTGACCGGCTTTACCCGGTACAAGTCTTGTGAGACATTTCACGGTACGATAGAGTTAATGCCATGAGCACACAGCCACAGAAGGCGCATGCGCCGTTCTATATCAACGTGATTTTGATCGGGGTTTTTCTCGCCGGGCTCGCGATCGTAGTCGTTGCCGCGCGCGAGATCATGAACGACGGCACGCTCGCCAAAGGTGCGGTGACGGTCGAGGCTCGTGTGACGGAAATCCGCTCGGTGACTTCCCGCAAGAGTGGCGACTCGTACCAGGTGCGCTACGCGTTTCAAGCCGGTGGGCAGAGCTACACCTACAGGGACGAGACCGGCCGCACGGATCTGTGGGCCACCCTTTCGCAAACAGCATGGGAGGCCGCGCGGCAGAAAGGCACGGTGGAGGTCGCGTACCTGCCAGCCGACCCGTGGGTGAACCACGCCGTTGCGCGGCCGAGCGATCGACTGTTTGGCCAGATCGCGGGCCTTGTTGTGGGGCTGATCTGCATGTTGCCGGCAATTGTATGGGCGGCCTCCGCGCTGCGAAAATCAGGGCGTACATCGAAATAAGGTAGTCTCCTATCGCTCACGCTCAAACATGGTTTTCGTAGAATAATGAGATTCATCGCAACATTGTGGCTAATCATAGTTGTTCTTTTTGGATGCCATCACATGCCGCCGCCTTCAGATGCTGTTCGTGTTACGTCACCGGCGGAGTATGCCCAACTCGTTGGCAAACGCGTTGAACTGGCCGGCGTGGTTACTCAAAGCAGAGTCCCGCAGATACTCGGCGTGGATGTGCCGGAATTGGAAAATTACAGAGGTCAAAACGTGAAAGTCACGGGAATACTCAGGCAGACGGACGTGACGCAGGCGCAGATCGATGAGGAAGAACGGCGCGCGGGCGGCAAGTTTGCCCATCGCGGCCCAGGCACGTTTTACCATTTGGATGAGCTACGCTATGAACTGCTGCCGTAGCGGTACGGCGCAGCGGGCGCAATCCACAGCGCCCGCGTACCGGCGCTTTCGCGTGTAGTCCATCGTCTCCTGCAGGAACCACATTTGGTTCCGTCATGGAAGTGCTGACCTACAACCACTTCGACTTGCGAAACTGGAAGTAGAGGTAGATGTCGATCACCACCATCGACGTCAACGTCGCCGGGTAACCCCACTCCCATTTCAATCCCGGCATGTTGTCGAAGTTCATGCCGTAGATGCCGGCGATTAGCGTGGGCACGGCCACCAGCGCGGCGCAGGCGGCGAGTTTTTTGGTGACGTCGTTTTCCTGGAGCGTGATGACCGACAGATTGACGGAGATGGCGGTGGTGACCATTTCGCGCACGGCGTCTATGGTTTGGTTGATGCGCGCGAGGTGGTCGTAGACGTCGCGAAAATATTCGCCCAGCCCCGCGCACACCGCGGGAACGCGGCCGCCGTAGAGTTTGCTCACCGCCTCTTGCATGGGTGCGGTGGCGTGTTTGATGATCATCAGGTCCTGCTTCAGGCTATACAAAGATTCGATGTTGGCGCGCGGCGATTTGCCGGAGAAGATCTTGTCTTCGATGGCCTCGAGCTTGGTTTCGATGGTGTCGAGGATCGGAAAGTAGCGGTCCACCACGGCATCCATCAGCGCGTACATGATGTAACCCGTGCCGTGGCGCAGCAGTTCGGGCTCGCGTTCGCAGCGCGCGCGCACGTCGTTGAAGTTGCGCTGGCTGCGGCTTCTGACCGACAGCACGTAATGTTGCGTGACGAAGATGTTGACCTCGGCCACGCGCAACTCGTCGCCGTCGGGTTCGATCATGTGCATGACGATGAATATGGTGTCGCCGTATTCCTCGAACTTCGGGCGCTGGTGGCCGTGGCGCGCGTCTTCGACGGCAAGCGGATGCAGGCCGAATTCGCGTTCTAGTTCGGCGAGTTCCTCGGCTTCGGGGTCGCGCACCGCCACCCACAGCAAACAATCCTGGCGTTCGAGGTAGGCGTGGATGTCTCCGCGCGAGACATCGGTGATTTTTTTGCCATCACGATAGGCGACGCTGTTGACCAGCATGTCGATTCCTCCTTCGCGTTAAGGTTGGTACCAGCGTTTGCCGCGCTTGCCCACGTCACCCACCAGCGCCGCGAGTTCCCTGCCCGCGGTCAGCGTGATGGGCCGCGCCGCGGCGTATTCGCGCGCCTTGGGCGACACATCGCCCGCGCAGATGCAGATGCCGTTGTAGGCATCCTCGCGCGAGATCGCGGCGGCGAGTTCTTCGAGCGGGCCCGCGCCCAATTGCGCCACTTTCCAGCGGCGGCATTGCAACAACGTCACGCGTCCCTGTTTTGTGAGCGCAATGTCAAATCCGGCCTTGCTCGAGTGCGCCACCGTGTAACCCTGCTTTTGATAGCCGTTGCTGACTGCCGTACTGAATTGCTCCCAGGTCATTTCACGCACGGCTTTCAGCCGCGCCTCGACGGTATCCGCGGACAACAGGCGCATCTGTTTGAAGCCGATGAAAACGGCGAGCACCACGAACGGCAACGCCACGAAAGGCGCGACCGGCGGAAAGGCCAACTGCGCGATACCGAACAGCCCTACGCCAGCCAGCGCCGATATCCACCACGGTTGTTCGAGCAGGATTGAAAATAGCGTGCGGGGTTGTGCCATGAGTGATCTGCTTCGGATTCAGGTGCGCCATTGTAGTGTCTTGCTTCACATTGTGTAAGCAGTCCCTTACACTTCATTTACAGGAGGCAGTATCCGTGACTATGGAAAACAAGGGGCCGCTGGCGGGCATCAAGGTGCTCGAACTCGGCACGCTGATCGCGGGGCCGTTTTGCGCGCGCGTGCTGGGCGAATTCGGCGCGGAGGTGATCAAGATCGAATCGCCCGATGGGGGCGACCAGTTGCGCCAGTGGCGCAAGATGTATGAAGGCACGTCGCTATGGTGGTACGTGCAGGCGCGCAACAAGAAGTCGGTGACGGTGAACATGCGCACGTCCGAGGGCCAGGAGATCGTGCGCAAGCTCGCTAGCGAAGCCGATATCGTGGTGGAGAATTTCCGCCCCGGCCAACTTGAAAAATGGAACATTGGCTGGGAGGCGCTCTCGGCTCTGAACCCGAAGCTCATCATGGTGCGCCTGTCGGGCTACGGCCAGGACGGGCCGTACCGCGACCGGCCAGGGTTCGGCGTGGTGGGCGAGGCGATGAGCGGCATGCGCTTTGTCACCGGCTACCCCGACAAGCCGCCGGTGCGGCTGGGGATTTCGATTGGCGACTCAATTGCCGCGCTGCATGGCGTGATCGGTGCGATGATGGCGCTGCATCACCGCACCGCGAATGGCGGCAAGGGGCAGATCGTCGATGTCGCGCTGTATGAATCGGTGTTCAACATGATGGAGAGCTTCATCCCCGAATTCGACGTGATGGGCTACAAGCGCGAGCGCGCGGGCAACGCGCTGCCCGGCATCACGCCGTCGAACACCTACGCCACGCGCGATGGCAAATTCGTGATCATCGGCGCCAACAACGACGCCATCTTCAAGCGCATGATGATCTGCGCCGGGAGGCCTGATCTCGCCAACGACGAAACGCTCGCCAACAACCTCGGCCGTACGCCGCGCGCGGCGGAGCTCGACCAGGCCATCGAAGACTGGACCAGCGCGCACGACCTCGATCATGTGCTGAAGGAATTGGAAAAAGCCGAGGTGCCCGCGGGCCGTGTGTATGACCCCGAAGACATCATCAACGACGTGCACTACCAGGCGCGCAAAATGATAGAGCAATGGAAGCTGCCCGACGGCAAACCCATGCGCATACCGGCGCCCGTGCCGAAGCTTACCGAGACGCCCGGCGGCACGCGCTGGATCGGGCCGAAGCTGGGCGAACACAACGCCGAGGTTCTCGGCGCGCTTGGTTATACTGCCAATCAACAAGCCGAGATGCAACGTAAGGGGATTGTGTAAGTATTTGTTTTTATTGATAAAAAGGATTCCACATGAGACGCGTACCAGCAGCGGCACTTCTGATCGTTACAGCGTTGGCACTGGCTCCAGTTGTTACTGCGTTCGCGCAAAACTATCCCACGCGTCCGGTGCGCATGGTTGTCGGCTTTCCGCCGGGCGGGTTTACCGACATTCTCGCGCGCCAAATCGGCGACCGGCTGACACCTGTCATGGGGCACCCCATCGTGATCGACAATCGCGCCGGCAACGCCGGCATCATCGGCGCGGACGTGGTGGCGAAATCCAAGCCCGACGGCTACACGCTGCTGATGGGCCACAACAACTCCAACGCCGTGGCGCCATCGCTCTATGCCAAGATGCCCTACGACGTGCGCCGCGATTTTGCGCCGATCGCGCTTGCCGGCCATAGCGCGACGGTGCTGGTTGTGCATCCTTCGGTGCCGGCGAAATCGATCAAGGAGTTTATCGCCGTCGCGCGCGGCACCAACGGACAATTACGCGTGGCCTCGTCGGGCGTGGGCAGCACGCAGCATCTGGCAATCGAGCGCTTCAAGCTCGCGACCGGAGCGCAGATGATCCACGTGCCGTACAAAGGCAGCGGTCAGGCGATCATCGATCTGATTGGCGGCCACGTCGATGCGAATTTCGACGGCATCGGCGTGGTGCTCCCCTACATACGCTCGGGAAAGTTACGCGCGCTGGGTGTGGCCACGATGCAACGGCTCGAGCAGATTCCTGAATTGCGGACAATTCACGAGCAGGGTGTCGCCGGATTCGAAAGCGGTTCGTGGTTCGGAGTCTTGGCGCCAGCAGGCACCCCCGCGCCGATCATCGAGCGCTGGTCCTCCGCATTGCGCACGTTGCTCGCGCAGCGCGAATTCTCGGACCGCATCATCGCCTTGGGCGGGCAGAGCGCGAAGCCGAATACGCCCGCGGAATTCACCGCGTTCATCGAGAGCGAAATCGAGCGCTGGGGCAAGATCATTCGCGCGGCGAACGTGCGGTTGGAGTAAGTTACGACTTGAAAGCTGTCACGTTGAACACCGGCACCGGCTGCGCGATGCCCTTTAACGTGATCTCGCCCAGCGGCGCGGCCTCGACCGCGTCTTCGACCCGCGCCAATGTCTTCTGGTTGGTGAGTATCTGTCCGCCTTTCGCCTCGCTGCATAACCGCGCGGCGAGGTTGGTTACACTGCCGATGCAGGCGTAATCCCAGCGTCCCTCGAAGCCGATCGCACCCAGCGTCGCATAGCCCTGCGCGATACCGATGCCCAGATCCAGGTCGTAACTGCGTTTCTTCCACGCCGTGCGCAGCGGCGTGAATTGTTCCTGCATGGCGAGCGCCATCCGCGCTGCGTTCGCCACCGGATTTTCGAGCTTGATCGGGTCGTTGAAAAAAATCATCAAGCCGTCGCCGGCGAAGCGTTCGAGCGTGCCTTCGTGGGCCATGACCAGTTGCCCCATCACGCGGTGATATTCACCCAGCACGCCCATCACCTCCTCGGGCTCGGAGTGATCGGTAAAGGCGGTGAAACCGCGCAGGTCAAGGAACACCACCACCACTTCGCGGCGATGTGTCTTGAGCAGCTCTTCGGCGCCACCGTTGACGATAGACTCCGCGAGTTGCGGCGAGAAAAACCCCTTCAGCCGCCCCAGGCGATCGAGTTGCGCGACCTGCTCCTGCACGCGCGCTTCGAGTGTCCTGTTCCATTCACGTATTTCGTCGCGGAGCCGCTTCTTCTCAAGGCTCGCACCCACCCGCGCGCGCAGCAGCGTCGCATCGAAAGGCTTGGGCAGATA
>CAMDLH010000272.1 GCA_945901405.1 Bordetella parapertussis | reverse complement strand
GCTTCATCGATGTCGAGCAATGCGATATGTGTGCCTTGCTGCGCGAATTCACGCGCGGTCGATGCGCCTATGCCTTGCGCCGCGCCAGTGATGGCGGCGATGCGGCCTTTTAATTCAGGATAAATAGCCATGTCGTAAGTATTTGTTTTTAAAGTGATATTTATGAAGGCAATGCCGCAGCCATTAAGTCGGGCTCGATGCCGGCGGCCTCGGAATTGGCAAAGTTGAGTTCGATTTTCACGCCGTTCGGGTCGAACATGAAAAGCTGGAACAAGCCCTGATCGTCAACCATGCGTTTGTGAAATGCAATGTTGTGCGCGCGCAGGTGCGCCATGGTCTCGCGCAAACCGTAGGCGCGAAACGCGATGTGATCAACCACGCCGCTGCCTTGCGTGGCTTCGGATTGCTGACCGAGATAAGCCTTGCGATTATCGCTGACGTTGCCACCGCCGGCAGTGAGGTGCACCACGTCGGTGTCACCGATGTAGAGCCACACCACCGGGAACTTGAAATCGGGATGCCAGCCCTCGCGCATGCCGAGCACGTCGACGTACCAATCTCGCGTGCCTTCAAGATCGGCGGTCTGGATCAGAAAATGTTCGAGGTGATTAAGCGGCATGAAAAGTTGCGGTAAAAAAACGAGCCGGAGCAATGTGGTTCTTGCGCAATCTTAATCCAAATTCGCGCGCCGGGCCGCCGGATCGATAGTGTCAGCTTGCAAGTTGTAACCCTTTTGTTCCGGGCCTATAATTCACCGCTTAGACGCTTCATCCCCCTGTTTTTAAGTCATTGTTATTAAATGTAAAGTCGCGCTGCCTCTGCGGCGCTGCTGCTTTTCTCTCAGTCTATTCAAGGAAATTTCATGAAGTTGGACGTAAGTCGGCCTGATCTGACCGTCGGCGTTATTGGCACCGGCGCGATGGGGCGCGGGATTGTGCAAGTCACCGCTGCCGGCGGTATGACCGTATTGATGACCGATGCGCGGCCGGGCGCCGCGGCCGAGGCCAAGGACTTTGTCGCCAAGATGCTTGAACGCGCGGCGGAGAAGGGCAGCATGACGAAGGAAGAAGCCGCCGCCGCAACCGCGCGCATCAAGATAGTCGACAGTCACAAGGACATGAAGCCGTGCCACGTGGTGATCGAGGCGATTGTTGAAAACCTCGATGCCAAGCGCGCGTTGTTCGCCGAGTTGGAAGACATCGTCACGCCCGAGTGCATCATGGTGTCGAATACGTCGTCGATGTCGGTGACGACCATCGGTGCCAAGCTCAAGACACCGCAGCGCTTTGCCGGGTTTCATTTTTTCAACCCGGTGCCGCTGATGAAGCTGGTGGAAGTGATTTCCGGTTTGCTCACCGATGAATCGGTGTGCGATGCGCTGATGGATTTGGGCCGTCGCATGACGCGCGAGCCGGTGCGGCTCACCGATGCGCCGGGGTTTTTGGTGAATCAGGTGGGGCGCGGGTTTTCGCTCGAAGCCTCGCACCTGGTGTATGAGGGCGTTTCGACCTTTGCCGATGTAGATCGGGTGATGCGCGATGTCGGCGGCTTTCGCATGGGGCCGTTCGAGTTGATGGAGCTGACCGGTCTTGATGTCACGCAGCCTGCGTCGTCGCTGATCTACAACCAGTTTTTCCAGGAGCCGCGCTACCGGCCCAGCCTCATCATGCAGTCGCGCTACGAAGCGGGCGTTCTGGGCCGCAAGTCGAAGCGTGGGTTCTACGATTACGACAAGGATATGAAGGCGATTGTCGCGCCGGAGAAACCTGCGCCCGCCGCGCGGCCCGAGTCGGTGTGGGTGAGTTCGGTCGAAACCGCAGGTTCGGCCAAGTTGAAAGAGTTGTTGAGCAAGCTTGGCGCATCTCTTGAAACAGGTGCTACGCCATCCGCCAAGGCGCTGATTTTAGTAACACCGATTGGTGAGGATGCGACAACCGCGGCAACCTCACAGGGCCTTGATCCCAAGCGCACGGTTGCGGTGGATACGCTGTTCCCAATGGTCAAGCGCCGCACCATCATGACTACGCCGATTACCGATGCCACGTATCGCGATGCCGCGCATGGCCTGCTCGCATCAGATGGTGTGCCCGTGACGGTGTGCCGCGACAGCCCCGGCTTTATCGCACAGCGCATCGTTGCGATGATCGTCAACATCGGTTGTTCGATTGCGCAAAGCCGCACTGCATCGGCATCGGATATCGACAAAGCCGTCACGCTTGGCTTGAATTACCCGAACGGGCCATTCAAATTCGGCGATGTGCTGGGTGTGCAGAATATTCATCGTATCCTTGATACCATGAACAAGATTTACGCCGATCCGCGTTATCGCCCGAACATCTGGCTGACGCGCCGCGCGAAGCTGGGCGTTTCCTTGCTGACTCCAGAGCCTTAATTCATAACTGTTTGTTTTTAAAAGGATATTTATCATGTTAGACGCTTACATTTACGAAGGTAAACGCACTCCGTTTGGACGTCACGCCGGCGCGCTGGCCAAGGTTCGCCCCGACGACATGCTGGGCGGCGTGATCAAGGCGGTGGTCGCCAAATCCGCGTTCAAGCCCGAGCAGATCGAGGACGTGATCGTCGGCTGCGCCAATCAGGGCGGCGAAGACAGCCGCTGCGTCGCGCGCCATGCGCTGCTGATGGCCGATCTGCCAATTGAAACCCCTGGCACGGTCATTCAGCGCAATTGCGCCAGCGGCCTGGGCGCGCTGGTGCATGCGGCGCATTCGATTACGGCAGGCGAGGGCGATGTGTTCGTCGTCGGTGGCGTGGAGAGCATGAGCCGTTCACCGATCGTGATGAGCCGCTCGGAAAGCGCGTTTGATCGCGGCATCAAGTTCTACGACAGCACCATAGGCCCGCGCTTCTCGAACCCGGCGCTAGTCAAGCGCTTCGGAGACCCGCAAATGCCGCAGACCGCGGACAACCTGGCGCGCGAATATGGCATCACGCGCGAGCAGGCCGACGTGTTTGCCGCGGCATCACAGCAAAAGTATCAGGTCGCCAAGGGCGAAGGTTTCTTCGCCGGCGAGATCGAGGCGGTTGAAATGCCGCCGTCGCGCAAAGGGCCGGTGCCCGCGGTTGCCGATGACGAACATCCGCGTCCGGGCACCGACGTTGCGGCGCTGGCCAAGATGAAGGCGCTATACGAAGGCGGCGTTACGACGGCGGGCAACGCCTCAGGCGTGAACGACGGCGCGGTATGCCTGATGGTCGGTTCAAAAAGCGCGGGCGAAAAAGCCGGCGTCAAGCCGATGGTGCGGGTGATTTCCAGCGCCTCAGCCGGCGCGCCGCCGCATATCATGGGCATCGGCCCGGTCGCCGCCGCGAAGAAAGCGCTGGCCAGAATTGGACTGTCCATCAAAGACATGGACATCATCGAAATCAACGAGGCGTTCGCCGCGCAAGTGCTATCGTGCCTGAAGGGTCTTGAAGTGTCATTCGACGACAAGCGTGTTAACCCCAACGGTGGTGCAATTGCACTTGGACATCCGCTGGGGGCGTCCGGGGCACGCCTCGCGTTAACAGCAGCGCGCCAGTTGCAGCGCACCGGCGGACGCTATGCGCTGGTGAGCCTGTGCATCGGTGGCGGGCAGGGCACCGCGGTGATTCTGGAGCGTGTTTAGCACGGTGTAGCGTTAGCCGCGGCCATGCGTCTTGGGCGCGTTGTGGATTGGGAGCACGATGTGTTTCCTGCCTGGCAACGCGCGGCAAGACATCCCCGGCCAAATGACGACATCTGGGGGCAATTACCCGCAGGCGTTTGCTGGTTCGAGGGCATATTCGAGGACAAGGATCTTCTGGGCGCTTACGTGTTGGGCACAACGGACTGGCTAGTGTCTGCGGTTCCTTTCGGCTTGCACGATTTGCCAAGTCCGCGCTGGATGGTAAGGATGATCCTGAAAATCATGGCCTGCGCGTTCATGCCATCGAGGCAAGTATTGCCTCTATGTCTACACATGAACCACTAATACTGGCCGCCGGCTCGGGGCAGGGACCTTTCGTAGTTTTGGATGGCAACCATCGGGCGGTCGCCTATCTTCGGTGCGGCGTTCTGACTGGCCGCAAGGTATTTGCAGGGTTTCACCCCCGAATGAGAACGGAATTTTCCTGGTTTAAGAACGCGGTGGCGCAAAAGATCACCGTCGGTGCAGTCACACTCGGTATAAGAACATGACAGATACTTCGCAAGTCACCCTCATCGGTGGACAGTTCAAATGGGACGATCCATTCCTCATTGAAGACCTGCTGACCGACGAAGAACGCCTCATCCGCGACACCGCACGGCAATACGCGCAAGAAAAATTGCAGCCGCGCATACGCGACTGGAATCGCACGGAGTCGTTCGACACGGTGGTCATGCGCGAAATGGGAGAACTCGGATTTCTCGGCGCGCCGCTCGAAGGTTATGGCTGCGCCGGCATCGGTTATGTAGCCTACGGCCTGGTGATGCGCGAACTGGAACGGGTCGACACCGCGTTTCGCTCCGCGTGCAGCGTGCAAACCGGCCTTGCGATGACGCCGATTTACGCCTACGGCAGCGAGGATCAGCGGCAAAAATATCTGCCGCGCATGGCCAAGGGCGAGCTGCTCGGCTGCTTTGGCCTGACCGAGCCCGATCACGGCTCCGACGCCGGCGGCATGAAGTCGCGCGCGAAAAAGGTCGCCGGCGGCTGGCAGCTCACGGGCACGAAATTGTGGATTACGCATGCGCCTATCGCGGACATCCTGGTGATATGGGCGAAAGACGAGGAGGGTGCCGTGCGTGGCTTCATCCTGGAGCGAGGCATGAAGGGCCTCGCCACGCGCAAGATCGAGGGCAAATTTTCAGTCCGCGCCTCGCAAACCGGTGAAGTCACCATGGACGAGGTGTTCGTCCCCGATGAAAACCTTTTGCCGGGTGTATCCGGTTTGAAAGGGCCGTTCGGCTGTCTTAACAACGCGCGGTTCAGCATCTGCTGGGGCGCCATGGGCGCGGCCGAGGCATGCTGGCACACCGCGCGCCAATACACCATGGATCGCAAACAATTCGGCAAGCCGCTTGCCGCGAATCAGTTGATCCAGAAGAAACTCGCCGACATGCAGACCGAAATTTCAATCGGATTATTGTCGGTGCTGCACCTGTCGCGGCTGCGGGAGCAGGGCAAGGCCACGCCCGAAATGGTGTCTCTGGTGAAACGCAATGCCACCGGCAAGGCTTTGGACATCGCACGCATGGCGCGCGACATGCTCGGCGGCAACGGCATCTCGGATGAATTCAACGTCATCCGCCATATGATGAATATGGAGACCATCAATACGCTGGAAGGCACGCACGACGTGCATGCGCTGGTGTTGGGCCGCGCGCAGACGGGGCTGTCGGCGTTTTAGCTTTTTAGCGCGGATCCCCGCGCAAATTCTTGGTGGCTACACGGGCAGGGGAATGGTCTACGAGCAGTTCCCGGTTCGTGCACGCCTGCCAATCGGCCGTATTTTTCCCCGTCACGTCTGCTGGCGTAACGGTCGGCGCCCCCTCCCGGAGTCCTTCTTGTGGTGCAAATAAGACATTTAACGGCGGTGTGTTAAAGGAGTTTCGCGGTACTGTCCTTGACAGGATTGATTTGATTTAGTATTTTGTGAGTAAGCAGTTTACTTAAACAGAATACACACAATAATAAATCTCAGTCATTCAATCGTGTTCAGGGCGGAATTAACATGTTGACCAGCAAGGAGGTCTTGGATCGAAGCGGCATTTCGCGCGCGACCCTGAACAATTACATTGCCCGCGGCTTGCTGCCCCGCCCAGTGGTAAAGCGTCCTGCCGGCAAGAGTGCGACCAGTCCCCGCCAACTGGGGTTTTTCCCGCCTGAGGTGCTCGCTGAGTATGGTCAGCGATCTTAGTGGGAAATTACGTCTTTTTTGTCAAGTATCGTAATGGGAAGGGGGGGATCCCCCGCAGAGAACTTGAACAAACGAACCCTTTGGGGGAGTCTCTGGTTTCGACGCCAAGAGACCCCCAAAGTGTGCC
>CAMDLH010000271.1 GCA_945901405.1 Bordetella parapertussis | reverse complement strand
ACACCGGCAACATCAAGGCAGCGAAATACCAGGACAAGATCGTCTTGATCGGCCCCACCGCCGCCGGGCTGGGCACCACGCAGGTGACGCCGATCTCGCCCAGTTCCGCGCCCGTGCTCAACATGGCGCACGTGGTGTCGAGCATACTGAGCGAACACTTCTTCGTGGCGCCGGCATGGGGCATCTGGGTTGAAATGCTGGTGCTGCTGGTGGTCGCGTTATACCTGATTCTCGCGTTGCCGCGGCTCGGCGCGCGCATGGGCGCTGTCGTCACCACGGCCTTGCTGATCACGCTGATAGCCACGCATTTCGTGCTGATGACGACGCAACTATTGTGGATACAACTGATGGCGGCGGTGACGTTGCTGCTGATCGGCCACGCGGCGCTGGTCACCAAGCGTTTCATCGTCACCGAACGCGGCAAGGAAAAGGCCGACGTGGAGTCGGCGGAATCCAACCGCATGCTGGGGCTGGCGTTTCAGGGGCAGGGTCAACTCGATATGGCGTTCGACAAGTTTCGCCGGTTACCCATCGACGAAGGCGTGATGGAGTTGCTGTATAACCTCGGGCTCGATTTCGAACGCAAGCGGCAATTCAACAAGGCCGAATCGGTGTTCAAATACATGTTCGAGTTCGATCCGAAGTTTCGCGATCTCGAACAACGCATGTCGCGCGCGCACAATATGTCAGAGACGGTGATACTCGGCGGCGCGCAAAGCCATCCCGGCGGCACCTCGATACTGGCCGGGAGCGGCACTGAAAAACCGATGCTGGGGCGCTACCAGATCGAGAAGGAACTCGGCAAGGGCGCGATGGGCGTGGTGTATCTCGGCAAGGACCCGAAGATCGGGCGCGTGGTGGCTATCAAAACCATGGCGCTGTCGCAGGAATTCGAACCCGATGAGTTGGCCGATGTAAAGGAACGCTTCTTCCGCGAAGCGGAGACGGCAGGGCGGCTGACGCATCCCAATATCGTCACCATGTATGATGCCGGCGAGGAACATGACCTTGCCTTCATCGCGATGGAGTTTCTCAAGGGCCGCGACCTGGCGCCGCATACCAAGCCCGACAATCTGCTGCCGATACCCAAGGTCATGGCCATCATCGCTCGCGTTGCGAGCGCACTGGGTTATGCACACCAGAATAACGTTGTGCATCGCGATATCAAGCCCGCCAATATCATGTATGACGCGGAAACCGATTCGGTCAAGGTCACGGATTTTGGCATTGCGCGCATCACCGATTCGTCCAAGACCAAGACCGGTACCGTGCTGGGCACGCCGTCCTACATGTCGCCGGAGCAGCTCTCCGGCGCCAAGGTGGAGGGCGCGTCCGATATGTTTTCGCTGGGAGTCATGCTGTATCAGATGGTGAGCGGGCGGCTGCCGTTCCAGGGCGACTCGATGGCGCAGCTCATGTTCAAGATCGCCAACGAAGCGCACGCGGACATCCGGCAACACAGTCCGAACGTGCCTGCCTGCCTGGCGGCTATAATTAACAAAGCTCTTGCAAAACAGCCCGAACAGCGGTATCAAAGCTGTGATCAAATGGCGAAGGCGCTGCAGCTTTGTTTGACCAGCCTGCAGGGGCGCGCCAGACCCGCGGTGGCGGCTGGAACCTAGGAATTGGGAATGAATAATATGTCCGACATGTTCGAGATGGTGAGTGCGACGGATACCGGCCGTGTGCGGTCCCATAACGAGGACAGCATAGCCACTGATCCGGATATCGGATTGGCGACGCTTGCCGACGGCATGGGCGGTTACAACGCGGGCGAGGTTGCGAGCGGCATCGTGGTGGCGATGATTCCGGCGGAAATGCGCAAGATATTTTCGACCAAGCCCAGCGGCGCCATGAGCGGCGAAGAAATGCAAAAACTGGTGGCCGAGCAGGCGGGGAAAGTGAATGCCGCGATCTACAACGCGGCAAAAACGCAACCGCAATACGCGGGCATGGGCACGACGCTCGTGGTCGCGGTGTGGCACGGCGGCAATATGACCGTGGGGCATCTGGGCGACTCGCGCTTGTACCGGCTGCGCGGCGAGACGTTCGAGCAGATCACGCGCGACCATTCCTGGATGCAGGAACAAATCGAAAGCGGCCTGGTGACCAAGGAACAGGCGCGCACCGCGAAGAATAAAAATCTGGTCACCCGCGCCTGCGGCATTGATCCGAACGTGGAGACCGAGGTGCACACCTACCCGGTCGAGGCGGGCGACATCTACCTGCTGTGTTCGGACGGCCTGTCGGACATGATCGCCGATGACGAGTTGAATTTGACGCTCTCCTCGCTCAAGGCGAATTTGCCGCTCGCGGCCGATCAGCTCGTGCAGCAGGCCAACGACAACGGCGGCAGGGACAATATTTCAGTGATACTCGTGCGCGTGCTGGGCAAGACACAGGCGCCGCGCGCGAGTAGTTGGCTGGACCGAATCAAATCCTGGTTTAAATAGGCGACAGGGACACTACCATGGCGAAATTGATACTCAGTCTTGATGGCTCGGTTATCCGCGAAGCACCGCTGGATAAGGAAAAGGTCACGATTGGCCGCAAGGCGTCGAATGACATTCAAATCGAGAATCTCGCGGTGAGCGGCGAACACGCGCGTATCGTGACCATACTCGATGATTCGTTCCTCGAGGACATGGGCTCGACCAATGGCACGCTGGTGAACGGCGCGCAGGTCAAGAAGCACATTCTCCAGGACAACGATGTGATTGAAATCGGCAAATACAAACTCAAGTTTGTCGCCGAAGCCGCGGCGGGACAGCAAGCGCCCGCCGAGGATTTCGAACGCACGATGGTGCTGCGCGCGCCGATAACACCCGCGGCGCCCCCGGCATCGGCTACCACGCCCAAGCTTGACCCGAAAGGCATGGGCGACACGCGCGCGATGCTGATCGCGCAGCCGTCCGGCCAACCCGCCGCCGCGCCGGTGACGCCACCCCCGCCCCCGCCACCCCCCGCTACGCCGTCCGCCGCGTCGGTTGCGGCGCCAGCGGCGGATACACGAACGGCGATGATCCAGATATTGAGCGGACCTGGCGCGGGCAAGGAGTTGCCCCTGGTCAAGACCCTGACCACGCTGGGCAAACCCGGCGTACAGGTCGCGGTGATCACCAAGCGTCCGCAAGGATATTTCATTACCCACGTCGAAGGCGCGAGCTTTCCCGTGGTGAACGGCAATGCGTTGGGCACGCAGGCGCATGCGCTTGCCGATCACGATGTCATTGAAATTGCCGGCGTGAAGATGGAATTTTTCCTCAAGACCTGATTGCCACTCGCGCCGGCAACGGCAGCGATCGCAATGTAAATGGACGCCGATAGTGCTGAAAAAACTGTTCAGCGTGTACCGCAAGAATTACCGGCGTGTTCTGCTGGGGCTGTTCATTGTCGGGATGTTTTTTCTGCATGACATCAGTAATAGGCAGATTTTTCCCACCAATGAACCCGGTTTCAGAATCCCGCTGCTGACCAAGCTCGAGGCGCTGGTCTACGACACGCGCCTGCAACTGACCATGCCCAATACCGTGCATCCGGGCGTGGTGGTTCTCGATATCGACGAAAAAAGTCTGGAAGAGCGTGAAAAAGGCGGCGAGGGACACTGGCCGTGGCCGCGAGACCGCATCGGCTTGTTGATCGACAAGCTCTTCGACAAATATCAAATTGAAGTGCTGGGCTTTGATATGGTGTTCGCCGAGCGTGATGCATCATCGGGGAATCGCATACTTGAGCGGCTCGCGCAAAAAGAACTGAGCGGCGTGCCGCAGTTCAAGACGGTGATCGAGCAAATCAAGGGTGATCTTGACAACGATGCGATCTTCGCGCGCAAGCTCAAAGGCCGCAAGGTCGTCATGGGCATGATTTTCTCGACGGACGTACCGCCGATCATTAAAGGTGAATTACCCGCGCCGGCGGAGCTAGGCAAGAGTTTGGGCAATCTCAAGCTCGATGTGCGTCAGGAGAATGGGTATACCGCGAACCTCCCTGAGTTGCAGAAAAATGCGGCAAGCGGCGGACATTTCAATCCCTTCGGCGATGGCGATGGTGTAATCCGCCGGGTGCCGATGTTCCAGGGGCATAAAGGCGCTTACTACGAAGCGCTGTCGCTGGCGATGCTGCGGCTTTATCTAGGGTCGCCGCCAATCAGGCTCGACATGGTGGAAGATGGCGGCTATGCGGTGGTGGACAACCTGCTGCTGGGTGATCTGAGAATCCCCGTCGGCTACAAGCTTACCAGTCTCATTCCGTACCGCGGTGCGCAGAAAAGTTTCAGATACATTTCCATCGTCGATGTGCTGAACGATCGTATCGACGTGGCGGACCTGAAGGGCAAGATTGTCATCGTGGGAACGACCGCGCCCGGGTTGAAAGATCTTCGTGTGTCGCCCTTTGACGGCAGTTATCCTGGCGTGGAGGTTCATGCAAACATTGTCGCTGGCGCGCTGGACGGCACGATCAAGCAAATGCCGGAATACGCGCTTGCCCTGCAACTCATGCTGATATTGCTGGTCGGCATTGCGCTCGCATTGACGCTGCCGCAACTGAATGTATTGTGTTCCACCGTGCTGGCGTTCGTGGTGCTTGCCGCCGTGGTGGGCGCGAACTTTGCGCTTTATGAATACGGAAACTTCGTGTTGCCGCTGGCATCCAGCGTGATGATGATACTGATACTGTATGGCACGGACACGGTTTGGGGCTATTTTTCCGAAGCGAAGAACAAGAAACAGATCGAGGGATTTTTTGGACAGTACGTGCCGCCCGAGCTGGTTGATGAACTGGCGAAGAATCCGGATACGGCGCTGTTCGAACCGAATTCACGCGAGTGCACGGTGTTGTTTACCGATGTTCGCGGCTTTACCACCATCTCCGAAGGATTGGATCCCAAGGCATTGTCGGAATTGATGAATAACTTCCTGACGCCGCTGACGCAGGTGATCCACAAGCATCACGGTACGATTGACAAGTACATGGGTGATTGCATCATGGCATTTTGGGGCGCGCCTTTGGAGAATCCCGCGCACGCGCATGTCGGCATCGTGGCGGCGCTGGAAATGCACAAGACGCTGGTGGATTTGCAGCCGCATTTTCGCTCCAAAAACTGGCCCGAAATCAAGATAGGCATTGGCCTGAACACCGGGCGCATGAGCGTGGGTAACATGGGTTCGCAAATTCGGCTTGCCTACACCGTGATGGGCGATGCGGTAAATCTTGCATCGCGGCTCGAGGGCATCACAAAAGAGTATGGGGCTGATATCATAGTCGGCGAAGAAACCATGAAGGCGGCGCCCGAGATCGTTTTCCGCGAGCTTGACCGGGTGCGCGTCAAGGGCAAGGAAAACGCGGTTACGATGTATCAGCCGATCGGGCTGAAAAGCGTTGTCCCGGCGGAAGTCGTCAAACGTCTGGAACTGTTCGACAATGCGCTAAGGTCGTATCGCAAGCGTGATTGGAACGATGCCGAGGCGCAACTGCGTGTGTTGCACGAGACATCGCCCGAGAACAAGTTGTATGAGTTGTTCCTCAAGCGCATTCCTGTGCTGCGCGAGAAGAACCTGGGCCCGGATTGGGATGGCGCGTTTACTTTCGAGACCAAGTAAGCATGAAACTGCGTGTGTTGGGTTGTAGTGGAGGCATCGGCGCGGGGTTGCGCACGACCACGCTATTGCTCGACGATGATGTGTTGATAGACGCGGGGACCGGCGTGGGCGATCTCGAAATCGGCGATATGGCGAAGATCGACCATATTTTCGTGACGCATTCGCATCTCGATCATGTCACCTCGATCCCGTTCCTGGCCGACACCGTCGGCTGGATGCGCGACAAGCCGGTCACCATACATGCCTTGCCCGAGACGATTGATATTCTCAGGAAGCATCTATTCAACTGGAGTGTCCTTGCAGCAAGCGTGAATGAAATTGATTGACGCCTCTGTTAACTTCATCAGCGGGTTCAATCTGATGAGGAGCAGAGGCGATGGGCAAGATGACGGACATTACGCCAGTGATGGCGCAAGGCGGGAGCCTGCAAGAAATCTCAGCGCGGTTT
>CAMDLH010000270.1 GCA_945901405.1 Bordetella parapertussis | reverse complement strand
GGTTACCCACCGGGGTGCTCGCCTCCCGCCTGAAAGAGGCGGCGGGCCGCACCCCCGTGGATAACCTTTTGGCCGAGGTGACTCCCCCAAAAACCCGAAAAACCACCCACAAATACCCGTCACGAAGCCTATTTCTATTGCGAGCTGGCGTACCGGGTTCAACTCGGAGTGCCGGGCAGTGGACTTCGCACTGGCACCTCGAACGAGTTGGTGAATGGCCGCTATCGGGAAACGCGACTGGCAGCAACGGGTCGATAGTGTGAATTCGACGGATCGTAGACCTGCCGTTCGACTACCCCGATCATCGTGTGACCGGTGTACGCTGTATTGCCGTCGCTCGCTCGGCGCATGTTGAACGGCTGCTGAGGCCGATCAACCGCCATGGCCTATTTGTTCATGAATATCGGTCGTCAAGGGTGGACCAGACGCTCTGTGCGGCAACTTCCCTTGCCCGCCGGCGTGTCTTCATGGTCGAGTGCCGAACCCCGAGAAACCATATCCCAACGGTGGCAAAGCACACTACATTGCCGACCTCCACATGGAACATCCGAGAGAGCTCTGACCAATGACCGTTTTGCCCTGCGATGCGATTTTAACGGCTAAGACTTTCGGGTCAACGCGCAATCAATGCAGCAAATCAGGAAATCGCAAGGCAGTTGCTGGAACACACCGGCAGCGACATGACGACCAAGGTTTTCCAGCACAAATAGAAGGGCACGTAGCCAATTCTATGGCACAAATACGCTCTATGGAGATCCCAGCCACCGAGCTTACTCGTGAATAGGTCGCCGAAATGTAACTGCCAGTCGCCGTACTGTTGTTGTCACATAGTTATGGAATGTCATCGCAGCATCAGGGCGCGTCCGCTCAACCTGCGAGTCGAAATGCTGGCGCCATACCTTCTTGCTCGCGAGCTGATAAATGCAGGCGACTGGCAATCTTGGACCACTGTGCCACTACGGCTCTGCAGCGTTTGATAATTATGTTCGAATCGGTCTTCGACACACGAAAATACGGCGCTACCGAACGGGCCAGTTCCAGGTCCATCGCGTTATCGGCTTCGCTGATATTAAGCTTCAGCCCTTGCGCGTCCGGCACCGGATTCATGTCGTAGGCACCGGACAAGCGCCATCCGTGGCCGGGGACCAGAATGAAGCCGTGATTGCGCAGGTGATCGTCAGTGTTGGAAACCAGCAGATTGAATACGATACGTGACCATAGTTCACGCAGATCCGCCGCGGTCTGTGCGCCGTGATCGATCAACACGCGCGCAATCTCCAGATAGCTTGCGCCGGTCGACGCATCGTCTCCGTCTGTTCTGCCAGTAAGCGTCATCGCCGATGCAAAATGCAGGCGCCGGCCAGCCGCTGTACGGTCGAAGCGCTGCACCAGAAATGTGTGATGGGGACTCGCGAATCGGCGCGCAAGGCCTTGCGGCACCTGTAGCCCGCAACTACTCGCGAGCGTATGCACCACCAGTTCCCAGGCGCCCACGTCGTGCTCATCACGCACGCTGGGAAACTTCGCAATCCACAAACACCCATCCGGATCGATCACGCTTGCCTTGGGCCGTGCGCCACCGAGCGAGCCCCCTGGTGCGATCAACATACGCAGCCAATCACCGCCCTCCTCGGCGGTATTATCTTCGTCACGTTCCAGCGCGAGGCTTGCCGCTTCCAGCTCGCGCAGTTGCACGAACGGCGGTGCTGCCACGTCATGGCGATTATCGAGAAAATCGCCCGCATCGTCCCGCTGGAACCGCAGTGCACCGACCCTGTACGCGTCATGCACCCCCAACAGATAGTCGGATTCGGTCAGTCGGACGGCTTGGTCCACCAGCCCTGCCCGTTGTTCACGCTCCAGACGACGGCGCATCAGGAGTCGTCCCCAGCGATCGGGACTCGCATCGGCAAGGACACCGAATGTTTCTGTTCCCTGTGGCGGATGCTGACTGCCTTCGAACAAGCCTAGCCTGGCATCAAGGTGCAGGTTAGCCAGGGACGGATGCGCGAGCGCCGTTCGGTCGAACGCGAATTCGAACACTTCGTGTCTCGCACCACGGCGTGCATGAAGCAGGCCGAGACGCAGCGGAGCAGGCAAGCCTTTCCAATCGGCATAGACCGCGATAGTGAGTGTAGCGGGACGTGCCATGACTTAGCGCTTCTTCTTACGGATCACCGATTCACCACTGCCGATCAGATTCTGCAACGATTGCGAACTGGTGAATCCGCTCTTATCGATCCACGCTTGAGCATCTTTAGTCGGTTTGAGGATTTTTTTGGATTGCTGCGCCGAGGCGCCTTCATTCAATTGCTCGCCTGATTGGTCGAGGCCTGGCGCCGCGGAGGATGCTATGTGCTTGGAGATGCTCACAGATGATTTGCCCTGAGTCGACAACCGGGCGTCCTGCAGTTCACGCCCCAGTGGATCGGCCTGCCCAAGTAGATCGAGATCCTTTTCGATACCCAGCACCTGCATTACCGCAAGATAAGCGCCCAAGGTCACGCCCGCCCCGCCCCGCTCTAAACTGCGCAGGGTCATCGGCGACATACCAGCGCGCGCAGCTACTTGTTTGGCGGGCAAGCGCCGGCGCCGGCGGGCGAGCCGCAGCCGCTCGCCAAACTGGCGCAGCAGCTTTTCGGTGGACGGCAGTAAGGGGGCAGTTCTTTTAGCCATAATGATAATATTATGGCATTTATTTACTTAAATAGCCATAATAATTTTCTTATAAATATATCGATATGCCAATATTATCTCCTCAAAAATACAATAATGCCAAAATAACAGCACTACTAACCAAGGGACAGTTGAACATGCAAGCGGAACTGAAAAAGAAAGCCCCATGCAGGGGCCTAACATCACCTTGGTCGACCAAGCAGGTCAAGGTGTAGTTCAGGCCACATGACAAACAGGTTTTTCGGCACCAAAAAGATGCGGAAAAGTCAGTTCTATGGCACAACCTGGCACCAAACACCATGTAAGCATTTGTTTTTAATAATAAAAAAAATGGCGACACTAGTTCGATCCCAGTACCGCCCACCCATTCAAATCAATTACCTGGCGTATTTCGGTGATTGATTGAAACTTTGGGAAAAAACGATTGATGCGCACGGCCGTGATCCCATTGCCAACATCACGCACACGCGCTTTCCTGCGTTCACTGCGGCTTGCGGAATCGTGAGTAATCGGGCCTGCGCTTTTCCAGAAACGCGCTGGTGCCTTCGCGCTGTTCGGTTTCGCGGAAGTTCGGCGGCACCAGCCAGCGCCGCAGCAGGTCACCCTGTCCCATCAGGTCCTCGAACTCCTCGATGAACGAGGCTTTGTAAACCTTGAGGCATGTCGGCGACACCGCCAGCAGTTCGTCGCACCACTTCGCCACTTCCTTGTCGAGCTCGGCCATCGGCACTACTGAATTGACCAGCCCCCACTCATACATCTGTTGCGCGCCGTAGCGGCGGCCAAGCATCCAGATTTCGCGTGCGCGCTTGTGGCCGACGATGCGCGTGAGGTAGTTGACCGTGGCTCCACTCGCCGGATAGGCGACGCGCGGCTCGCTTTGGCCGAACACCGCGTGATCCGCCGCGATGGTGAAATCGCAGAAGTAGGCAAAGTGATGGCCGCCGCCGATTGCGTAGCCGTTCACGCGCGCGATGACGGGCTTGGGGCAACGCGAAATCATCAAATAGGGCGGACTGTATTGGGCCGGCCCGCCGCGCCCCATCTTGCCTTCCTTCTGCCACGACACATCGGCACCCGCGCAAAAAGCCTTGTCGCCGGCGCCGGTGAACACCACGACGCCGACTTCGGGGTCGTTGCCCGCCGCATCGAATGCCATTTCAATCTCGCGCAGGGTCTCGGCGGTCACCGAATTCAACTTCCGCGGGCGGTTGATGGTGATGGTGCCGACGCCGCCGGCCACGGTATAAAGTATGTCCTGAAAATCCTGACTCATATGTTTCCCTTCGAGGGTTTAATCGACGGTGACTCTGGACTCGCGGATCACCCGCGCCCATTTCGCAAAATCGGTTTTGATCTGCGCGGCAAATTGTTCAGGCGTGCTGGCGATAATGTCGAACCCTTGCGCGGCAAAGCCCTGCCGCACATCGGGCATGCCGAGTATCTTCACGATTTCGGTGTTTAGGCGTTCGATGATGTCGCGCGGCGTGCCGCTGGGCGCCAACACGCCTATCCAGGTGCTCGCCTCATAACCCGGCAGGCCGCTTTCGGCCACCGTGGGCACATCCGCAATCGCGGCAGAGCGTTGTAGCGCGGTGACGCCGAGCGCCCTCAACCGTCCGTTCCTGATGTAGCCGCCGATGGCGGACACCGTGTAAAAACCAACCGAAACATGGCCACCCACCAAGTCGGTGAGCGCCGGGGCCGTACCCTTGTACGGCACATGCACGAGGTTAACACCGGCCATGCTCTTGAAAAGCTCGGCCGCCATGTGCGCGGCGGAACCGCTGCCGCCGGAGGCGTAATTGATCACACCCGGTTGTGCCCGCGCCAACGCCATCAACTCGCGCGTCGAGCGCACCGGCAGCGATGGATGGACGGCAAGCACCAGCGCCGCCAACGCCAACTCGGTGACCGGCTGAAAATCGCGCAACACGTCATAGCCGACTTTGCGGTAAAGACTCGGGTTGATAACAACCGCGCTCGACCCGGTCATCAGCGTGTAACCATCGGGCGCGGAGCGCGCCACCCGCTCAGCGCCCACGATACCCGCGGCGCCCGGTTGATTGTCCACGATGATTTGCTGGCCCAAGGCCGGCCCCAGCCGCGCGCCGATAAAGCGCGCGAGTATGTCGGGAGAACCCGACACCGTATGCGGAACGACAAAGCGTATGGGCTTGGCGGGATATGGCTGCGCCAAAGCGTGGCACGCACCGGCAAACAAGACTGCCGTTGCCGCACTACGGCAAACCCTGCTGATAGGCGCCATCGCGTCAGCCCGTGTGTTCAACCCGCGCGCCGCCGATACAGCAGCGTCACTTCCATTTCCTGCACCGCGGTGCCGTCGTGCTTCATGAAGCGGCGTGCGAACTTCACCACGCCGCGGTCGGGTTTACCGCTGGCTTTCTTTTCGAGCACCGTGGCTTCCATGTGCAGGGTGTCGCCGTGTTTGACGGGGGCCAGCATGCGCCATTTGTCCACCTGCAGCAGTGCAAGCAGCGTGCCGTCGTTGACTCCGCTTGCGTACTGCAGGCCGCCCATGATGGCGTAGATCAACGGCCCGTGTGCAATCGGCTCGCCGAACTGGGTGCTTTTCGCGTATTCCCAATTCGTATGCACCTCGTTGAAATCCCCTGACAAACAGGCGAAATTGACGATATCCGTCGACGTGATCGTGCGCTTGGGCGTAACCAGCACCTGCCCGATTTCAAAATCTTCCCAATACAGGCCGCGGCTCTTCGATTGCATGTTTGATCTCCTTCGGTGCTTCGGTGTTTAGCGCGTGTCGTTTGCAAGTATCACGGTGCAGTGCGACGACAGCACGCCGCCCTCGTTGTGCACCAGCGCCACCTCGGCGCCCGGCACCTGCCGCGCACCCAATCCGCCACGAAGCTGGCTCACCGCTTCGATGATGCCCAGCAGGCCGCCGGTGGCGCCGGCATGCGCGTGCGAGAGCATGCCGCCATGCGTATTGACCGGCAGCTTGCCGCCGAGCCTGGCATGTCCTTCGCCGTAGAATGCGCCGCCCTCACCGGGCTTGCAAAAGCCCAGTTCTTCCAGTTCGATCACCGGCACGATCGAGAAGCAATCGTAGAGCTGGGCGACATCGATATCCTCGGGGCCCAGGCCCGCCATGTTGTAGGCCGCCTGCCCGGAATCGGCGGCGCCAAAGTGCACCAGGCTCTCCGCGCAGACGATGAACTCGTGTGTGTGGCGCTCTCCCACGCCCAGCAGATACGCGGGCTTGCCCTTGCAGTCGCGCGCGCGCCCGGCCGAGGTCACGATGAAAGCGCCCGCGGCATCGGAAATCAAACAACAGTCGAGGATGTTCAGCGGGTCGGCAATCGATTTCGAGTTGATGACTTCTGCTCTCGTGATCGGCTG
>CAMDLH010000269.1 GCA_945901405.1 Bordetella parapertussis | reverse complement strand
CACCGATGCAAGCGATGGCGCATAAATTGAAGACCAAGATAGGGCGAGCGGCCTATGCCCTGCGCAAGCAGACGGTCGAACCGGTGTTCGGGATCATCAAGTCGGTGATGGGCTTTCGGCAGTTCTCTTTACGCGGGTTGAACAAGGTCGGCGGGGAGTGGGCGCTGGTGTGCCTCGCGTGGAATGTGAAACGCATGGCGGTATTGCGCCCAAAGTGCGCCGCTTGCGGGTGAAACGGGGTGAAAAGCGAGAAAAAACGAGCGCTAATTATTCATAACACATAATCAGTCAAAAAATCCGAGATTCAAAATCCTCAACTTCTCCAATTTCAAGTCAAGTCCGACGGGCTGCTAGAATTTGAGGTCCCTGTAAATATCGCGATCAACACGTGAGTAATATACGCTAATGTCGTATATGCTTCGACAGAAAAGTAATAGCTATTCAGGTTTTCGCGCGGTATGTAAAAACCTACCCTCACCCTCGGCCCCTCTCCCGAAAGGCGAGGGAAGAAAGGCCACCGTTGCTGGCAATGGTTTTTTAGTCCCCCCCCGGGAGAAGGGTTGGGATGAGAGAAGGGGTTCACCCGACTTTGAGTGGCCACAATAATATTTAATAAAAACAATTGCTTACATCTATATCTGTGATTCAAGAAGGCTCTGTCCCCGGCCACCGCGTATCCACATCCAACGGCCACTCCGACCGCAGCAACCGCTTCCAAGCAAACCGTTTCAAGATCGGCAAAATGCGGCGCGAGCACACGCGCCGCGTGACAACGAAACGCGCCGTCAGCGGCTCATCCGTTCTCCGCTTCAAAATGCACCGTTTCGCCGCGCAACGTGATCGAGCTGGTGAGTTTCACCGGGTTCACAATCAACTGTTCCGCAAAGCAACCGCCCTTGGCGTTGCGGGTCAGCGCGACGATCTTTTCCATCGGTTCGTCCGAATCGATTTCCAGACTGGTGCTGATGCCCTGCCAACTGCCCTTGACGGTGCCCTTCAATACCGAGCCTGAAACCTGGAAGTCGAATTCGACATGGCAATTGGCTTTTTTCACTTTCAGCTTCATCATGGACGCGTACCGCGCCACCTGGGTGAGCAGTCAGAAGCCTATCGCCAGCGCGAGATAACTCATCGGCGGCGGAAATTTATTGGTGCCGCCTATCGTGGGCGGCTCGTCCGAATAAATATCGAAGCCGCGCGAGTGGCCCAGTTTAAGGTGATGCTCGCCCTCGATCGACCCGGTGTCGGCCACCAGGTGCATGGCCACACCTTGCGGCGGCAACTCCGGTTTGTCGGTGATACGCTCACCGGGCTTGGTGCTTTGTTCCGCGGCATTTAATGGCTTGTTATTCATCGTGTGCTCCTTGTTGTGGGCCAGCGTCGTTACTGGTTTACCGTAATGTTGGCCTCGCGCGCCACCTTGGTGTACTCGGCGATTTCGCGCTTGATGCGTGCGGCAAAGTCCGATGGCATATTCAGCAAAACATCCGAGCCGGTGGATTCAAAGCGCTCGCGCAATTCCGGTGATGATTTGAACGCCTTCACGGTTTCGTCATAAAGCTGATTGACCACGGCCTTGGGCGTGCCCGCCGGCGCCAGCAGTGAATACCAACCGCCGATCTCGACACCGGAAACGCCGGCTTCCGCCGTCGTCGGCACATCAGGCAGCACTTTCAGCCGCGTGCTGTTCGCCAGCGCCAGCGCGCGCACCCGGTTGCCGCGGATGAACTGGAGCTGATTCTGCACGGAATCCAGCGACGCATTGACTTCGCCGGCCACCAGCGCCGCCGCCGAGGGCGCGCCGCCTTTGTAAGGCACGTGAGTCATCTTCATGCCGGTGCGCAGTTGTATGAGCTCCATGCCGAAGTGCGCGATGCTGGCCGGGCCGAACGACGAGTACGACATGCCGGGTTTCGCCTTGGCCAGCGCAACCAGCTCCGCTACGGACTTCGCGGACAGCGACGCATGGACCACCAGCACAAATGGGGACGACACCACAATGGTGATCGGCGCGAAGTCGCGCACCGAGTCGAATGGCAATTTTGAAAACACCGCCATGTTGGCGATCAGTTGGCCGTTGGTGCCGGCCAGCAACGTATAGCCGTCGGCGCTGGCCTTCGCCACCAGATCGACGCCGATAATGCCGTTCGCCCCCGGCCGGTTGTCGACAATAAAAGTTTGGCCCAGCGCCTCGGTAAACTTTTGCGCCATGCTGCGGGCCATGATGTCCGAAGGGCCGCCCGGCTGTGTCGGGTTGACGATACGCACGGGCCGGTTTGGCCACACTTGCGCCTCGGCAAACTGCTGAACGATCCCCGCGCCGCATAGCAGCGCTGCGACCACTTTCGATATGATTACTGATCTCATCTTCACTCCCTATCCAGTTTTACTCAATACGAATACCCGCGGCCTTGATGACCTTGCCCCATTTGGCGATTTCATCGCGAACGTAAGCGGCCCATTGCCTGGGCGTGCCCTGCAGCGGCTCCGCGCCCACGGCGGCAAAGCGATCACGCATGGCCGGCGTTTGCACGATGCGGTTGATTTCGGCATTGAGCAGATTGATCGCGTCCGGTGACGTGCCCGTGGGCGCGAATAGCGCAATCCAGTTACGCGCTTCAAAGCCCTGCATGCCCGCCTCGATCATGGTGGGCACGTCCGGCGCCGACGGATGGCGCTGCGTACTGGTAATCGCCAGCGCGCGCACACGCCGCGATTGCACCAAGTGCAATATCGATGAACTCGGCGAAAAAATCGTGCTCAGTTCGCCACTGGCGACATCGGTGGTTGCATGGGCGGTGCTGCGATACGGCACGTGCAACATCTTAACGCCGGCACGCAGGCTGAACAACTCCGCCGTCAGATGCGGCGCGCCGCCGGCGCCGGCAGAGCCATAAGTCAATTGCCCCGGCCGCGCCCTCGCGAACGCAATAAATTCGCTCACGGATTTTGCCGGCAGCGACGGATGCACCACAAACAGAAAGGGCACCGAACCCATGACCGCGACAGGTTCCAGATCCCGCATCAAATCGTATGCCAGCTTGGGAAAAAGACTGTAGGTGATGGCAATCGAACCCGGCGCATTGAGCAGCGTGTAGCCATCGGGCGCGCTGCGTGCGACGATTTCAGCGCCGATGTTGCCCGAAGCACCCGGCCGGTTGTCCACGATGAACTGTTGTCCGAAACGTTTTGATAACTCCGTCATCACCAGACGGCCCACCACGTCGTTACCAGCGCCGGCAGGGTAGCCGACGATCACTCTTACGGATTTGGCTGGATAGGTTTGAGCGCGCGGCTCTCCCGCGGCGCACAGCACGCAGAAAATCAATGCCCATTCGAGCTTACGCAGGTTCAGACTATTTCTCCCATTGTCGGGTTGATTCGATGGTGCGTAATCGGCGTTGACGCTTATTGTTTTAATTGCGCCATACATGAGCGGAATCAGGAATTGCCAAATCACTGCCACTGCGTATCAGCATCCAACGGCCACACCGGCCGCGGCAACCGCTTCCAGGTAAACCGCTCCAGCATCGGCGAAGTAAGCCCCGCCGCATCGACTTCGATGATCTTGTCGTCGCCGTACCATTCGTCGATGCCGGCGCGAAAATGCCCGCGCGATTTCACCACCAGCGATGAGTATGCGCCGATGTCGAGGCCGAAGGTCTCGAAGAACATCGGGTCGGCGCACTGGATGCGGCGCGAGCACAGCACCAGGGTGAGGCCGCCGACGCGGATCGCCGACGCCGGGCCGAGATGCACGGTGCGGCCTGCGTAGACGCCTCGGCGCCCTGCGACCACGCCATCCGATAGCGCCAGCACTTGCGCCTGCACCGGTACCTCGCGTCCGTATTCGTCGGCGCGCCCTTGGTTGAGCGTTAGTTGCACGCTCGCGCCTACACCCGCGGCGTGGCATTTTGCCGCCGCTGCGGCATCGACAAAATTGCCGAGAAGCACGCGTTCGACGTGCGCGGCGAGCAGCGCTTCGAGCACATCGGTGGTGTTGCCGCGCCCGCCGCCACCCGGGTTGTCGGCGACGTCCGCCAGGCACACCGAGGTGCGCTCGTTGTTGCGGCCTGCCCGTGCGGCGCGCGCGATGGCTTCATCGAGCGGTGTCAGGCGCACGCGAAAACGCTCGCGCTCGGCCCACGCATACTCCGCAAGCTGGCGCGCGAGCGCCTTGGGTTTTTCGCCGTGGCCGTAGGTGAGTATGGTGATGCCGCCCTCGCGCGCGTCGCTGAAGGCGAAGCTGCCGACCACCGACACCACCGGCAGGTCGGGGCCGATGTGGCGTTGGCCCTCGGCGATCATGTCGGCGTAGACGCCGCGCGCGGTAAGCAGCGTCACCGACGGCGGCACGATGGGCATGCGAATAAAAGTTTTCTCCCAGCGCTCGCCAGCGATCAGGCGGCGGATCAGCGGCGCGGCCTCCGCACCCCGCTCGCGCCGATCCACATGCGGGTTGGTGCGATAGGAAAGTACGCAATCCGCGCGATCGACCATGCGCCGCGAGATGTTGGCGTGCAGATCGACGGTGGCGAGCACGGGCACACTCGGCCCCGCCGCTTCGCGCGCCAGCGCGTAGAGCGCGCCGTCGGGGTCTTCCGCGCCGGTTGACGTCATCGCGCCGTGGTTGCAGACGTAGATGGCGTCGTACGGCCCCGCCGCCGCGAGCATCGCGCGCATGCGTGCGAGTGTGGCGTCGATAAAGCCCTGATCCGCCGGGCCGCCCGGCTCGGTGGCGGTGATG
This sequence comes from Bordetella parapertussis, assembly GCA_945901405.1. Lineage (GTDB taxonomy): Bacteria > Pseudomonadota > Gammaproteobacteria > Burkholderiales > SG8-41 > CAMDLH01. The sequence goes on along the minus strand of CAMDLH010000269.1, from coordinate 1,344 downwards.
ATGATGGGCACGGGCTCCCACGCGCCGCCCGCGTTCATGGCCTCGACAAAACCGGGTATCTCGGAGGGCATCGCGGGCGCGGGCCTGGCCGCCTCGGCGAGCATGGCCGCGCCCTCGAAGTAACATGACTTGCGAAAATCATCCTCGGTGCTGACGGGCGCGAAGGCGTTGCTTTCGAGATGGATGCCGAGGATGGCGACGCGCGGGCGGCTCGTGTTGGACAGGCTCATTGGACACCTCGGTTAAATTTTTGATCTCGCCAAAATACACTACACCGTTCGGGCCGCACTACGGCGCCATGCCCAGCGCCTTCGCGTCACGCGCCCAGCGCGCGAGTTCGCGCTGCAAGAACGCCTGGCTTGCTTCGCGCGTGTTGGCAAAAGTTTCGATATCGAGTTCGAGCACGCGGCTTTTAAAATCCGTTTGCGCCACCACGGCGGAGATTTCCTTGTGCAGCTTCGCCTCGATCGCCGCGGGCATGCGCGCGGGGCCGACGAACATCCACCACTCGACGTGATCGAAGCCGGGTGCGCCGGATTCGGCGAACGTCGGCACATCGGGCATGGTCTGAAAACGTTTCGCACTGGTGACGGCAATCGGCTTCAAGCGCCCCGAGCGGATGTGTTGCACGAAGGCGGTGGGGGTTGCCATCAACATGGCGATCTGGCCGCCGATGAGATCGGTCACCGCGGTGGCGCCGCCTTTGTACGGCACGTGGATCACGTCGATGCCGGTGGCGCGCTTTAACGCTTCCATCGCGCGATGGCCGTTGGTGCTGGTGCCGGGGCTGCCGTAGGCGTATTTGCCTGGGTTTGCTTTCACCAATGCGAAAAACTCGGCTGGCGTACGCGCGGCAAAGTCGGCGCGCACCGTCAACGCTGCGGGCGCCGCGCCAAAGTAAAGGATAGGACGTATATCGCGCGCGGTGTCGTATCGAAGATCGGTGCGCACCGCCGGGTTGGTCGCGAGCGTGCTGCCGAGCAGGCCCAGCGTGTAGCCGTCGGGTGTAGCGCGCGCAATCGCCTCGGTGGCAATCACCGCGCCGCCGCCGGGGCGGTTTTCCACCAGCACGGTTTGCTTCCACGTTGCCGTGAGTCGCTCGGCCACCATGCGCGCCACGATGTCGGATGCGCCGCCCGCGCCCGCGGAAAGTATTATCCGCACGGGTTTGCTGGGGAATTCTTGCGCCGCTGCCGTTGTAACAACAAACAGAAGAATCACGAATATGGCGGCAACCAACGTTGTCAGACGCCCATCCACTCTGTCGTTCCCGCGCAGGCGGGAACCCATAACACCGCGCCATGGGGCACATTGCATGGGTTCCCGCCTGCGCGGGAACGACAG
>CAMDLH010000268.1 GCA_945901405.1 Bordetella parapertussis | reverse complement strand
GCCGAGCAGCAGCGCCAGCGTGGCGGCCTTCTCGAACCCGTATGTGAACGGCAACAGCAGCGCCATCGCGACCACACCGCCCAGCCCCGGCAAGATGCCGATAATCAAACCATACACCACGCCGATGAATAAGAAGAGCAGCGACTGAGGCGTGAGCAGCGCAGTGAGGCCGCTGGTGATGGCTTCGAGCATTTTGGTCTATTTACAGCACCACGGGCCTATCCGGCAATTCGTTGGGATTGGCATCGCGTACCGGAAAATGCCGCGCGAGCAAGGCGGTGACTTCGCCGATCCCCGCCAGCGCGCCGGCCTCGAAGCGGCCCGCGCGAAACTCGGCTTCCATGCGCGTGCAGATCGCCTCCCACTCGGCTTGCGCCACGCGCGCGTTGATGCCGCGGTCGGCGACGATTTCGATATCACGGTCGATGAGTTGCACGTAGATCAGCACGCCGCTGTTTTCATCAGTGTCCCATACGCGTAATTGCGAGAATACTTCTATCGCGCGCTGGCGTGGCGTGATGCCCTTGAGCAGTGCGCGCGGATCGAGATCAGCCTCGATCGCGAAGCGCAGTTCGCCGCGATGCTGGCACTCGGACTGCGCAACAGCGGCCTCGATGCGTTTTAGCACGCGGCCCCTGAAAGGCCGCTGCGCCCACCAATCCGGTATCAGTAAGTGTTTGATTATACGTAACATTTTCACCAGCTTCCGCTCGCACCGCCACCGCCGAAATCACCGCCACCGCCACCGCTCCAGCCGCCGCCACCGGACGAGCCGCCTCCGCCCATCGCACCCAGCACCTGAATGCCGATGAGGCAAAACACAAATACGATGACGCCGATAACCGCGCCGACGATCATGCCGGCGCCGAGGAACGATGCCGCAACACCCGCGACCACACCCGCGATGATCGAGCCCAGCAACACGCCGAATATCGAGCGCAGGATGCCGCCCAAAAACACCACCAGTATCGCGCCCCAGGTCAGCGAGTTGTCCACCGTGACGCTGGATGAGGCGCCGCTCCCCTTGGGCTTGGGCGCGGGCAAGGGTTCGCCGTCGATGATCTTGATGATGCGATCGACACCGGCGTTGATGCCGCCATCGAAGTCGCCCTTCTTGAACGGCGGCACGATGTATTCCTCGATGATGCGCTTGGCGGTGGCATCCGGCAGCGCGCCTTCGAGGCCGCGCCCGACTTCGATGCGCAGCTTGCGGTCATCCTTGGCGATGATCAGGATCGCGCCGTCGTCCACGCCCTTGCGCCCGATTTTCCACGCTTCCGCCACGCGTATGCCGAATTGATCGATGGTTTCGGGCTGTATGGTGGCCACGGTCAATACCGCGAGCTGGCTGCCCTTGCGAGTTTCGAGCGCGGCAAGTTTTTGTTCGAGTGCGGCCACCTGTTGCGCTGACAGCAGTTGCGCGGCGTCGGTGACCCGCGCTTTCAGCGGCGGCACCGCGATTTGCGCACACGCGATCAGCGGCGCAACAAAGAAAACTGCCGCGAGGACTACTCGCGGCAGTTTGCGAAACATCACGATTGGTTACTTATCGGCGGGCGCGGCCGGCTTCGCGCCGAAATCAACTTTCGGCGGCTCGGCAATCGCCTTCTCATTATCGACCGTGAATTGCGGCTTGACCTTGTGGCCAAATAACATCGCGGTCAGATTGCTGGGGAACTGGCGCACGGTGACGTTATACGCCTGCACCGCCTTGATGTAGCGGTTGCGCGCCACGGTGATGCGGTTTTCGGTGCCCTCAAGCTGCGCTTGCAGGTCACGGAAATTCGCGTCGGATTTGAGTTGCGGATAATTTTCAGCGACCAGCAACAGGCGTGACAGAGCACCCGACATCTGCGCCTGCGCCGCCTGGAACTTGGCAAACGCCGCGGGGTCATTGATAAGCTCCGGCGTCGCCTGCATCGAACCCACCGACGCGCGCGCCTTGGTTACGCCCAACAGAACGTCTTTTTCCTGCGCGGCAAAGCCTTCGACCACCTTGACCAGGTTGGGTATCAAATCCGCGCGGCGTTTATATTGGTTGAGCACCTCGGCCCACGCGGCGGTGATCTGCTCGTCAGTGCTTTGCAGCGTGTTGTAACCGCAGCCGCCCAAACCCAAGGTGAACGCCAGCGTCAGCAGGGTAAGAAACCGTTTCATTCGATTCTCCAAAGAGTGAGTCGTGCGCAAGCTATATTGTAGCCGACGTGCCCGATTTCAAGCGCGCCATGGTATCCACCGCGAAACACAGGTCCTCCCACGCCTTGGCCTTGTCCTGCAAGGTGCGCAGCAGATAGGCGGGGTGATAGGTCACGATCAGCGGCACGCCGCGATATTCGTGCACCTTGCCGCGCAGGCTGGCGACACTGACATCGCGTGCCAGCAGGTTGACGGCGGCGACCCTGCCGACCGCGACTATAAGTTTGGGCTTGATCAACTCGATTTGCCGGTGCAGATAAGGCTCGCAGGCCAGCGCTTCATCGGACTCCGGATTGCGATTGCCGGGCGGGCGGCATTTGACGACATTGGCGATGTAAACGTCAACGCCGCGCTTCAGTTGAATCGCCGCCAGCATGTTGTCGAGCAGCTTGCCCGCCTGGCCCACGAACGGTTCACCTTGCGCGTCCTCATCGGCGCCCGGTCCTTCGCCCACGAACAGCCAGCCGGCGTTTTCGTCGCCGACGCCGAACACCGTTTTGTTACGTTTCTGGTGCAGTTCGCATGACACGCATGAGGCGACGCAAGCCTTGAGTTCAAGCCACTCCATGCGCATGATGGTTGCGCGCCGGTCTGCGGCCGGCGCGGTGGTCACTGGCGGAATATCCGCCGTTGGTGCACGCACATGCCACACCGGGGTAATCCCCATCTCTTCGAGCATGAGATCGCGCCGCGCGCTCACAACGTTAGCTCCAGCACGCGCGCATCCTCGCGTCCGTGATACGCCGGGTAGTAGCCGCGGCGCAAGCCGATTTCGCGAAACCCCGTGCCCAGATAAAGCTTGCGCGCGCCGATGTTGGAGACGCGCACTTCGAGAAAAATATTTTCCGATTTGAGTGCGCGCGCACGCTCGATCACGAAACGCAGCAGCTCGTGGCCAAGGCCGCGCCGCTGCCACGACAGTGCGATGCTCAGATTGAGCAAGTGTGTTTCGCCCGCGCCGCTCATGGTCACGGCGTAGCCCGCGGCCTCGCCGCTGATTTCCATCATCCAGCAGTGGCTGCCCGAGTTGATCGAATCGGTGAAATTGCCGCGCGTCCACGGATGAGTGTAGATCACGGTCTCGATTTCCATCACCGCGTCGACATCGCTGATGGTCATCGCACGGTACTGCGGCAGATTATCGACTTGTGCGCTCATTGCCCACCGCGTTCGCTGGTTTTTAATGCGACTTTGTCACGTATGTACAACGGCGCCGCCAGCGCCGCATCCTCGCCGCCGCCGTCACGGAATACGCGCTCGGCAAGACCGGCAATGTCTCTCGCGCGCGGATACATGAGGCCATCCACCGAGGATAGATGCGCATCGTAACGCGCAAGCAGCGCATCGCCGTAAACGGAAAATCCATTACCGCAGGCATGCCAGCCCGCGCCCGGCAATGCGGGCGCCAGACCTGGCGCGCACACGCTGGGCGCATGGACTTCGCGCCACGTGTCGTCGATTTTTTCATAGGCGGCATGGTAAACCTCGTGGATGCGCGCATCGATGCAGCACACCACGCGTGTTTGCCGCGCGGCCTGCGCCATCGCCAGCAGCGTGCCCACGCCGGCGACGGGTAAACCGGCACCCAGCGCCAGCCCCTGCGTGACGCCGCACGCAATACGCAACCCCGTGAAAGTGCCCGGCCCCGCGCCGTAGGCAATGCCGTCGAGATCGCGCAATCGCATGGCGTGTCGTAGTAGTAGATCGTCGATCATGCCCAGCAGCAAATCGGAATGGCGTTGCCCCGCATGCACGCAGCACTCGTCTATTTCAGCGTCGAGCCACAGCGCGGCAGAGCAATATTCCCCCGACGTATCGAGCGCAAGTATGTTCATTAAATCGTTCCAGGCAACGCCGCCGATTTTAGCGTATTCACCGCCGCCGAGTGTCGCGCGCGGCGCGTTTCCGCTACCATGCGTGCTTTCCATCGGGTTGAACACACATGCGTGAATATAAAATCGCCGCCATCCCCGGCGATGGCATCGGCATCGAGGTTATCGCGGCTGGACTGAAAGTGCTGGACGTACTTGCAACGCGCGACGGCGGCTTCCGGCTCGCGGTGGAACATTTTCCGTGGAGCAGCGACTATTATTTGCAGCACGGCCATTACATTCCGGACGGCGGGCTGGATAGACTCAAGACCTTCGATGCGATCTTTTTCGGCGCGGTGGGCGCGCCCAATGTGCCGGATCACGTGTCGTTGTGGGGTTTGCGGTTGCCGATCTGCCAGGGCTTCGATCAATACGCCAACGTGCGCCCGGCGCGCGTGCTGCCCGGCATCACCAGTCCGCTGCGCGAAGGGCAGGACATCGACTGGGTGGTGATCCGCGAGAACTCCGAGGGCGAATACGCCGGCAGCGGCGGGCGCGCGCATCGCGGCCTGCCCGAGGAAGTCGGCACCGAGGTTTCCATTTTCACCCGTACGGGCGTGACGCGCATCCATCGCTTTGCTTTTGAGTTGGCCAAGAAACGCCCGCGCAAGCATCTGACGCTGGTCACCAAGTCAAACGCGCAACGCCACGGCATGGTGATGTGGGACGAGATTTTTTATGAAGTCGCAAAAGATTTCCCCGAGGTCGAAACCCAGCGCATATTGGTCGATGCGGTAACCACCAACATGGTATTGAAACCCTGGTCACTCGACACCATCGTCGCCACCAATCTGCACGCCGACATCCTGTCCGATCTGGCTGCGGCGTTGACCGGCAGCCTGGGCATCGCGCCGACGGCGAATCTAAACCCGGAACGGCGTTTTCCGTCGATGTTCGAGCCGATACACGGCTCGGCCTTCGATATTACCGGCAAGGGCATCGCCAATCCGGTGGCGACGTTCTGGACGGCCTCGATGATGCTGGAGCACCTGGGCGAGCGCGAGGCCTCGCTAAGGCTGATGAAGGCCGTGGAAGCGATCACGGCCAGGAAATTGCTCACACCTGATTTAGGCGGCGAAGCCACCACCGCCATCGTTACCGAGGCGGTTTGCGACGCGCTTTGACCCATCGGGAATAATCGCTGTTACAATATTCAAACACCAATGCCGCATTACAAAATCGGCGAATCGGCAGCATGCATGAAACAAATCTTCGAATCACTGGAATCGATCATCACCGTGGTGCTGGTATTTGCCGGCATCATCGGGGTCTCCTACAACGGGTTCAAGGACGGCGGCTGGGTCGAACAAGGCTTCGGCAAGGTTGGCGGCGCCTACATGCAATACCCCATCCTCGCGTTCGCACTGACCGTGGTCGGTATTTACGGCATTATCAAGTTTCGCCGGCGCAAGATCACCGGCGGCCGCAGCAAGTTTTTCGATTACATCATCTACGGGATGATGGCTGCCGGGATTTATTTCATCGGCAGCTATATCGTTACCGGCAGCTTCTGATTCACGCGGAACCTACCGCGTTCTCGCCGATTAACTTGACAATCGCCGCCGCGTCGTAACCCAGCGACGCCAGCACCTCGCGCGTGTGCTCGCCGATCTTCGGAATATCCAGCCGCGTGCCCAAACGCGCGCCGTTCATCTCAATAGGCAAATTCGGCACCTTGGTTTTGATGCCACTGTGCGGCATCGTCACCGGCACAAGCCCGCCGCCGGCATTCAGATGCGGATCGTCGAATAAATCTTCCGGCTTGGCGATGGGTGCGAACGGCAGGCCGAGTTCATCACACTTGGCCATCAAATCCCGCTTGCTCATCTTGACAAAAATTTCGGTGACGATGGGCAATATGCGCGGGCGCGCTTCCACGCGCTGCGGATTGGTTTTGAGAACGGGGTCCCTCAGTAAATCCTGTAAACCAAACGCGTCGCAGAACACCTTCCATTGCGTATCCGTCACCACGCCCACGAACACCAGTTCCCCTTCCAGCGTTTTGAAATTGTCGTACAGCGCCCACGCGCGTATGCGGTCGGGCATGGGCTTCACCGGCTTACCGGTGGCGAAACCTTCGAGCATGTGCTGGCCCATCAGGAAAGCGTT
>CAMDLH010000267.1 GCA_945901405.1 Bordetella parapertussis | reverse complement strand
CTCCGATTCGCTGTGCGGCTCCATGATGGTCTGTATTTCAACCAACAGTTCGGGGTGCTTGTCTTCTGTTTTTGGCTTGCCTCGGGCGGTGATGTCATTGACGCAGGCGATGCCTGTTTGATGTTCATGAATACCCAATTCAACGGCGCGTCGATTCCAGCCGAACACCTCCTCAGCCACACGTCGCTTGCCATCGAGCAACGCCATCGTGACATCACCCATCGCGCGCCGCCGCGCTGGCCATGCAATCAAAACAATCAGACGCCCAATCAATTCCACCATCTCCGTAGAGACACCGTTGCGCGCCAAGGTAGTTGGCTTCATGAGAGGTCACTCCATTTATGCGGAATGGCGTCATTATAAACGGTACTTTAATAATTACTATATCCCTTAACACTTAGCACTCAACACTTTGTGGGGAGGTGTCGTATGGGTAAATTCCGAAGTGTTTGCGGGATTCACGCCGGGGCGGCCGCTGTTGCGCTGTGTCTGCATGTGCTGGCCGGAAGCTGTCTCGCCGCCTATCCCGACCGCCCCATCCGCCTGGTAGTGCCGGCCGCACCCGGCGGCGGCATCGATGTGCAGGGGCGGGTGGTCGCGCAGCGGCTGGGTGAAGTGGTCGGGCAGACCATCGTGATCGACAACCGCGGAGGTGCCAACGGCATCATCGGCAGCGAAATCGTGGCGCGCGCCGCGCCCGACGGCTACACGCTGCTGATCGCCGCCCCTTCGCACACCATCAATCTCTCCATCTACCGCAAGCTGCCGTATGACACGCTGCGCGATTTCATTCCGGTCAGCCGTACCAGCACCACCAACGGTCTGGTGATGGTGATTAATCCGTCGGTGCCGGCGCGTTCGGTCGCGCAGTTCATCACCCATGCGCGCGCGAATCCGGATAAGCTGGTGTTCGGCTCGCCCGGCATCGGCAACACCACGCATCTCGCGCCGGAATGGTTCGCGCAGATGGCTGGCGTGCGTCTGGTGCACGTGCCGTACAAGGGCGTGGGGCCGGCGACCAACGACCTGCTTGCGGGGCAGATTCCACTCATGTTCGGGCCGGGCTCGGTATCCACGCCGCACGTGAAATCAGGGCGGCTGATTGCGCTCGCCGTGACTTCGATCGAGCGCTGGACGCTGCTCCCCGAGGTGCCGACGCTGGATGAATCGGGGCTGAAGGGTTATGAACTGATCACCTGGCAGGGCATATTCGCGCCGGCGCGCGTGTCCGATGCTGTGATCGCGAAGTTGAACACGAGCATACAGGCGGCGTTGCAGGCGCCGGGCATGCGCGAGCGCATGGCCACGCTCGATGCGATGCCAGCCGGTAACTCCGCGCAGGTATTCGCGCAATTCGTGCGCGAGGACATCGCGCGCTGGGCCAAAATCATCAAGGCGGCGGGCATCGCGCCGCAGTGACGCTCGGGTGCGATTCAAACTGATGTCTAAGCCACGAAATGCATGGACGGGCAGACAGTCCCTTCCCCCTGAAAGGGAAGGTCAGATGACCTGATCTCTGCCGAAAATTGATATTTGGATGTCGAAGAAAAAAGCTGTTTTGTGTCAATGACTTGAATAGCGTTAAGCGGAGCTGTTGGATATTTTTTGTTGAGGGCTCGCGGATTTTGAGAAGATACCGTTTTTACTCATTGGCAATGTCAGGCGAGAGGCTCGAACATGAAAAACGTGCCGGTTTTCCCGGATCGCCTCACGCCGGTGACCCCAGACTTGGCGTTTTGCAGGCAAGCCGATAAGGTGGTTTATTATTTCATGGGGCGGGAGGTATTTTCCCATCACGTAAATGATGTCAACACCCTGCACATGATCACCGCGCAGTTCTGTGTCAAAGGCCATACGCGGCAAGAGGACATCGTGCGTGCGTTTGGCTTGCCCAGGGAAGGGGTCAGACTGGCGGTAGAACTCTACGAGGCCATGGGTGTTGACGGCTTCTACCCGGATGAGGCCTTGTTTGCCGAGCTGATAAAGCCGCGCGCGCCGAGCGGCAGCAGGCGGCGCAAAGGCAAGCTCGTCAAACGCGGGTAGCTCGATCCCGATAGGTGCGGGCGAATGCGCCCGGTTTGCTGCTCTGCTGGCGGCTGTGCTGCTGCGTATTCAATCCTGACAGGACCCATTCATGCCACAAATGCAGATGGCCTTCTTCCCGCAAGGGGTTACGCACATCAACCCGATGCTGGCCTTTTCCAAGGCGGGCGGGAAGATTGCCTACGTCACGGGGAACCTGCAGATCTACAGCCACGAGGAGGATGACAGCGTTGCATTCAAGATGATCACTGCGCAGTTTTGCGCCAACGGCATGGCCAAGCAAGCGGAGGTTGTGCGCGCTTTCGGGGTGCCCTCGCTGGCGGTCAAGCGAGCGGTGAAATTATTTCGCCAGGAGGGGACACGGGGATTTTACAAACCGCGAAAGCGGCGCGCTGCAGCAGTGCTCACCCCGCAGGTGTGCGCGCAAGTGGAGGCACTGCTGGACTCTGGGCTGACGATCACCGAGGTTGCCGAGCAGAACAATATCAAGCGCGATACGCTGTCAAAAGCGGTGCGGGCTGGGCGCTTGCGCCCGCCGCGCGCGATCGAGGCGGACAGGGTTTTGAGCAAGAGTGGGCGCTCGGAACAGGACAGTGCTGCACCGATGGGCATGGGCGCCTCGAATGTTCAGGCGCGGGTGGCTGCCAGTCTGGGGCAGTTGGTGGCGGTCGCACCGTCATTTGAGCCTGCGCTGGATGTGCCTTGCGGGGGAGTATTGTTTGCGCTACCGGCGTTATTGGCGGTGGGGTTACTGGATAAGGCCGAGGACTGTCTGAAGCTGCCTGACGGTTACTACGGCTTGGACAGTCTGTTGCTGCTTTGCGCCTTCATGGCCTTGGTGCGTCTGGAATCGCTGGAGTGTTTGCGCTATCGCGCGCCGGGCGAGTGGGGCAAGCTGCTGGGCTTGGACCGGATTCCGGAAGTGCGCCAGCAGACGCAATTGCCCAAGCACCATGTGACACGGCAGAAGCTGTGCCTGCGAGCCACCACGGATTACTGGGTCAATGCTATGGACGGCCAGCCCTTCTTCATGGTTAACCAGGCGGTCGATCCTGGGATGCTCACCGTCATTGAGCGCGACATTCTGCCGCAACTGGAGCAGCAGATACCGAACTTGCCTGAGGCCCCATCGACGGCGCACCGCTTCACGCTGGTGTTTGACCGGGAAGGCTACAGTCCCGTTTTTTTTCTGCGCATGAAAAAGCGTCGCGTGGCGTGCCTGACGTATCACAAATTCCCGGCCGAAGCTTGGGCCGATGAGGAGTTTCATGCCTGCCCGGTGCGCTTGCACCGAGGGGAGATCGTGTCGATGGACCTGGCCGAGCGCGGCACACGCCTATCGAACAACCTCTGGGTGAGGGAGGTGCGTAAACGCACCGCGCGCGGGCATCAGACCGCGGTCATTTCGACGGATTTCGGCTCGGAACTGGGGCCGCTGGCCGGTTCGATGTTCTCCCGATGGTCTCAGGAAAACTATTTCCGCTATGCGCGTGAGCACTTCGCGCTGGACCGTCTGGCGGAGTATGCCACGGACACTATTCCTGATACCTTAAAACTGGTGAACCCGGTCTGGCGAGAACTCGACGGCCAAGTGCGCAAGGCCACGGCGACCCTCAGCCGACTCATGGCAAAATTTGGCGCCACCCAAATGACCGAAGGCATCGAGGTGGGGAAGATGGAGCGTTGGCTTGAGCAAAAGGCGCAACTGAAGGAGGAGATCGAACATCTGCAGGAGGCGGTCAATGCGTTAAAAGCCACGCGCAAAGACACGCCGCATCACGTGAGCTTCAAGGAGTTGCCGGAGGATCAAAAATTCCGCCAATTGCGCCAGCATGGCAAGCAGCTTGTCGACACGATCAAGATGATTGCTTACCGTGCCGAAACCGCCATGGCCAACATTCTGCGCCAAGTGATCAAACGCCCCGACGAGGCGCGCACCTTGCTGCGCGCGCTGTATTCGACCGAGGCCGACATCATTCCCGACTTCAAGGCGCAGACGCTGACGGTGCGGTTGCACCACATGGCTCAAAACGTTTCGGACCTGGCGATACAGAAACTGTGTGATGAATTGAATGAGACAGAAACGGTGTTTCCCCGAACCAATCTTCGCCTAATCCTGAAATTGGGATCAAACTAAAATCCCAGAGATCAGGTCATCTGAAGGTGTTTCTCTGTTTGCATAAAATCCCTTTCTGGGACATCACTTTGAATCGCACCCGTGACGCTCTTTGGTTCTTGGGTTCTTGGGTTTATGGTGCTATGGCGTGGCCGCCTGTGCCAACGCGCCCGCGTCCGCCAGCGATTCAACTGCCCAGCACTTGGCGATAACCTTGCCGCAACGTTGTGCGCCAAGCACCGGCTCCACCAGCCCGCGAAACTTGTCTTCCAAATCGGTGTCGCTCATCGGACGTTCCAGCGTGCCCAGCGCATGCTCGATCTTGTGATGCAGCGTGCGGCCATCGTTTAACGTCACGGTGATATCGGACTGAAACTTGCCGATGGCGTCGTCGTCGTGCGTGACTACTTTTTCGCGTAGGGCGATCACTTGCGCGTCGCGCACCAAGTCGTCCGCGAATTGCGGTTCGCCGCCCGCGCCATGTATGAAGGCAACCGCCGCCGCATGGTAGAGACTGAATTTGCCTTCGAGCCCGCTCTGCGGCGCGCGTTTGCCGGTGAAATCCAGCGCCATCCGGCTTACGCGGATGTCGATGCGCGTGATGTTTGCCGCATTGATATTGTGCGCGCGTTTCAACGCAATACAGCCATCAATGGTGGCATGCATCCACAGTCCGCAGGCATAGGGTTTGTACATATTTAGCGGCAACTCGTAGCGCTCGCCGAGGCCATCGGTAATGGCCGCAAGATCGAATTTCGTTGAAAGCACATGTGCAAATCCCGCAGGCGCTTCGATGCCTTGCGTGGAACTGGTGAAGTTTTTCGAGGCAAGCAGCGCCGCCTGCAAACCCTTTTGCGCCGCGCCGCCCAGATGCAGGCTCTTGCTCATGCTGCCGAACATCTCACGCAGTCCGGAGGATTGCGTGGCCGCGATGCCCAGCGCCCAAGTCATCTGCTGCTCGTTCAGATTCATCAGCTTGCCTGAAGCCGCCGCCGCGCCGAACACACCCAACGTGGCGGCGATGTGCCAGCCCGCATTGGAGTGATTGGGCACCACCGATAGCCCGATGCGGCAGGCGGTCTCCACACCTAGCGCAAACGCGTGCAGCAGCGCGCGCCCCGAAAGCTGCTGCCACTCGCTGTAGGCGAACAGTGCCGGATAAATGGCGGAGCTCGCGTGTATCGCGCGCAAGTGCGTGTCGTCGAAATCGAGCACATGCGAGCTGATGCCATTCACCAGCGCGGCATGCAGAATATCCACGCGCTCGTGCCGCCCCAGCAGCGCCGCCTGAGGCGGCCCCGCAAAAGGCGCGATTGCCGCCAGCGCGCAGGCGACGGTTTCATGCCGCGCGCTGCCGATGGCGCAGCCCATCCAGTTAAGCAGCGCGCGTTTGGCCTCGTGGCGTACCGCCGCTGGCAAGTCGTCGTAACGTGAGTTGACGAGAAAACGCGCGAGGACTTTGGTTACTTCCATTCTTGCTTACTCGGGCACCTTGTTCGTGGGCGTGCCTACCCAGCCTGTTTGTGAGACATCGAAGGTCACGTTGTCCGGGCCGCCGTAGCGCACCTCGACATTGCCGTGCGCGGCTTGCGCGCCGCCCGCGCCCAGGCCCATCGCGGCGTTGACGTCGTCGCGCGGTTTCGCAACGCCGGATGCGGCGAGCTTTTCAGCGGTCTCTTCGAGGCTTTCGACCTGAAAGCCGATGTGATGAATGCCGCTCCAGCCGGTGCCGCGTTCGACACCCGCGACGATGGGATTCTTGAAGCGCAGGATCGCCAGATTGATATGGCCGTCGGTGAGGTAATAGCCGGCGGCGCGCGGGCTATCGAGCTTGCGCACCTTTTGCAGGCCGAAGTTTTCGATGTAGAAACGCGCGGTCGCTTCTTCGTCCTGCGTCTGAATCGCGATATGTCTGATCTGAGCCATGATGGTTTCCTTTCGTTTTCAAGTGTCGTTCAGTTTGGATAATTATGCGGCAATCGGCGGCGGAATCGTGGCGTTGACGAAATATCAATAAAAACAAATACTTATGAATTTTTGGTTGATGCGCGCAGGCGTGCCCAGTGATTCGCGTGCGGTTTTGTTGGTAATCTTGGCGCTCATGGCGGTTAACCGCAGGTCGCGCGCGAACATTGCACCTCGCGCGGCGGTGGAGTTCATTTGCACTGCATGCCTGAACCTTTGAA
>CAMDLH010000266.1 GCA_945901405.1 Bordetella parapertussis | reverse complement strand
GACCCTGCGCGCTTTCAGGCGCCCGCCCCGGCGCCTTACACCGTTGACGAAGAAAACTCGGGGATCATTGATGTCACTGATATCGTCAAGTCGGCGAACTGGTAACTTCGCTCATCAGATTGTTCAACCAGGTAAACAACCAACTTCCTAAAATGGGTGAAACTCACCCACAGATTCTGCTGACGAAGCATTTATTTTACTGAATCAGCCGAAGGCCGATACAAAACGTGATGCGGTATCCGCACGGTCCATTGATTTGTAATGCAGGGAACATCCGCCATAAAAGGACTGTACTGTTACGCGTGCATCCGGCAACCGGATAGCGGTCGCATCAATCGGCGCGCACACCTGCCGCGCGTATGACATTGCTCCATTTTGCAATCTCGCTTTCGAGATAGGCATCCATTTCGGCGGGCGTGGCGCCATGGGGCTCCATGCCGAGGGATACAAAGCGCGCGCGCGATGGCGGCGTTTTGAGTAGCGCCGCGATGTCGGACTGTATACGATGAACGACGGGCCGCGGAGTGCCCGCCGGCGCCAGCATGGCGTACCACGTCGAGTACTCAAAACCCGCAATGCCGCTCTCGGCCACGGTTGGCAGCGTGGGCGCCAACGGCGAGCGTTTCGCGGCGCTGATGCCCAACGCCTTGATGCGTCCTGAATTCAGATGCGGCAATACGCTGGCCATGTTCGTAAGCAGCAAGTGCGTTTCGCCCGAGAGCAGCGCGGACGTGGCAAGGCCCGCGCTCTTGTAGGGCACATGGACAAGGTCGATGCCGGCCGCGTACTTGAGCAGCTCGGCGCCCAGATGGGTGGCGCTGCCGGTTCCCGCCGATGCGTAGGTCAGCTTGCCCGGCTGCGCCTTGGCGAGCGCCACCAGTTCTCGTGCCGTACTCGCCTGCACGGATGTATGCACCGCGAGAATACTGGGTTGACTCGCGATAAGCGTAATGGCGGAAAAATCACGCCGCACATCGAAATCGAGCTTCTTGTAAAGAGCCGGCGATATGGCGAGCGAAGAGCTGGAAACCAGCAATGTGTATCCATCTGGCGCGGCCCTGGCGGCAATCGCCGTACCGACCGTGCTGCCTGCGCCGGGCCGGTTATCGACCACTACGGATTGCCCCCATACGCCAGTCAGTTCGGCGCCCACGATACGCGCAACGATGTCGCTGCCACCGCCAGGCGCGAGCGGCACGATGAGCCGCACAGGTTTTGCCGGGTAACTCTTGGCCGAAACTTGCGCGGCAGCCTGTGCTGCCACGCTATCTGGTACGTTAAGGGCTAGCAAAGAGACAGCCGCGACATACGCGCGGATGTTATTGAGGGTCATGCGGACTTTCCTCTCGCACCAATTACTGAGGTAGGTGCAAATACGCTACACGAGCAGAACCTGACAAGATCCAATCAGAACCTTCGCCAAGCGAAGATTACGGCGGAAAAATTACAATTCCGTGACAACCGAAAAGCAGTTGGCTCTCGAAGAATGTTACGAATTCCGCTGCATCGGAAGGCATGATACCCATGACCCCTTGTTGCACTAAAAGGGAACAAACTTGGTGAGCCACGCGCTCCCTGTGGGCGCTGTTGACAGAGAATCGTTGATACTTTTTCGTGGCGTATGCGGCGACACGCGATGACTACCCCAAAACTCGCGGGCCGATCCTGGAGCGCAATTTCCAGCACTGCCCACTCTTGCCGTGCTCTCCGCACGCGACAAACCAACAATTTTGGGCAGTCGCGACTGTGCTAAATTTGTGCTGGCAAAGACGTAAATCAAAGCAGGTTTACCCTGATTTACCTATGCTGGAAAATTGGCAAGCGTTGATAAGTCGTTGATTTTTCAATAAACCCAGTAATGCTGGTTCGCCTCATAATCCGTTGGTCGTTGGTTCAAGTCCAACAGGGCCCACCACTTCCCCGCCAGCATTCGCCGCGTGATCCGCGCTAAACTGCGCGCATGCGACTGCTTACGTTTCTTGCCTATACCGCGTTCGTGTCCGGCACCATCGGAGTCGCGGCAAGCCGCTATTTTGCGCTGCCCAAGGGATTGCACCTGAGCATTTTTGTTGTCGGCGCTGGCTTTCTGATCGGCGCGTTGGACGCGCTGCACAACCGCCGCATGAGTCTGCGTGCTTCCAACGAAGCGAGCGAGGTCTATTCCGGAACGCCGTCCGTGATCTGGGGGCTGATGCTGCTGATCATCGCCGCCGCGTTCATCGGCTCGGCATATCTGCTCGATGCGGGCCAGTGGCACTCGGCGCTGAGTTATCTGAAGCAGCGCCCCGGCTTGCTCTACATTGCCGGCGGTTTGCTGACCATGGGACAGGGTGTGCTGTTTCTGGTGAATCCGCAGGGCAAACGCGTGTGGTGGAAGATGCTGCTGCTGCGCGTGCCGCGCGTGATGATGGGGCTGGTTTTTCTGCTCGGCGGTTTAGCCGCCGTGTTGATGGGTGTTTGGGAGTTGTTCGATCCGCGCGGCTTCGCGCGTTTTGGCCAAAACACGTTTTCTCGCCTGGATTTCAAGAGCTTTGGCGGTTTTTTCAACAGCCTGCTTGCGTTGCGGCGTTAGTCGCACAATAAAACGCTTTACAAACAATTAGTTAGAGAGACTATCGCGGTCGAGGCGAGCCGTGCTTGCGCACGTACTCGCGTTGCAATTCGTGATTCTGACGCGAGCGCTTTTGCAAATGTTTTCTCACCCAAATGTGACTTAGTTCACGGTAATTTTTGTCATGAATTTGTGTCGTGATGAAATGTGAAATCCATGTAATTAGTTCAATGAAATCAATAAGCTTGACGTGTTTTCCTGAGATAATTTTAGGTTGGTAAAGCTTCGTCCAGAGTAAACGCCAATTCCGCCGAAAAAAGCATCTCGTAATCGATCCCGGCTGTGCGCATTCACTGCGTGCGGCACAAGACGGTAAATAAAGCTCAACGCATCAATCAACCAAGGAGTCATCCCATGCATATTTTCGCTTCAAAACCAGAAGTTCACTTAACCAAGAAAGGAGTTTTTTCCATGTTTCCCCAAAGCGTTCCAATCCCTCCAGTTCCCATGCGGCGTCAGCGCGGGCGGCTACACGGACTTAATCGGCGCGGAAGTGCGTCACGATTTGGGTAATCGCTTCAACATTGGCGCGCGCGCTTCCGTGTTGCATTCGTGGCGCTCGAACACCTACACGAGTTCGTACGGATTGTCGGCGGGCTTTTCACCGGTGACCAATTTGTGGGTGGGCGCGGGCTACAACTTTGCCGGATTCCGCGATCATGATTTCTCCGGCGCCAACGCCACGGCCAAGGGGGGGCATCTTTTCTTCCGCTTCAAGGCCGATCAGGGCGTGAAGGACGCCACGGCGCGGAGCAAGTTGATGTTTGAAGAGATTTCAAAATAATTTTTTAAAAACAAATAGTTATGTTAATTCTTCGTTTGTTGACAATGAGTCTGTTCGAGGCGCGGCGCGCATGGTTCGTGCGCGCCATGGCGATGCTCGCGCTAATCGCGTTGACGCCGTTGCCGGGTCACGCGCAGACGCTCATTCAACGCACTATCACCATTGACGGCGCCTTTACCGACTGGACGCAGTCCACAAACATTCTCACTAATACCGGCCAGTTTTCAACCGACCTGGTGGGTACGGGCGATCGGGATGCGCCCGTGCAATCCAGCGGGCGTGACCTTGCGAAGTTTGCGTACACGTGGGACAGCACCAACCCGTATCTGTATGTCGAGCGCGCGGGCAGTGTCAGCAACGTCACCGACTGGTGGTTCTACATTGATACCAATGCCGACGGAAAAATGCAGAGCGGCGAGAAAGTGTTGCGTGTGAACTGGTCGGGAAGCACCCGTTCCACGGGGCGCGAGATTTGCAACTACGTGCAATCCGCGACGGGGGGTGATCCCGTCGTCAGCGCGTCCACCGGAAAAGCAGATGGCTATGATATGCCGGGGACAATAACCGGTTGTACAACCATTTCCCCCGCGCAGAGCGGCGGCGGCTCCACCGGACTACAGATGGAAACTTCGCTGTCGTGGACTTCACGGGGTTTCACCGGGCCGAGCGCGGTGGGATTTCACATATCTTCCTCCAACGGCGCCAACATTCCAGCGCAACTGGATGACAACATGGATGGCCCGGGTGGCAGCAATTTCCTGTTTTTTGCCGACCACAGCATTGAAAAGACCACCAGCGCCAGCACGGTTGCGTCCGGCGTGAATTACACGTATTCGCTCAAGCTGAGCAATCTGAGCTCCGCGACATCATCGAACATTGTCGTCACCGACGTGCTGCCCGCGGGCATTACCTATGTTTCCCATACTCCACCGGCGGGCACCACGGCAACTTATACCGCAGCCACGCGCACGCTTTCGTGGAGCATACCCACGATAGCGGCCACATCGTCATTGACGCTTACGATTACCGTTACTGCCGGGCCGGTTTCAGCAAATACCACGGTTGCAAATACCGCGAACATTACCTCGCTCGACCAAAACTCCGCCAACAACACGTCCAGTGTTTCGGTGGATATCGTTGCCGCCTCGTTTACGCTGCTAAAGACCGTCTTGTTGATTTCCGATCCTGTCAATGGCACATCCAATCCACGTTCCATTCCGGGGGCGATTTCGGAGTACACGATTACCGCGACCAATTTTGGAGGCTTGTCGGATGCCGGCAGCGTGAAAATCGTGGATCCGATTCCCACGAATACCAAGATGTACGTGGCGGATCTGGGCCGGTTACATTCATCAATGGCACGCCAACCAGCGGCTTGACGTATGCCTTTGGCGGTTTGTCGAATCTCGCCGATAGTCTGGAGTTCTCGAACGACAGCGGACTGACTTGGACTTACGTTCCCACGGTTGGCGCAGACGGTTGTGACGCTGGCGTGACGCATGTGCGCGTCAGTCCGGGCGGAACGTTCGCAAGCGGCGTGGGGGTGTCGCCCGCGCCGAATTTTTCGGTCAAGTTTCGGGTGTGTATAAAGTAGCCGCGCCGCAGCACGGCTTGGTCCGGCTAGCTCGCCGCCGCGCGCACCTCGTGCAAGTCGGTGATGCCGGCAAGCACTTTTTCGATGCCGTCCTGCTTCAGTGTGCGCATGCCGTCGCGTATGGCTGTGGCGCGCAGTTCACGTGCGTTCGCGCGCCGCAGCATTTCTTCGCGTATCGTGGGCGAGACCACCAGCAGTTCGTGCAATCCGACGCGGCCCATGTATCCGGAGTTGTTGCATTGGCCGCAGCCCGCCGCTTCGCTCAACTTCAGTTCCGCGCCGTGGCTTTCTTTCCAAGCGGCGATAATTTCCTTCGGCTTTAATTTTGTGTCGTGACAGTACTCGGCCGCCAGTTCGTTGATTTCCTCCGCGCCCGCCACATGTGAAACACTGCAATGGGTGCACAGACGCCGCGCCAGCCGTTGCCCCAGCACGCCGAGCAGTGAATCAGAAAAGCTGAACGGATCGATGCCCATGTCGAGCAGGCGCACCACGGTTTCCGGCGCGCTGTTGGTATGCAGCGTGGAGAACACCAGGTGCCCCGTCAGTGATGCTTCAACGGCGATGCTGGCGGTTTCCTGATCGCGCATCTCGCCGACCATGATGACATCCGGGTCGGCGCGCAGGAACGCGCGCATCACGGTGGCGAAGTCCCAGCCTATCTTGGCGTTGACCTGCACCTGGCGCAGCCCCGATTGCGTGATCTCGATCGGGTTTTCGGCGGTCCAGATTTTCATGCCGGGCACGTTGATCACGCTCATCAGCGAGTGCAACGTGGTGGTCTTGCCCGAGCCCGTCGGCCCCACGGCGAGTATCAGGCCGTGCGGCCTGCTCAGCAATTCCTTCAACGCGATTTGCAGCGGATCGCGCAGGCCAAGTTTTGAAATCGGCAGCGGTTCGCCCATCACCAGCAAGCGCATCACCAGATCTTCAAGGCCATTTTGCGTGGGTACGGTGACCACGCGCAGTTCCAGCCGCGCCGGCCCGTAGTTCGCAAAGTTGATGCGCCCGTCCTGCGCGCGCCGCCGCTCCGAGATATCGAGATTGGCCATGATCTTCAGCCGCGACACGATCGCGCTCCTGAAGTTATACGGCAGGCGCACGTACTCCGACATCACGCCGTCCTTGCGAAAGCGCACCACCACGCTGGCCTTGCCCGGATTGGTCTCGATATGAATATCCGATGCGCCCGCGCTGTGTGCATCAAGCACCATCTTGTTGACCAGCCGCACCAGCGTGTTGTCGTTTTCCTTGATCGGTTCGTCAAGCTTGTCCTGCTCGGCCGCGACTTCGGTCAGCAGTTCCTCGGCGATGTCAGCGCCGACGCACGAGTTGATCTGATGCTCCCGTAATCACAATTTCCCGTCTAGATCGAGCGGTCATGGCTCAAAGCGGGGAGCGCCGGACCGCTTTTTGAGGGCACGCAAGTGGCGCAGTGGTC
>CAMDLH010000265.1 GCA_945901405.1 Bordetella parapertussis | reverse complement strand
GCAGGGTAGCAAACGCGTAGACCTGCTTGACGATGTCACGCACGTGAATCGCGGTGGCCGGCGCGCCGCGCGCTTTGACCTTATCGCATAGCGCGCGCAGGTCCTCCGCGGTGACCTCGGCGAGAAGCCTGTTCTTGAACGCCGGCATGATGTCCCGGGCGATGACGCTCTTTCGCATTGGCCGGGTGCTGTCCGCCATTCGGGCGTCCTCGAGCCAGAGGTTGGTGAATTCCTCGAAGGTCTTGGCGTCGGCCACGCGGCGCTTCTCGCGCTGCTTCTCATGGCTGGGCGAACGACCTTCGGCAATCGCGCGGCGTGCGTCGACGCACAGCTCTCGGGCCATTTGCAGGGACATACCGCGACGGGCGCCGTAGCGACCTATGGTGAGTGTCTCGCGGCGCCCGTTGATCCGGTAATCGAATCGGAACGTGATCGTTCCCTTCGGCGTGACGGTCACGTACATCCCGTCTCGATCCGCGAGTTTGTAGTTGGCAGCCTCTGGTTTGATGTTCCTGAGCGTGGCGTCGGACAGCATTGGCGATCTCCCTTACGCCAAAATTATACCGTCACGCGATAAAAACAGCCAATAATTTGTATATTACTGTTTTATCTTGTTTTATTCTTATTTTTCTACCGTCGAACCACAATTCTGGTTGACGGTATATTTTTTCTTGCCGGAACGCTTGTGATTTCTACCGTCAGATATACCGTCAGATTGAAGCGGGTACCACCGATAGGTAGCGATAGGTACTGAAAGGCATTATTACTTTCTATCATCAACTTACGTCACTATTTCGATAGGTACCGATAGTCCCAGAAAGCAGGAGTTTTATTCCCACTCAATCGTAGCCGGCGGCTTGCTCGATATATCGTACACCACCCGATTGATACCGCGCACTTCGTTGATGATGCGGTTGGACACCTTGGTCAGTAAGCTGTGCGGTAGATCAGCAACGTGGGCAGTCATGAAATCGGTGGTTTGCACGGCGCGCAAGCTCACCACGTGTTCGTAGGTGCGGCCGTCGCCCATCACGCCCACCGATTTAACGGGAATGAATACGGCGAATGCTTGCGCGGTTTTGTCGTACCAATTCCTGCCATCGGCATCGTACGTGGCGCGCAATTCTTCGATGAATATCGCGTCGGCGCGGCGCAGCAGGTCGGCAAATTCGGCTTTGACTTCACCGAGTATGCGCACTCCGAGGCCCGGCCCCGGAAACGGATGACGGAACACCATGTCGCGCGGCAATCCCAAGGCCAGCCCCAGATCGCGCACTTCGTCCTTGAACAATTCGCGCAGCGGTTCGAGCAACTTCAGGTGCAGCGTGTCGGGCAGGCCGCCGACATTGTGATGCGATTTGATGGTGTGCGCTTTTTTCGTCTTTGCACCCGCGGATTCGATCACATCTGGATAAATCGTGCCTTGCGCCAGCCATTTGGCGTTCGGTATTTTGGCTGATTCGCGCTGGAATACTTCGACGAACTCGCGTCCAATGATTTTGCGTTTTTGCTCGGGATCGGTGACGCCTCTGAGGTGCCCCAAAAATTGTTCGCGCGCATCGACGTGTATCACTTTCACGCCGAGATTTTTCGCGAAGGTTTCCATCACTTGCACCGCTTCGTTCAAGCGTAGCAGGCCGTTATCGACGAACACGCAGGTGAGTTGCTTGCCGATTGCTTTGTGTATCAGCGCGGCGGCCACGGACGAATCGACACCGCCCGACAAGCCTAAAATCACTTCTTCGCCGCCGACGTCCGCGCGTATACGCGATACCGCTTCGTCGACGTAATCAGGCATGTTCCAGTCGCCCGTCAGACCGCAAATACTGAGCACGAAACGCTCGATGATGGCCTTGCCCTGCGCGGTGTGCGTGACTTCGGGGTGAAACTGCACGCCATAAAACTTGCGCGCTTCATCCGCCATGCCGGCGATGGGACAGGAGGCGTTGCTGGCGATGATCTTGAAACCGTCAGGCAGCGCATCCACCTTGTCGCCGTGGCTCATCCATACATCGAGCAGGCCGTGGCCCTCGGTATTGGTGCGATCCTGAATGCCATTGAACAAAGCGGAATGTCCGCGCGCGCGCACTTCGGCGTAACCGAATTCGCGCACCTTGCCGGTGGTGACCTTGCCGCCCAGTTGTTCGGCCATGGTCTGCATGCCGTAACAAATGCCGAGCACCGGTGCACCGAGCTTCCACACCGCAGCCGGCGCGCGCGGCGTGTCGGACTCCCACACCGAATTCGGCCCGCCCGAAAGAATCACGCCGCTGGGTTTGAACGCGCGCACAAAATCATCGCTGACATCAAACGGATGCAGTTCACAATAGACGCGGGCTTCGCGCACGCGCCGCGCAATCAGTTGCGAATACTGCGCGCCGAAATCGAGGATGAGGATTTTCTGGTGCATGGCTTGAAGCCGTGAAGGGGGAAGGGTGAAGTGTGAAGGGCTACGCCAACACCACTAGCGGGGCACCCCTTCACACTTCACCCTTCACGCATTCACTCGACTCTATAGTTAGGCGCTTCCTTGGTCATCTGCACGTCGTGCACGTGCGATTCGCGGATACCCGCCGAGGTGATCTCGACGAATTCGGCCTTGCGGCGCATTTCATCGATGGTGGAGCAGCCGACGTAGCCCATGCTGGCGCGCAGTCCGCCCATCAGTTGATGGATCAGCGGCACCAGACCGCCTTTGTACGGCACGCGGCCCTCGACGCCTTCGGGCACCAGCTTTTCGGTATCGAGTTCGTCGACTTCCTGGAAGTAACGATCCGCCGAGCCTTGTTGCATCGCGCCCAGCGAGCCCATGCCGCGATAGGCCTTGTATGAACGGCCCTGATACAGCTCGATCTCGCCGGGGGATTCCTCGGTGCCGCCGAACAATCCGCCGATCATCACCGCGTAACCGCCGGCCGCAATCGCCTTGGCAATATCACCCGAATAACGTATGCCGCCATCGGCGATCAATGGAATATTGCTGCGCGCCATGGCCTTTGCCACGTTGTCTATCGCCGAAATCTGCGGCACGCCCACGCCCGCGACGATGCGCGTGGTGCAAATCGAGCCGGGGCCGATGCCCACCTTGACGCCATCGGCGCCGTTGTCTGCCAGCGCCTTGGCGCCCGAGGCCGTGGCGATATTGCCGCCGATCACCTGCGTGCGCGGGTAGGTGCGCTTGATCCATCTCACGCGCTTTAGCACGCCGGATGAATGGCCGTGCGCGGTATCCACCACGATCACATCGACTCCGGCATCGATCAGCGATTCGACGCGCTCTTCCGTGCCCTCGCCCACGCCGACCGCGGCGCCCACCAGCAGGCGGCCGAGTTTGTCCTTGCTGGCATTCGGATGCTCGGATGATTTCAGAATGTCTTTGACCGTCACCAATCCACGCAACTCGAAATTGCGCCCGACCACCAGCACACGTTCCAGACGATGCTTGTGCATCAAAGCCTTGGCTTCCTCGCGGCTGGCGCCTTCGCGCACGGTCACCAGTTTTTCGCGCGGCGTCATGATATTTTTGACCGGCTGATCGAGATTGGTCTCGAAACGCAAATCGCGATTGGTGACGATGCCGATCACGCGCCCGTTGGTGCTCACCACCGGCAGTCCGGAAATCTTGTGCTGCCGGGTCAGCCCCAATACATCGCGCACCGTCATCGCCGGTGAAACCGTGATCGGATCCTTGACGATGCCGCTCTCGAAGCGTTTGACGCGGGTCACCTCGGCGGCCTGCGCCGCCGGGGACATATTCTTGTGGATGATGCCGATGCCGCCCTCTTGCGCGATGGCGATCGCCAGACGCGACTCGGTCACCGTATCCATGGCAGCGGATACAACCGGAATATTGAGGGAAATGTTGCGGGTCAGCCGCGTATTGAGACTGACTTCACGCGGCAGCACCGTAGACAGTGCGGGAACCAGCAGGACGTCATCGAAGGTAAGGGCTTTTTGCACCACGCGCATATTTTGATCCTTCGCAAAGGCGGCATTATACGGAACCGCAGGTAAACCGTAAACGGCGGACGGCGTTAATTCATCGTGTGGAAAGCGTTAAGCAATTGACTCTGCGGGATAAAATGGTTAATTTGAAGGGTATGCGGCGCTCGTGGGCCGGCTCACTGAACTCACCAGAAAAGAGGTGCATGTGAAATTCATCATCGCGATTTTCCTGTTGGCTGTGTCGGCAACCTCCCAGGCACAGATACTCAAATGCGTGGGTAAGGACGGCAAAATAGAGTTCGCCACGGCATGTCCGCCCGGCACCAAACAACAGGATACCGGAGTGTCCAGCAGCCGCCCCGCACCCGCGCCCGCCAAGGATGAAAAAGGCGACAAGGGTGATAAGGGCGGCAAGGGTACTGACAAAGGCGCAGACAAGGGCGCGGACAAAGGCGGCAAAGGCGCGGATAAAGGAGCGAAGGGTAACGATAAGGCCGCCGAAAAACCCGACTCGCAGAAAACACTGGCGGAAAAAGACGCCGACTACCGCAAGCGTAAAGCCGCGGAAGCCGAAGCAGCGGCCAAGGCTGAAAAATCCTCCGCTGAAGACTCGCGCCGCAAACAGGCCTGCGAAGATTCGCGCAGCTACCTCAAGCGATTGCAGGAGCGTCAACGCACCACCCGCACCGACCCCAAGACTGGCGAACGCGTTTTCTATGAAGAAGCAGACTACGTGCGCGAAACGGCCGTGGCTGAACGTTCAGTCGCCGAAAACTGCAAATAAGCTGACCGTAAATTATTTGGCTTTGCGGGCGCGCCGTCGGCGTGCCTCTTTCGGATCAGCGGTGAGCGGCCGGTAGCATTCGATACGGTCGCCGTTTTTGAGCGCGGTGTCCACCGCGGCACGTTTACCGAATATTCCGAATTTGCCGTGTGCCAAGTCGATGCCCGGATATGCAGCCGGCAGTCCGCTTAGTTCCACTGCTTCCCGCACCGTCGTTCCCTGGCGCACCGCCAGCGTTAGCAGCACTTGCCGTTGCGGCAATGCGTAAACGATTTCTATCGCCATGGTGTCCATCGCGGATTCATCATGCGCCATAAACCCGCTCCGCGCGTTTGACGAATGCATCCACCATCGTATCGGCGATATAACCGAACACCGGCCCCATCAACGCCGCCAGCACGCGATTCGAGAATTCATACTGAAGGCGGAATTCGATCTTGCAGCCGCGCCCGCCCAGACCATTGAAGCGCCACTGGCCATCAAGCGCGCGAAACGGCCCGTCGATGAGCTTCATCGTGATCGATTGCGGCGGCACCTTGGTGTTCGCCGTGGTAAAACGCTGCTTGATGCCGCGATAACTGATCTGCACCGTCGCGCGCGTGGTGTGTTCAATGCCGCGCGCAACCTGGGCGCCGCTACACCAGGGCAGGAACTCGGGATAACGCTCGACATCATCCACCAGCGCGAACATCTGCTCGGCGGTGTACGGCACCAGCACTGATTTTACGACTTCGGGCATTACGCTACTGGCGCACTGCTAAAATAGACGCATGAGTATCGTTGAAAATAAAAAAGCCTTCCACGACTATTTTATCGAACAGCGCTTCGAAGCCGGCATCGTGCTCGAAGGCTGGGAGGTGAAAGCCATCCGCGCGGGCCGTGCGCAGTTGAAAGAGGCCTACGTCATCGTGCAGGGCGACGCGCTGCATCTGATCGGTGCACACATCAGCCCGCTCGCCACCGCATCCACGCACGTCAACCCCGACCCCGTCCGCACCCGCAAGCTCTTACTGCACGCCGAAGAAATCAAAAAACTCATCGGCAGCGTCGAGCGCGCGGGTTACACGCTGATACCTATCAACCTGCACTACACGCGCGGGCGCGTGAAACTGGAAGTTGGTTTGGCCAAAGGCAAGAAGCAGCACGACAAACGCGCCGACGAAAAAGACAAGGACTGGAAGCGCGAGCAGCAGCGGTTAATGCGCACCAAGTGATTTGTAAGTATTTGTTTTTAAATACTTAAATAGTCCGCGAGTAGCATGTAATGAACGCAGCGTATTTCAGGATCAACGGCCGGCACGGAATCCCGGATTACTCTTCGTTTCATCCCACGCATGCTGTAGGGCGTCAATAAGCGAAGCGCATTGCGCCGAACGAGGTTGGCAAGGTCGACTCCAGTCCTGACTACGTTACGGGCATCTGACGGAACAGTGGTCCGGAGCGACGCAACGGTAAAAGCGTTGCAGCCAAAAAAATAGGCCACTCGAAAGTGGCTTAAGTTCTTGATTATTGGCGCGCCCGGCAGGATTTGAACCCACGACCCCTTGGTTCGTAGGCTGATATCCAGCATAAGGTGCTTTATAAATCCAGAAGTCTTGATCCGGGCGGAAATGGCATTGCACTTTTTTCGGCACATTCGGCTGCAATCCTAATGACAAGGGCAGCTACACGGATTGCGTTTGCAATGGGGTGGTTATGTCAGAC
>CAMDLH010000264.1 GCA_945901405.1 Bordetella parapertussis | reverse complement strand
TCGACCAGCACTTTCTGGAAGCGGCGCTCCAGTGCCGCATCTTTCTCAACGTATTTGCGATACTCATCGAGCGTGGTGGCGCCCACGCAGTGCAACTCACCACGAGCGAGAGCGGGCTTTAGCATATTGCCGGCGTCGATCGCGCCTTCGGCCTTTCCCGCGCCCACCATGGTGTGTAATTCATCAATAAAAACAATGGTTTGGCCTTCGTCCTGCGCGATCTCCTTCAACACTGATTTAAGCCGCTCCTCGAATTCACCGCGATACTTGGCGCCCGCCAGCAGCATCGCCATGTCGAGCGAGAGCACGCGTTTGTTCTTCAATGTCTCGGGCACTTCGCCGTTGATGATGCGTTGTGCGAGGCCTTCGACGATGGCGGTCTTGCCCACGCCCGGCTCGCCGATCAACACCGGATTATTCTTGGTGCGGCGCTGCAGGATTTGAATAACGCGGCGGATTTCGTCGTCGCGCCCGATCACCGGATCGAGCTTGCCCGAACGCGCGCGCTCGGTGAGATCGAGCGTGTATTTCTTCAAAGCCTCGCGGCTGCCTTCGGCTTCCTGATTGCCGACGTTTTCGCCGCCGCGCACCGAGTTGATCGCCTGCTCCAGCGGCACGCGCGTGACGCCTGCTTGTTTCAGCAGCCGCGCGGCCTCGCCTTTATCCTGCGTCAGCGCCAGCAGAAACATCTCGGAGGCGATGAATTGATCGCCGCGTTTTTGCGCTTCCTTGTCGGTGACGTTGAGCAGATTTTGCAGCTCGCGCGACACCGTGATTTCGCCGCCCGTGCCCTCGACCTTGGGCATGCGTTCTATGGACTGCTTCAATGCGCTTTTCAGCGCGTTGACGTTGCCGCCCGCGCGCGCAATCAGCGACGACGCGCCGCCGTCCTGCTGGTTGACTAGTGCGTGCAGCACATGCTGCGGCTCGATGTACGCATGATCATTACCCGCCGCGACACTTTGTGCGTCGGAGACGGCCTGCTGAAACTTGGTGGTGAATTTGTCGAAGCGCATGTGCCTGACTCCTGCCTGAATATTTCCGATACACAGGAAGTTGGGGCCGCGCGCCGGGATTCAAGCGGCACGCAAGGTGAGCACAAATCGAACGCGATATAACTATTTGTTTTTAAACAGTTTTTTAATATCAGGTGCTGACACGCGTTTTTATCAGCTCGGCGATATTGCGCAGCAGTTCGCTTTCCTCGTAAGGTTTGCCGAGGAAAACATTAACACCCAATTCTGTCGCGCGTTCGCGATGCTTGTCCGCCGTGCGCGAGGTGATCATGATGATCGGCAGCCCTTTCAAGCGCTCGTCATTGCGTATGTTACGCGTGAGATCGAAGCCATCCATGCGCGGCATCTCGACATCGGTGATGACGACATCGGGCAAGGCGTCGCTTAATTTTTCGAGCGCTTCGATGCCGTCCTTGGCGACGATCACGATGTAGCCTTCGCGTCCCAGCAAGCGGCCCGTGATCTTGCGCACGGTCAGCGAATCGTCGACCACCATGATCGAACGCTGACGTTCACGTACCGGCTCCGCGGGCGCCGCCGGCACAACAGCCTGTGTCAATCCCGCAGGCTGCGCGCCAAGCGCCGCCACGGCGATGGCAGGCTCCGGCACGGGCGCTTCTGTCCAGCGCATGGCGAGTATGACCGGATTCAGGATCAGCACGGTATCGCCGCTGCCCAGAACCGCCGCGCCCGTCACGCCGGGCACGCGCGCCAGTTGCGGACCGATGTTCTTGACCACGATTTCCTGCCCGCCGATGAGTTCGTCCACCTGGATCGCACAACGATATTGGCCGCTGCGCAGCAGCAGCAACGAGCCTTGACGCTGATCGCTCAGCGGCGCGCCCGGCAACCCCAGCAGCTTGTGCAGATGGCGGTACGTGTAGTCCCTGTCCTGCCAGCGCACAAGACCCGCACGGCGGATTTCATCAAGCACATCCGCCTTGACCTTTTGCACCTGCTCGACCATCAGCGCCGGTACCGCGTAAAGATCGCCACCCGCGCGCAGCACCACCGCCTGCAGCACCGCCAGCGTCAACGGCAGATAAATCGTGAAGCGCGCGCCCTTGCCGCGCTCGGAATCGATTTCGACACGCCCGCCAAGCGCGGTGATTTCACTGCGCACCACGTCCATGCCCACGCCGCGCCCCGCCACCTCGGACACTTTATCCGCCGTGCTCAGCCCCGAATGGAATATGAATTCGCCGATCTGCCTGTCGGAAAGAGTATCTTCGGCGCGCATCAATCCTTGCGCCACGGCCTTGTCGCGAATGCGCTCGATGTTAAGGCCCGCGCCGTCATCGTGCAGGAATAGCACGACTTCGTTGCCCTCCTGCCGCACCTCGATCACGATCTCGCCGGGCTCGGCCTTGCCCGCCGCCAGACGCTGCGCCGGCGCCTCGATGCCATGCACAATCGAATTGCGCAGCATGTGCTCGAGCGGCGCGGTGATCTTATCGAGCATGCTGCGATCAAGATCGACGTGGCCGCCCTTGATGTCGAGATTGACGCGCTTTTCGCTTTCCTTGGCGGCAAGACGCGTGACGCGATACAGCCGGTCGTTCAGGCTGGAGAACGGCATCATGCGTATCGCCAACAACTCCTGCTGCACTTCGCGATTGATACGCGCCTGCGCGCTCAACGCGGCTTCGCCGTCGTCCAGATCCTTGATCAGATTCTGGTGCAGCGTCGCCACGTCGTTGACGCTTTCCGCCATCAGCCGCGTCAACTCCTGCAGGCGCGTGAAGCGGTCGAACTCCAGCGGATCGAAATCGTCGCGCGTCTCGCTAGCCTGCGCCATGCGCGATTGCATCTGCGTCTCGGCCTGGATTTCCATCTCGCGCAGTTGGCCGCGCAGCCGCACGATGTTTTCGGTAAGCTCCTTCATCGACGCACGCAGGCTGCGCATTTCAGATTCGATGCGCGCGCGCGCGATGCTGACCTCGCCCACCTGGTTGGACAATCGATCAATCATGTCGGCGCGCACACGCAGCAGTGCGCCGCGTTGCGGCGCTTCGGCGACCGCCGCAACAGGCGCCGCGGGCACGAGGCCGGCGGCAATCTCGGTGACGGACACCGAGGGCGCGGCGGGTGCGGTACCGAATGGAGCACCGGATGCGGTAACTACAGGCCTCAGTACGGGCACCAGCGCGGCGGGAACGTCCACTGGCGCAAGCACGGGCGCAGCCGGCTGCGCTTGCAAGCCGATAACAGTGGCCGGGCGCACGGTCTGAATCATCGCGTCGATGACATGCGGCACCGGTGCGTCTTTCGGCGCAAGCGATTGCTCTTCAATGCCTTGCAGCCGCTCGATCAGAAGACTCATGCGATCAAACGACGACTCTAGCCCGTCGAAAAAGCTTTCCGACAACTCCTGTGTATTCTCGACGCGCGTTTCCATCTGGTGCGTCAATTCGCCCAGCCCCATCGCACCCGCCATGCGCGCGCTGCCTTTTAACGTGTGCAGCTGGCGCTTGAGCGATTCGGGCACCAGTTTGTCGTCGGGTCGCGCGCGCCAGTCGCGCAAGTCCTGCCCGATTTGCGGCACGAGTTCCTGCGCCTCGGCAAGAAACACCGGCAGCAATTGTTCGTCGACGTCGTCATGAATGCGGTAACGGCGGCGCTCGGCGCTGGTGGGCTCGGGCGGCACGACTACTTCCATTGCGGCCACCACCGGTGGCACTTTCTGCCGCGCGGCAAGTGTTTCGTTATTGCGCGTTACGATGGCTTCCAGCGCCGCGGCAATTTCGGGCCGGGGTACGGGCGGCGATTTCGCGCTGATGGCCGCCACCATTTCGCCGCACGCGTCTACCGCGCGGCCCAGCACCGCGCGATCCGCCTCACCAGGCGCTTCGTTCAAATCAGTGGCCGACTGCAACGCCAGTTCAAGCCGCGATGCGACTTCCCGCACCGGTTGGAAGCCCACGGCTCCGGAAATGCCCGTGAGCGTGTGCGCGGATTTGAAAAACTCCGGCTCGAACATCGCGCCAGTGGCTTGCATGCGCGCGTTTTGCTGGCGCAACACTTCCGAATGTTGCTGCGCTTCGCCCATGTAAATCTCAAATAGCGCCGGGCTGACCTTCACATCGCCAATGAGGATGTCTTCGGGCTCGGCGGGCGCGGGAGCCGGAGTCGCGGTAGGTAAGGGCGCTGAAGCAGCAACGGGTGCGGGCGCAGGCTGCGCGGCCACCAGCGCGGGCAGCGGCTGACCCGCGCGCACCCGCCACCAGCGTGCGCAATTCGTCGATGGTCAAATTGATCGAATCGGCGATGGCGCCGGTGACTTCGCCGTCCACCGACGCCTTCGCGGTGAGGTTGCCGTCCGCCAGCGCGGCCATCTCATCCATCAGCCGCAGAATGTCGGACTGGTTGCGTTCGTTGCGTTCCTCGGCCTGCTCCGCGCGCTCGTTTTGCAGACGCAGCATTTCTTCCTGCTTGCCGCGGTTTTCGCGTTCGATTTCCTCGGCGCGCCGGCGTGTACGGCTGGATTCCCATAACAACGCGCCGAGGGCGAATATGGTCAATCCCGCGCAGATGAGGCCCACGGTTTGTAATTGGCCCGACACCCATGGCAGCGCCTTGGCGGGCGCCACGCCCGCGATACCCGAAGGCAGTTCCACCCATATGAAGTAGCCCAGCAGCGCGATCGGCGCCAGAAA
Organism: Bordetella parapertussis; assembly: GCA_945901405.1. Lineage (GTDB taxonomy): Bacteria > Pseudomonadota > Gammaproteobacteria > Burkholderiales > SG8-41 > CAMDLH01. The sequence continues at coordinate 1,799 of CAMDLH010000264.1, read as the reverse complement.
CAATAGCGCGATCACCACCGTCAGCCATTGCGAGCCGGCGGGACGCGCCGCCCCTGATTCCCCGGATACTTTTACCGGCGCTTTTGCTTGTGCCATTATTCCTTCCACTCGAATCGCATTGTTTTTCGCCGCGATAGACGGCGCCCGCCCAGCTTATACCGCCACATTCAGAAACTCCGGCGTCCGCATCAATTCGCCCACGTCCAACTCCCGGTATTGACGCCCATCGCCATCCTGATAATCGCTGCCTTGCCACGCCGGCGCGGCGTCTTCGCGCCCCACCGCTTTTAAATCCCGCTCATTGCGCAGCCCCGCCACGCGCCGAAACACCAGCCCGGCATTCACGCCATGGCGCTGCCCCACCAGTAGCAAGCGGGTGGCCGCATTGCGTTGCGTGGCGCCCTTGCCGCAAAAGCCAGCAAAATCGATCACCGAAAACAGATTGCCGCGGATATTCGCAATGCCCAGAAACCAGTGGCGTGTCAGCGGCGCCGCCGCCAGCGTCGGCATGGGCATGACTTCTCCTGCATCGGGCAGATTCAAAATCCACAACGCGTCGCCGGATTCGGCCGCGAGTTTCGTTTGCACGCGTTCCTGCGAGGATGCCGTGGCAATCCGCCGGGAGAGATTCTCCTGAAAATCGCGTAGGCTGCTGCGCCGTGCCATATTCGCCTTTAACCTTGCGCCGCGATTTTGCCGAGTAATTCGGCGGCATCCACGGGCTTGGTGACATAGTCTTTCGCGCCCTGGCGTATCGCCCAGATCTTGTCGGTTTGCTGATTCTTGGTGGTGCACAAGATGACCGGAATATGCTTGGTCTCCGCGTCCTGGGTAATCGTGCGGCAGGCCTGAAAACCATTCAGGCCAGGCATCACCACGTCCATCACGACCAGATCGGGCCGCTCGCTTTTCGATTTGACGATGCCATCCTCGCCGCTCACGGCAAACACCACTTCGTAGCCGTTTTTTTTCAGCATCTCGCCGATGACGTGCCGTTCGGTCGCGGAGTCATCCACCAGCAGTATTTTTTTCACAGGCATGATTGCGCAATTTTCAAATGCGTTTAGCGGATACGGATACTTATGCCGCCGGCGCCGCGCGGCCCGCGCGGTAGGTTTCCACCGCCTGCAGAAGGGTCTCGCGCGTAAACGGCTTGGTCAGATATTCGGTCGATCCCACCATCGCGCCACGCGCGCGGTCGAACAACCCGTCCTTGCTTGACAACATTACGAAGGGCACCGCGCGATACACCACGTTTTGACGCAGCAACGAGCAGGTTTGGTAACCATCGAGCCGCGGCATCATGATGTCGCAAAAAATGATGTCTGGTGTTTGCTCGACGATCTTGGACAGTGCGTCGAAACCGTCTTCGGCAAGAATCACCGCGCACCCGGCCTGCTTCAGAAAGATTTCAGCGCTGCGGCGTATGGTGTTGCTGTCGTCAATAACCATTACCTTGACGCCGGCCAGATTGGATTTATCGCTCATGGTTCAGTGGGCAGTGGGGTGCGATTCAAACTGAGGTGGAGTAATCTAGCAGCCTACCCACCACTTTATGAGGAGGATGTCATGGGAATGAGTGACGAAACCTTGTTGAACCGTTTGAACGGGCATCCTGAACTGCGGAGCCGGGTGGAATCGATGTTGCTAGTTGTCGGCGACGAGATGGGAAATCTGCAAGAGGCCGATGCGGCGGAGTTGCGGCTGATTGAAGAGATGCGGCGGATGGGGCAAGAGTCGCTGCAAGCCTGGGCGAGCGGTCAAGCGGCCAAGTCTGCAGAAGCGGTCGGGAGCGCGCG